>JBGAKU010000124.1:0-15756 GCA_044224255.1 Geminicoccaceae bacterium
CGTCGTCAGTCGGCTGCTGGCGTAAATCCTCGATCGCCTCGAAAACCCAGGTCAGAACCTCCAGCATCTGACGCTGGACCGTGAGAATATCCAGCAGAACGTCTTGCATATCGCCCTCACAATTAACAGAAGCTAAGCAACACATCGGAGATAGACGGAATCTATTGCCCGATGCAAATATCAAATTTCACACCTGCACCCTTGGCTATCGCCGTTAACGATCCCACGATGATTACATAGGGGGACTGCAACATTGTCAGATGAGAACGTCGGCCGGCCCTGCCGCCCATGCGACGAGCGCCCGTCTGCCCATCGGCTTTCATCCAAGGCTTCGGGAGCCTATATCTGAGATGCTAGGCATGAGCGAAACGGATCGGCCTGGGCAACCTGTGGCGCCACCGGTCAGGCCTCCAAGGACGGACCCGCCCGGCCGGGAGATCAAGGATGTCCCGACCTATCGTCCGCCGCCGCCACGGCCTAGCCCGCAGTAGCGCTCCGAGACCCGACGGGAGCAGGGCAATGTCTTTGGAAGATCGGCTGGACGCCTTGAGCTTCGAGGTGGAAAAATCGATCCGCTACCACCAGCGGAGGCGTGCGTTCTTCGAGCGGATGGACCGTCTGTCGACCTTCCTCGTCATCCTCTTGGGCTCCGCTACCGTGGCCGCGTGGTCGCCCACAATCACGGGGCTGATCACCACCGTGGTAGGTGCAGCCGGCTTGGTGGTCGGCTTCGGTGGCAAGGCCCGCGACCACCTCGTCCTGGCGCAGAAATTCACCGATCTCGCGCGGACGATGCGAGCCAAGGTGGCCCCGACCGAGGCCGAGCTTCGGTCATGGGAGAGCGAGAGGGCTCTGATCGATTCGACCGAGCCGCCCATCTACCGGGCCCTGGAGGCCGACTGCTACAACGAGGTCTGCCGCGCCTTGGGCCGTCCGTTGCCGCCATGGGCGTGGGAACCCAATCGCCTGCAGAGGTTGCTCATGCATCTCTGGCGCTTCGAGAAAGGCGCCCCGGCCCAGACACCGCCTTCGGAATCCGCCGGGCTGGTCGCTGGGTAGGCGGCGTGGAGCAATCATCAGGGGCTTGGCGACTGGCCCTCGGTGGACGCCGGCGGCGGTCCCTGGGGGTCTGTCTGCTGCAGATCATCGATCGCCTGCTTGATGGCCCGGAAGTTCTCGGCCATCGCCTGGCCGGGCTTCTCGGGCTCCTGATCGTCTGGGCGCTCGCCCTTGCCGTCGTTGTCGTCCGTCATCTCACACCCCTCTATCCCCAGGCTGCTCGATCACGATGACCAGCGGCCCGGTCAGAGCCTGCGATTTGGATTCATCGACCGTCAGCCTGATGGCCGCGCCCGTCCGGTTCCTGATCTCGACCCCCATCGCGTACTGACGCACGCCGAAGCTCGCTCGCCACGGTGTCATCGAGCACACCTCGCCGGCCGGCACGTCTGCGACCTTGGGCTTGACCTTCCGCTTTCCGCTCATCCCCGCACCCTCCTGGTGACGGGGGCGGTGTAGCACGAGTCGTTCGAGCATTTGAACTATGCCGTTGACGTGTTCAACGTCTTGAACCATAGTCTGCCCCACACAGCCGGCCCACCCGGCGCCCGTGGGGAGCATCCAGTGAACCTCGACGACATCACCATCGGCCAGGCCCGCGAGCTTGCGCGCCTGCTTGCCCCGGCCCCTCTGCCGCTCGCCGAGCCTCTCGCCGAGCTGGTCTCGCCCGTCCACCCTTTCGTCGGCCGCTACGTGATCTGCCGCTGCTACAGCGCCGGCGTGCATGCCGGCGAGCTGGTCAGCCAGACGGGCGACCAGGCGGTGCTGCGCAACAGCCGGCGCCTGTGGTCCTGGCAGACCAAGGGCGGCATCGCCCTGTCCGGCCTGGCCGTGCACGGTCTCAAGGGCGGCAAGGTCGACACAGCCCTGCCCGAGATCGCGCTGACCGGCGTGATCGAGACCATCCCGTGCTCCGACGCCGCGCGGGAGACGATCAATGCGGCCTGATGAGGACGGCTCCGGCTCCGGCTCCGGCGACGGCTCCGGCGACGGCTCCGGCTACGGCTCCGGCGACGGCTACGGCTACGGCTCCGGCTACGGCTCCGGCTCCGGCTCCGGCGACGGCTCCGGCTCCGGCTCCGGCGACGGCTACGGCTACGGCTCCGGCTACGGCTCCGGCGACGGCTACGGCTCCGGCTCCGGCTCCGGCTCCGGCGACGGCTCCGGCTCCGGCTACGGCGACGGCTCCGGCGACGGCGAGGGGTAAGGGAAATGCCAGCCACCGTCATCCCCCTCCGCCCGCGGCCCGCGCGCCCGGTGGAGGCGCAGCCGCAGCCCGAGCCTCTGCCGGCGGCGGCGCGTCACGAGATCAGCGCTGCGGCGACGCTGGTGCTGCTGCTCTTGGCGCTGCCGTGGCTGCTGCTGATCGACATGCTGCCGCGGAGGCGGCGATGAGAGCGTCACGCACACCCACGCCAAGGCTGATCCAATATCACGCACCCGACCTGCGTTTTGACGGCGTGGCGGGTCTGCGCGACCAGATCGTCGCTTTCGTGCGCGGCGTCCGAGGCAAGCGACAGGCCGGCGTTACCGAGCGCCAGATCGTTGATTGGTTTCGCGGCACCGATCCAGCCTTTGTCCGCGCTCGGCTGACTGAAGTTTGCGCCAGCGGCGAGGTCCGGTGCTGCATGCGGTCGCTGGGATCGAGGCGGCGGCACGGTGGCGGCTATGTCTACGAGGCCGCGCCATGACCGGAGGAATCGACCTCGCCCGCCTCGACAATCCTGAAGCTGCCGCCGCAGTCGAAGCGATGAAGGAGCAACTCCTGATCGCCTTCCTGAAGCGGCTGGGCGGCAAGGTGAGGATGCCGGTCAAGGAAGTCGACGACACCGGCGACTATGTCTTCATACTCCGGCTCGACGGCACCGTCTTCGAGTTCTCACTGAGGAAAAAGCAATGAGAAAGACGACGCTGACCGACGGCTCGCCTGTCACGCCCGACCACCGGGAGATCAACCCGACCACCGGCATGCAGAAGGGCTATGTCGTCCTCTCGGCCGAAGAGCGGGCCAAGGGCTTCGTGCGGCCCGTGCGCCGCACCTACAGGCATCTGACCTGCGGCACGACGACGACCATGGGCCAAGCCCTGGCCGAGACCTATGCGTGCGACCCGTTCTTCTACTCGGGCACGTTCTGCGTCGCGTGCGGCAAGCACTTCCCGGTCGGCGAAGACGGTGAGTTCGTCTGGGACGGAAGCGACGAGAAGGTCGGGACATGACCACCCTCGCCGAGCTGATCGAGATCGGCCGCCAGCTCCACGAGCTGGACGACGGCCACCCGGCGTCGATCGACCCGCGCGCCGCCATCCAGGACGCGCTGCAGCCGCTGCCGCTGCGGGACCTGCGCCTGCTGGCGGTCTGCCTGCGGGCGATGGCCTGCAACATGTGCGACGCGGCAGGCGATGCCGGCCTGCGCGAGCTGGAGCGCTACCTGGAGCGGGCGGAGGAGAGCCTGCGGGCGATGGCCAGGCACTTCGGGAACGCGGATGCGGTGGCGCCGCTCGAGCCTCTGCTGACGATGCGGCAGCGGCGGTGCCTGGGGACAGTCGAGGAGCCCGCGTGATGGCCAAGGTCAGCCTGCAGGCCCACGCCGACGAGACACTGGCCGAGAAGTACCGCCAGCCGCTCAAGACCGCCGCTCAGGTTATCGGCGCCAATGGGTGGGGCGATCCAGATGCCCCGCAGTGTTGCGGCACGCCCGTGGCCGTCAAGGCACTAATCGGCGACCCTTATTACGCCGAGTGCGAGACCTGCGGCAAGTTCGCGGTCACGGCAGATGCTCCGCGGTTTGGCAAGGCCAGCGTTCAGTTCTTGGACCCCGAGAAGATAGACCTGGATACCGACGCGCGCTGGATCGTTGGCGTTAAGGAGCTCGCATGATGACCGCCCCCGAGCGCCGCGCGCGCATCCACCGCCTGCGCCTGCTGGAGCGCAACACCGCGGCCCACCCCATGAATCGCGAGGCCGCCCGCATCGCGGCCGACAGTCTCGAGCGGGGGTTGATCGACCGCCGCGAGCTGGTGGCCACGGGCCTGCTGCTCACGCTGGCGACGGCGCTGCTGTTCGTCCTGGCATACCAGATGGTGCCGGTCTGATGGCCGCCCCTGCCGACTCAGCCAACTCTACGGAAGAGCCCACGATGGACATGGCCAAGATCGAAGGCGACGAGATCGTCATCCGCTTGTCGTTCGATGCGCTGGTGACGGCAACCGAAGCGTGCCCGGCTTTCGAGCCGATCGAGGATAACCAGCCCGCCGTCACGGACCGCGCCGTTTGGGCGCGGGAAGTCGTTCGTGAGCTGAATAGCGAAAGCGAGGACGGCACGACGCTCGTCCACCTGATGTTCGACAAAGCGTTTTTACAGGCGGCCGAACAGGGCGCCGAGGGCATCAGGCTCCCTGGAGACGATTCGTGATGGCCGCCCGCGCCATCCGCCCGGCCGCCAGGACCGTTGCCGCCGAGCCCGACGACCTCGCCTTCGCCCGCGGCTTCCTGTTGGCCCTGCCGATCTCGCTGGCCCTGTGGGCCGGCATCATCGCCACCCTCATGCACTGGATCGCACCGTAATGACCCGCACGGCCATAGCCGGTTGGCTGCACAACCTGCGCGTGCAGCGCGGCCTGACGATGGCCGAGCTGGGCGAGCAGATGGGCGTCACCGTCCAGCAAATCCACAAGTACGAGTCGGGCGCCAACCGCCTGACGGCCGAGCGCATCCTCGACGTCGTCCGCAGCCTGGGCGGCGGCGAGCAGTTCCTGGCGCTGGCGGACATAGGCCAGCCGGAAGCCGCGGCGCACGACCGTGGCCTGGTCGAGATCATGCGCGCGGTCGGGCGGCTCAGCGCGTCTCAGCGCTCGGCGCTGCGGACGCTGCTGTTGGCGATGGGGGATGGGAGATGACCGAGCCGCTGGTGATCCGCGCCTCGAGCTTGCCCGGGTTCCTCGATTGCCAGCTCCGCGCCGCCGCCAACAGCCAGGCCCGCCTGTTCGTCGCCCACGGCCACGAGCTGCGGCGCGGCCACGGCAATATCGGCGCCGTGGTCGGCTCGGGCGTGCATGCCGGCGCCGAGCTCGCCCTGAGCGAGCGGATGATGGGCCGGGCCTCGTCGCTCTCGGCCTGCGAGGACGCGGCGATCGAGACGCTGCGCCGGCGGATCGAGGACGAGGCCGGCGAGGGCCTAATCTTCGACGAGGAGTCACCGTCACGCGATGCGGCCGAGCGCGCCGCGCGCCGGATGGTGGCTGTCTACCGCGAGGACGTGGCCGATCGCGCGACGCCCGTGGCGGTCGAGAGCCGGATCGAGGCCGAGTTCGCGCCCGGGGTGATCCTCTCCGGGCAGAGCGACCTGCTGCATCTGGATGCCGCCACGGGCGCGCACAAGGTCCGTGATTTAAAGACCGGCCGCCGCCACCAGCCCGCGGCCAAACACGCCAGCCAAGTCGGCGCCTACTCACTTTTGTTCCGCAGCCGCGGCCACAGCACCGATGGCGCGCAGATCGACTTCCTCAAGCGGGTGCGGCTCGACCGCGAGCAACCCCGTGTCGTCGCCGAGCCGCTGTCGATCGAGGGCTGCGAGCGCCAGGCGCACGCGGTGCTCGGCGAGTTCTCGGCCAAGCTGCAGGCCTTCGCCGCCGACGGCGATCCGGGCCGCTTCCTTCCGAACGCCACGAGCATGCTCTGCAATCAGAAGTTCTGCCGTCTGCATGGTCAGCCGGCATGTCCCGCAACCTACCAGGGATAGGTCCATGGCAACCCAACTCGCCAAGCCCCGCCGCGACGTGCGCGAGCTTCTCCAGGCGCCCAGGACCGTGGAGCTGATGCGCGCGCTCCTGCCGCGGCACATCACGCCCGACCGGATGATGCGCCTCGCCACGATCGCCGTGCAGCGCACGCCCAAGCTGGCGTCGTGCGATCCGATGACGCTGCTCGGCGCCTTCCTCGGCTGCTCGGCGCTCGGGCTGGAGCCGAACACGCCGCTCCAGCACATCTTCCTGATCCCGTTCGAGAACAGGAAGAAGGGCACCGTCGAGGTCCAGACCGTGATCGGCTATCGCGGCTACATGGAGCTGGGCCGCCGCTCGGGCCTGATCCGTGGCGTGCATGCCGACGTGGTGCGGCCCGGCGACGAGTTCGACTTCCAGTACGGCACCGAGACGTTCCTGAAGCACAAGCCGATGGGCCACGACGGTCCGGCCGATGCCTACACCCATGCCTACTGCCATGTCCGCCTGGATGATGGGCAGGCCTTCGTCGTGATGCCGAAGGCTTCGGTGCTGGCCGTCCGCGACAAGAGCCAGGGCTACAAGCAGGCGCTGGCGTCGGCGAAGAACGGCAAGGACTGGGTGCTGCGCGACAATCCCTGGACCGCCTATCCCGACCGCATGGCGCGCAAGACGCCGATCCGCCAGCTCTTCGGCAGCGGCGAGGCGCCGCTCAGCCTGGAGATGGCGGGCGCGCTCGCGATCGACGAGCGGCCTGTCAACTTCGAGGCCCTGGCGGTCAGCTCGGCCGAGGAGATCAAGGAGGGCATCTCGGGCTTCGTCGAGGACGAGCAGGATGGGCCGCAGCTCCTGACCTCAGGCGGGGACGAAGCGATCGACGAGGAGACCGGCGAGATCGTCGAGCTGCAGGCCGCCCACGAGCCCCGCCAGGAGCCGAAGCCCGCCCGGCAGGCCTCCGGCACCGTGCCGCCGGCCCGGACGCGCGCGGCGGCCCCGCAGCGGCAGGAGGAACCGCCCCCGCCGGCCGACGACGGCGGCGACATGTTCGGGGACGAGTAACATGCACCTGACCGCCCGCAAGGTGCGCTCGATCGAGAGCGCCAACATCGAGATCGGCGCCGGCAAGAGCACCCTCTGCCTCTGCGCCGGCGCGCTGCTCACCGGCGACGGCAAGCTCGGCTGGCGCGCCAAGGACGGCCGCCAGACGGTGCTGGTCCGCCAGGGCCAGCGCGAGGCCCGGGCCGAGCTGCTCGCCGGCGACGGCGGCAAGGTCACGATCTCCTGGCCGGCCGGCGAGGTCCTCGTCCACGGCGACCCGCCCACCGCCAGCCGGATCGCCGCGGGCCTCGTCAAGCCGGCCGCGATGGCGCCCGAGGAGCGCGCTGCGGCCCTGATCGAGGCGCTCAAGGCGGCGCCCACCGAGCAGGATTGGCGCCAGGCGCTGGCCGCGGCCGATATCGGCGAGCATGAGGCGGCCACCACGCTCTGGAAGCTGATCCAGCGCGACGGCTGGGATGCGGGCCAGAAGCACGCCGAGAAGCTGGCCCGCGAGAAAAAGGGCGCCTGGTGCGAGGCCGCCAAGCGCCGAGCCTATGCGCCCAAGGAGGCGGAAGGCTGGCAGCCGTCCGAGGCCACGCTCGACCTGGCCGCGCTCGATGCCGAGGAGCCGGAGCGCAGGCTGGCGGCCGCCAAGGCGGCGCGCGACGAGGCGCTCAAGCAGCAGGCGGTCTCGGACGCCGAGCGTGAGCGGCTCGCAACCCAGGCCGGCCATGCCGATGCGATCGCGGCCACGCTCGAGCGGGTCGAGCATGCCCTGGCTGCGGACCGCGAGAAGCGCGCGGCCAAGAAGCGGACGCTCGAGAACACGGGCCTGTCGCGGGCCCTTTGCCCCTGCCCGCACTGCGAGCAGCCGGTGGAGATCTGGCCCGAGACGGAGATCGGCCAGCCGCTGCGCAAGCCCGGGCGTCACGCCACGGTCAACTCCGCGACCCTGGCCGCCTGGCGCTCCGAGCTGGCGGATTTCGAGCGGGCGATCAAGCACGGCGAGGCCGAGCTGGCCCGGCTCCGCGCCGCTCTCGCCGAGGCCCAGGCCGCGGCCGCGACGCTGGCGGGCCTGCCCGAGCGCAGCGACGATCTCGCCGTGGCGGAGCGGGCCCTGACCGAGGCCGAGGCCTTGCGGGACGCCTATGGCCGCTGGGACCGCGCGCGCACCCTGCACGCCGAGATCGGCGTCTGGCTCAAGCTCGCCGAGCTCGCCGGCCGCGAGGGCGTGCGCAAGGCCAAGCTCGGCCAGCTGCTCGACCTGCTCAACCAGGACCTGGCCGAGCTGTGCGCCGCCGCCCGCTGGCCCGTGGTGCTGGTCGAGGGCGACCTAGAGGTGACGGCCGCCGGCCGGCCCTGGCGCGCGCTGTCGCAGTCCGAGCGCTGGCGCGCCGACGCGGCCCTGGCGCTGGCGATCGGGCGCCGCGACGGCTCGGCCCTGGCGGTGCTCGACGGTGCGGACGTGCTCGACGTGCCGGGCCGCAACGGGCTGGCCAAGGCGATCAAGGCCGCGGGCGTGCCGGCCCTGGTGGCGATGACGCTGCCGCGGGCGCAGGCGGACAAGATGGCGGCCGCGGGCGCCGAGGTGTGGTGGATCGGCGACGGCACCGCTCTGCGGCTAGCCGGCGAGCAGCGGGAGGCCGCATGACCGCCCCGACCCTGACCCTCGTCGACTGCTGGGACGGCCCGCTCCTGACCAGCGATGACCCCGCCGCGCTCTGGCGGGCCTACCTGCGGCACCTGCGCGAGACGCCCGACCGGGAGCGCTACCGGGCCTACAACCGGGACCTGCTGCACTGCCTGCACGACCTGGCGCGGAGCCAGGAGGCGAGGGAGAGGATCATGGGCGAGATCGAGGCCGGCGAGCGGCGGGAGGTGGCGTGACCGGCCGGCCCCTTCGGCGAGGCGACGCCAGCGCATCCGTGCCCACCATCAGCCATCTGCGCCGCCTCGCCGAGCGGGCCATCTTCAGGCCGCCACCCAGTAGTTGAGTGCCCGCTCACCCTTCACGCCCAGGAGACCACCATGCTTGAGACCGCCGCCACCGCCGCCCTGCCGCCCCGACCCGTCGCCACCCGGAGCGAGGCCGAGCAGCTCGCCCGCAGCATCATCAACAGCTACGGCGACCTGACGCGCGCAGCCTGCGCCGAGTTCCGCTCGCAGATCGAGGCCGACCCGCGCCTGCTGCTCGACGTGCTGGGCGCGGACGAGCTCGAGCAGTGCTGCGCCAGGTTCCTGCGCCGCATCCATCTGCATGAGGCGGCCCGGACGATGCGCCGCGCGCAGGTCGCCAGCCCGCCGCAGCGCAAGCAGGACCAGGACATCGCCGGCCCGGCAGCCGCGACCCGTGTCGAGCTGGGGCTGCTGGAGGAGCTGCGCATCGGCGACAAGCCGCTGGCCGCCTGCACCCGGCTGGAGGTCGAGGGCGAGCAGAAGCGCCTGACCCGTCATGCCAAGTTCTACCGCGCCCTGCTCGACGCCATGCCGCGCCGCGCCAACGCCGTGGTGGGCGAGCATGTGAGCGCGTCCAGGGCCCAGGCGCTCATGGCCGGCGTGCGCGGCTGACGAGATGGGCGGGGGCCAACATCGCCATGTCACCCAGATTGCCCGTGCCTCCGCCCCGCCCCTCCGCGCGAGCAGCGGCCAAGCTGATGTTGACGCCCATTGGTCGGCTGCCGCTGCTCTCGCGGGCGGGCCAGTTCACGGCTGCAACCCACCGCCCTGGTGCCCGCCCAACCACGAGGTCGAGATGAACGATATTCCCAGTTTCGCCGGCCAATCTTCGTCTGACACCCAGAGTGGAAATGCCGGCAAAAACCCTTCGGAGGCCACTATATGGGCGGAACCCAACGCATCCTTGCCTCCGAACCCCATCGCCGGCCGCACCACCAATGACACCCATGACGTTGTTGCCGGCGACCCCCATCACCCGCCCGGGGCCAGTGGTGAATCGACACCCACAGCCTGGCTGTCCCGGGCGGGTGATCTCTGCGCCGAGATCCGCATCCTCCACCGTCGGGCCAAGTTCTGCACCCGGCAGCGGGTGGCGATCGCCAACCGGCTCGCGGCGTTCGTGCGGGTGGAGTTTCTGGGCTTCTCGACCTTCGCCGACGAGACCAGCCGCGCCAAGGCCGTGGCGGCCGCGCAGAAGCTGCTCAGCGCCGTGCGCAAGGGCAAGGCCACCGACCTGCCGCCCGACGACGAGCTGGCCCTGCGCGCCCTGGTGACGAGCACGGACACGGCCATGGAGCCGTTCGAGGAGCTCGAGAAGCGCTGCACCAAGCGCATGGTCAAGCTCGCCCGCGAGCTGCCGGGCTACCGGTTCGTGCAGGGCACGCTGGGCTTCGGCGAGGTGAGCTTCGCGCGCATCGTTGGCGAGACCGGCCCGCTGCACGCCTATGCCAACCCGGCGAAGGTGTGGAAGCGCCTGGGCTTGGCGGTCATCGCCGGCGAGCGGCAGCGCCGCTACAGCGACCCCGATCTGGCGGCGGCGCACGGCTACAACCCGAGCCGGCGCAGCGTGTCGTGGGTGGCGTTCGAGCCGGTGCTGAAGGCTCAGGGCGCCAGCAACCAGCATCGCGAGTACCGCACGCTCTATGACGAGGCGAAGGCCCGCTACCTGGAGCGGGGCTGGACGAAGATGCACGCCCATCGTGCCGCGTCGCGCTACGCCGAGAAGCGGCTGGTGCGCGACCTGTGGCGCGCCTGGCGCGACGAGATCGGCGGCGGCCATCTGATCGATGACGCCCACCATGCGCGTGCCGCCGCCGACCATCTCGGGATCGGCCATCACGGCGCTGATGCCCAAGCGGACAGTGCCGATCCCGACCTTATCGCCGAGGGCCAGGCAACTTGCGACGCCCATCCTGATCCTGCCCTCGGCGACCCCATCGGCGGCGGCCAAATTCGCCCTGACATCCTGTGCGCTGGTGCCGCCGCCGATCCCCTGCACGAGGCCGCCTGACATGCCTGACGACTTCGCCCCGCCCCGCCGCCGCGTCATCCCCTGCGTGCCGCGCTACCGGGACGCCTCCGTGCCCGTGGCTGATGGGCCGCGCGATATGACGACCTGCTCGGGATGCGGCGCCCGACTGGGGGATGGCCACGACAGTCGGTGCCCGATCCTGGACGCCCAGCGGCAAATGTTTGCCGCCGCCATCGCCGATACCGAGGACAGGATGCTGCTGGATGCCGAGCTGGAGCAGGCCCGGCAGGCGCGCGACTTGCTCAACCGGCTGGAAGACGAGGTCAAAATCATCGTCAGCAGACGCGACGAAACCCACGGCCCGCTCGTCGTTAGCCGCCTCGTTCCGCGCGTCGAGTACGACGAGGAGGTGTTGCCATGACCGAGCCCCTGACCGCGCGCGAGAAGCCAGACCAGTGCGAATACCCGGACCCATGCGTGCCGGGCGATACCTGCATCAACCACGCCCGTCGGCGCCGCAAGACTCCCAACGGCTGGCTTTGGCTCTGCGACGCCCATTTCGACCGGCCAATCACCGAGTTGTTTGACGAGGACGGCAGCGAGACGGCTGAGCCCCTGACTGCGCGAGAGGAGATCGCGCGGGCGATGCAGGGCGTGCTGCCGGGGGCTGCCTGGACGCACTGCTGCGAGCTATCCGACACCGCCCTCGCCGTCATCACCCGCCGCATCCGCGCGAAGGTTGCGCAGTACCGGCAGGCTGAACTGTACGACGAAGCGTGGTCGCTGGTGTGCATGGCCGAGGAGCTGGAGCGATGAGTGCAGCGGCAAGCAAGACGCCCCGCCTCGGAGGCCGACAGATCGCGATGCTCCGTGAGATCGTCAGGAGCAACGGCGGCGGGGTCTACTATTTTTGCGGCGGCGAAGATGAGCGGGTGATGCGCTCGCTGGCAAGGCGGGGGCTGATCCAGGGCAAGGCCGGGCACCAATCACGGGCCGTGCATACCAGGGCCGGGCTCGAATTGGTCCGCGAGCTGGATAGGCGCAAGGCCGAGCAGCCCGCGCCCGAGAGCGGAGGCGGCGATGCGTGAGCGGCAGCAGACGGCCGGCTGGCTGCAGCTCTGGTGGGGGCGGCGCGGCAAGGGCGTCGACCTGCAGCCTAGCTGCTTGGCCTATGGCCTCAAGATCGGCAGTGCCTTTGTCGGGGTGATCCGCAGTGCCCGCTGACCCCGCCGCCACCCGCGTCGCCGCCCGTCTCGCCGCAATCGCCCGCGTGGCCGTGGCCCAGGCACCCGTCGAGCTGGATGCGATCAAGGCGCCGCCGGAGCTGCGGGCCGTGGTGCTGTTTGAGGTGAGCCGCGCGGCGATGGTGGAGTGTGAGAAGATTCGGGAGGATGGGCGTGGGTGAGGAGCAAGCGACCGAGGACTTGCCCGAGAAAATCCGCCGCGTGGCGAAGGCCGTAGGGCTCGTCTGGAGCGAGGATTACAGTCGCTACGCGCACTTGCTGCTGGTTGACGCCGCCGACGAGATCGAGCGCCTCCGCGCCGACCACGAACGCCGCGTCACCGAGCTGCTGGAGGCCAACGGCCGCGAGGTCGAGCGGAGGAGGCGGGCAGAGGCGGAGCTGGCGCGGGTCAAGGCGACGGTCCGCATCGCCGTGCACGATCTGCGCTATGCGCACTACGCCGAGGGCTATCCGATGAACCTGCCGAGGATCAGCCGGCGGCTGGAGGCTGCCATCGAAGAGACCGGGGAGCCCCAGCCATGATCGGCAACTACTGGCTCTACTGGACCGGCGTCACCCCCTGCGGCGGCGGCTGGGGCATCGGACCGCATGAGCCCTGGCACCGGGGCGAGTACGGCGGCTACTTCGTGGCCCTGCCGCCGGGAGCGGGGTGTAGCTCGCGGCAGTGGTTCGCGCCGGTCGAGGATGAGGTGTGATGACCGACGACGACCGCCTGTCCTGCCAGCGCTACCGCATGGCGATCGGGGCCGGCTACCCGCGGACCTGCGAGCTGTGCGGCCTCGTGGAGCCGTGCCGGCTGCTCATCGCCGGGACGACGATCCGAGTGCGCAACCCGAGCGGCGAGGTGCTTGCCCGGGTTTGCGCGGACCTGCGCACGGCGCACCTGGCGGCCAGGGGCCGCGGCGAGGAGGCCGAGGCGGAGGTGCTGATGGAGCTGCTGTATGCCGCCGAGCGGGCCAAGCTCAAGGTGCCGTACTATGTGGAGGAGCGGAAGGGGGCATGAGCCAGGCGGGTCTGACCGAGATTGCTGACGACAGGGAGCGCAAGGGCATGCTCGACTGGCCTGAGGATCTGCAGCTCCTGACCGAGGAGGAGGCGGCGCGTCTCCTGCGCATCTCGGTCAAGCGGCTCCAGAACCAGCGCTGGCGCGGCACCGGCCCGAAATGCGTCAAGCCGGGAGCGAAGGTTCTCTATCGCCTGTCGGACCTGCGGGCATATCTGGATGCGATGACAGTCGCGCCACAACCCCCGCAACCTGGGAGCTGAGCGACGTGCGGTCGCTGGCGATCAGCCAGGCATAGGAGTCGATGGCGGCCATGTCGTCGTGCCCGAGCGCACGCGCGAGCTGCGGCAGCGTGAAACCCAGCCCGAGGCCGATGCTGGCGAAGGTGCGGCGCGCATCGTAGAGCCACAGGCCCTCGACCTTCGCCCGTTTGCAGATCGCAGCCCAGGCCGGCGCGTAGTGCTCCAGGCACCGCCCGCGCTTCTTGCCCGCGATGATGTGCGGATTGCCCGGTATCCGCGGCATGTTCCGCAGTTGCTGGACCGCCGGCGGCGGCAGCTCGATCTCACGCGCCTCGCCCGTCCGGTGCGCCATCTTGTGCTCGTGGCGGATCAGCCGGCCGCGCCCCCAATCCACGTCGTGCCATCGCGCGGTCCTGATCTCCGAGGGCCTGGCGCCGGTCATCATCACCAGGATCGCGAGGTGGATCGACCAGGGCCATATCTCGCCTTCCTGCAGCAGCTCGCGGCAGGCGAGCAGGATGGCCTTCAGCTCGTCGAGCGAAGCCGCGCGGCGCCGCTTGCGATGGCCGGGTGCCGTCACCTGGGCTGCGCTCGCGTCGACCTTGGCCTTGCGCAGGGCCGCCCGCAACGTCGTGACCACGGCCCCTGCCCGCCGTCGCTTGCCTTCCGCGATAAGACGGTCGCGCAGCGCCTCGACATCGCCCGTCCGCAGCTCGCCGACCTTCTTGCCGCCCAGCGCCGGCATCAGGTGCAGCGCCACGTCGTATTTCACCACCCGGTGCGATGGACGGCCTTCGAGGCTCGAGAGGTATGCTTGCAGGATGTTGGCGACGGTCTTGCTCTCGGGCCGGGCGCGCTCTCGCGCCGGGTCGCCGCCGGACGCGATGCGCCCCAGGTGGCGCTGGGCAATCTCGCGCGCGATCTCGGGCGTGACCTGCGGATAGCGCCCGATCGTCAGTGTCCGCACCGCACCGTGCCGGCCGGTGCCCTTGGGCCGGTAGCGCAGGATGTACGACTTTGCGCCAGATGGTCGCACCCGGATCGCGAAGCCGGGAAGGCTCTCGTCCTGGACGTCGTATGCGGCGATTTTGGCCTCGAGGGCCTCGATGGATCGTTTCGTGAGGCGCAGCTTCATAGGAATGCCCGAGGTCGCACCGGTGCCACACGCCGGCGGGATGCACTACAGGCAGAAGCTGTTTAACGACGGGTTAAGGCAAACGGATTCAGCAGGTTGCAGGTTTGTGAGGTTGCGCTAAATTGGCGCTGCGCAGCTTCCCAAGCTGTCGTTCCAAAGGTGAGCTATGCCCGTGCTGCCAAAGGCTTAGGTGCGCAACGTTACGCTGGCAGGGCGCACCGGAGACACACGCGGGCATAGCTCAATGGCAGAGCACTACCCTCCCAAGGTAGGGATGCCGGTTCGATCCCGGTTGCCCGCTCCATCTCTCGTGACGTGCTGTCGCAGTTTCGCGACCGTTTTCGTGCTGACCCCATGACGCAGCGCCACCTCTCGCGAGGGTCCGCAGTCTCGCAGAATGGCATCTCGGACTGCCTTTGGCAGCAACCGGCGCTGACGACCTTTGGTCGCCATGTCCTGCATGTTCTGAGCCTGCGAGCCCGTGCGTAGATGGAAGGGATTGCAGCAGGCCGGGTTGTCGCAGCGGTGCAGAACCGGCTCCTTCCCCGCCGGGCCATGCACCATTTCATAAGCGATCCGATGGGCGCGGTTATCTCGGCCGTTCATCTTGAACATGCCATAGCCGCTGCTATCGAAAGCGCCGATCCACACCCAACAGGCGGTATCTTCTCGGACGACGCGGACCTTGGACCAGAATTGCGCCATGATCAGGACGCTGAACGCATCCATCGGCCTCTTGCTCCCACAAGCAAGGGTTGGTGGTAGGGTCCGGCTGAGGGGTTGGAGCCTCAGTCGGACCCGCTTGATATTAGTCGATTATTTGTCCTTGCCCAAGCTGTATGTCATCGGCCGAACAAGCTCGGGCGCGAGACGGCCGAACACATCCTGGCGGACCGGCGCTCTGCTCGCGAGGTGGCGGCCGCCTATCAGGTCGCAATCTCGACGGTCTACAAGATCAGGTCCGGACGGTTCTGGCCGGAACTGCAGCGGCCGCCCGGCTGACGGCAGCGACTATCTTCCGACGCACTCGTACCGGTAGCCCTTCACGATGCACTGCGCATCGAGACAGGCCGGGTCGCCGGCAACCGGGCTCGCCTGCTTCTGGTAGGCGCCGCACGCCTTGGTCGCCACGGCGTCGATCTCGGCCTGGTCGTTGACCCAGGTGCCGGCCACGGTGGCGCTGTCCGCGCTGCCGGAGACCAGCGAGGCCGGCCGCGGGCAACCGGTGAGCGCGCAGAGGGCGGCGAGCAGGAGGAGAGAGCGCCGGGCGAGCATGGTGTCACCTCGATGAAGGTGGCGACAGGATGCCGTGCCCGGCCGGCGCGTCAACGGGCAAGCGGACCTATTGCGAATCCGTGCAGAATGCACTAGTTTGCCCGTGCCGGTGA
>JBGAKU010000125.1:0-15631 GCA_044224255.1 Geminicoccaceae bacterium
CCACCGAGAGGAAGCGCTTGCCCTTGCGGCCGCAGGGATTGGCGCAGTCGAACACCGGCAGATGGGCATCCTGCAGGTGCGGGGCGCCCTCGACCGTCATGGCGCCGCAGCAATAGGTGTTCGCGGCCTCGATCTCCTCGCGCGAGAACCCGAGCGCGCGCAAGAGATCGAACGACGGATCGTCGAGCGCCGCCGTGTCGATGCCGAACGCATCGCGCAGAAGCTCGTCGCCGATCGAATAGCGGCTGAAGACGTACTTGATGTCGAACGCCGTCGGCAGCATCACCTCGAGCTTCTGCAGGGTCGTCTGGTCGAAGCCCTTGGCGGCGAGCGTCTCGTGATTGATCGCCGGCGCGCCCACCAGCGTGCCGTGGCCGACCGCGTAGCGGCCGATCGCCTCGATCTGCTCTCGCGTGTAGCCCAGCGTCGCGAGAGCGGTCGGGACCATCCGGTTGATGATCTTGAAGTAGCCGCCGCCAGCCAGCTTCTTGAACTTGACCAGCGCGAAATCAGGCTCGATGCCGGTCGTGTCGCAGTCCATGACCAAGCCGATCGTGCCCGTGGGCGCGATCACCGTGACCTGGGCGTTGCGCACGCCGTGGCGCTCGGCCATGACCAGCGCCTCGTCCCAGGCCGACCGCGCCGCGTCGACCAAGGCCCGGTCGCCGCAATTACGGGTGTCGAGCGGCACGGGCAGGGTGCGCAGGCCCTCGTAGCCCGCGGTCTCGCTCCAGGCCGCCCGGCGATGGTTGCGCAGGACGCGCAGCACGTCCGCCCGGTCGTCGGCATAGCCCGGGAACGCGCCCAGCGCCTCAGCCAGCTCGGCCGAGACCATGTAGGCGGTGCCGGTCATCAGGGCGGTGATGGCACCCGCGACCGCGCGGCCGCCATCGCTGTCATAAGGCAGGCCGGAGGCCATCAGGAGGCCGCCGAGATTGGCGTAGCCGAGCCCCAGCGTGCGGAAGCGATAGGACAGCTCGGCGATGCGCGCAGACGGGAACTGCGCCATCAGCACCGAGATCTCGAGCACGATGGTCCACAGCCGGGCCGCGTGCGCGAACTCCTCGACCGCGAACGTGCCGTCCTCGCGCCGGAAGCAGATCAGGTTCAGCGACGCCAGGTTGCACGCCGTGTCGTCGAGGAACATGTACTCCGAGCACGGGTTCGAGGCGTTGATCCGCCCCGCCGCGGGGCAGGTGTGCCAATCGTTGATCGTGCTGTCGTACTGGACGCCGGGATCGGCGCTGGCCCAGGCCGCGGTCGCCATGCGACCCCACAGCGCGTCGGCCTTGAGCGTCTTCGTGGCCTTACCGTCGGTGCGTCGGAACAGCTGCCAGTCGCGCTTCTCCAGCACGGCCTGCATGAAGTCGTCGCTGACCCGCACCGTGTTGTTCGAGTTCTGCCCCGAGACGGTCAGGTAGGCGTCGCTGTCCCAGTCCGCGGCATAAGTCGGGATCTCGATCCCGGTATAGCCCTGGCTGGCGTAGAGGATGACCTGCTGGATTGCGCCTTCCGGCAGCAGCGAGCGACGGGCCTCGCGCACTGCCTTGCGCAGGCCCGGATTCTCGTGCGGCTCGAAGCGGTCGGCACCCGTATAGTCAGGGTCGTGGCAGGCGGCCATGATCGCCGCCGCGTGCCGCTTAAGCAGGCGCGAGCCGGCGACCAGCGCCGCCACCTTCTGCTCCTCGACCACCTTCCAGTCGACGAACGCCTCGATGTCCGGATGGTCGGCGTCGACGATGACCATCTTGGCCGCGCGCCGCGTCGTGCCACCCGACTTGATCGCACCGGCCGCCCGGTCGCCGATCTTGAGGAAGCTCATCAGGCCCGAGCTCCTGCCGCCGCCCGAGAGCCGCTCACCCTCGCCGCGCAGGCTCGAGAAGTTCGTGCCGGTGCCCGAGCCGTATTTGAACAGGCGCGCCTCGCGCACCCACAAATCCATGATGCCGCCGTCGTTTACCAGATCGTCCTTAACGCTCTGGATGAAGCAGGCATGCGGCTGCGGCCGCTCATAGGCGGAAGAGGAGGCGTGCACCTTGCCGGTGGTCTCGTCGACGTAGAGGTGGCCCTGCGCCGGCCCGTCGATGCCGTAGGCCCAGTGGAGGCCGGTGTTGAACCATTGCGGCGAGTTGGGGGCTGCCATCTGCGCCGCCAACATGTAGCGGTGCTCGTCGTAGAAGGCACGGGCGTCCGCCTCGCCGGCGAAGTAGCCGCCCTTCCAGCCCCAATAGGTCCAGGTCCCTGCCAGGCGATCGAAAACCTGCTGCGCGCTGGTCTCGCCGCTGTAGCGCTCCGCTTCGGGCAGCTCGGCGAGCGCGGCCTGATCGGCGACGCGGCGACATAGCCAGGTAGGTACGCCCTTCTCACGTACCACTTTAAGACGCGCGGGAATCCCTGCCTTCCGGAAGTATTTCTGGGCGAGGACGTCGACAGCGACCTGGGACCAGCCCGCTGGCGCCTCGAGCTGGTCGAGGCGGAACACGATCGAGCCGTCCGGGCTGCGGATTTCACTCGAGGCCATGCGGAATTGGATCGCCGCGTAGGGCGATTCGCCTGCTCGGGTGAAACGGCGCTGGATCGCTAGAGCCACGCTTCTCCTCCTACCTGAGAGTAGATTGTTCTCGACATGTTCGTCAAACCGTTTTCGTCGTACCCGGATACCTCGGGCAACGGGCTCCGGCGTGGGCTGATCTCGGTCAATTCAATCCTTACTTTATGCCTCGTCCGCTTGATCCGCAATCGCTCCATCCGGTTTGTCCACAGGTTCCACAGCCCGGGAGAGGGCCTCCTGGGCCGGCACCGGCGCCACTCGCGAGGGCGAATCGCGTCGATCGCCAGCATCACCCAGATATGGTATCTGAATCGGGCCAGAAACACAATGGCTAGCGGGGCACGCCGGTGCGCTATCGACCCCGCCAACTAGGGTCAATAGACGATCCATCCGCTTGATGGATGCCTGAGAGTAGAGTCAGCGTCACATTCTCAACCCTGTCTTCACCATGATCTATCGCGCCGGAGCACAAAACAATCCCACGCTGTGGCAGGTTATCCACAGGCTGTGGAGAGGCCAGCGACCCGGTGACCACTAGACTCGCGTCCCGGGGTGGGGCTAGTGCCCGGTCGACCGCTGCCGGGGAGCCGTGACGCATGTTGAAATGGCTGCGCGCCAATACGCTCGGAACCTACCTCCTGACGCGCTTTCACGGCGAGTTCGTCGGCGAGGATGATCGCGGCAACCGATATTACCGGCAGAAGCGCCCGGGCGGCTGGCGCGCGGAGCGCCGCTGGGTCGTCTACGCCGACGAGAGCAGGTTCGATGGCAGCTTGGTGCCGCCCGGCTGGCAGGGCTGGCTCAATCACCAGCGCGAGAAGGCACCCAACGAGGAGCCGGTGCCGGTGAAGCGCTGGGAGAAGGAGCACCAGCCCAATCTGAGCGGCACGCCGCTCGCCTATGTGCCGCGCGGGCACGACCGTCGGGGTGGTCAGCGCGCACCGGCTACGGGCGACTACGAGGCGTGGCGGCCATGAGGTCGGACGCGGCGGCCCGTCGGTAACGATGGAGGTCGAGCAGCGCCGTCAACACCTCCGCCGGCTGCGCCCCGGCGATGAGGTGATCCTCGCCGAAGATGGAGACCGGGACCCCGGCGATGCCGAGGCCGAAGGCCTGCTCGTGTGCCTGCAGCACCGCGTGCGTCGTCGCCGGCCCGCGTGTGGCGGCTTGCTCCTCCGTGCTCAACCCTAGCCGCCGCGCCAGTCCCGCCAGCACCGCCGGATCGCCGATGTCGACACCCTCCGCGAAATAGGCATGGAACAGCGCCGCCGCCGCCTCGATCTGACGATCGTGCGCAGCGGCCGCCAGGACGAGGCCATGCGCGGGGACGGTGTTGGGCTGGGCGCGGATCGTCCCGAACGCAAACGGGATGCCCTCGCGCGCACCGACCAGGGCGATCCGCCGATGCACGCCCTGCGCCTGCGCCACGCTGCCGAACCGCCGCTCCAGATACTGGGCACGGGTGACACCACGCGGCGGCAGGTTCGGGTTCAGCAGGAAGGGGTGCCAGACCAGCCGTCCCGAGCTGCCGGCCAGGACTCGCTGCAGCCTGACGAACGCGATGTAGCACCACGGGCAGACCAGGTCGGCGACCAGGCGCACCGGCGCCGGCTCGAGCAGCGAGCGTGCCCCGTCCCGGGCCAGCGCCGCCCGCATCGCCTGCTGCTGGTCGGGGGAGCCGGCGGTCATTCGGCGGTGTCGGGCTCGGGCAGACCCCAGATGCGCGGGGTCGCGAGCTCGATGCTGTTGCCCGCTGGATCGCGGACATAGAAGGAGCGGCCGCCGCGCGGCCAGGCCTGCTCGTGCTCGATCGCGACGCCTTCGCTCTCGAGCCGCCGCCTCCAGCCGTCCAGATCGGCCTCGGGCACGGCGAAGCAGGCGTGGCCGGGCCCGACGGCGCCGTGCGGTGGCACGTTCCGGTTCCGGCCGGCTGCATCCGGATCGAACAGGAGGAGCATCGCCGGCCCGGCGCGGAAGAAGCAGAACAGGCCGGGCTGGCGGCTGTCGAGCTTCAGCCCGAGCGCGCCCGCATAGAACCGCTCGGCGGCCACGAGGTCGCGCGCGTAAAGGACGGTCTCCAGGACCCCGGCTATGGGCTGCATTCGCGCGTCCCCTGGCGTAGCATCGCCGCGTCGACCCCGCCCGTGACGGGAGACTGCCGATGTTCGAGCCAGCCAGCGTGCTCGCGGCCGCCTTCGGCCAGCATCTCGTCGAAGGCTACCAGCTGATGTTCGGCAGGCGCGACCGCGACCATGGAGCGACGCTGCGCGCCATGGCCCATCTGGCAGTGGAGAGGATCTCCTCCAGCGACGCGCTCTATCACGACGTGCAGCATACCATCATGGTGACCTCGGTCGGCCAGACGATACTGCGCGGCAGGATCATGGTCGAGGAGGTCACACCCGAAGACTGGCTTCATTTCACCGTCGCGACGCTCTGCCACGACCTCGGCTATCTGCGCGGCGCCTGCCCGGGCGACGGCGACGGTCGCTACGTGATCGACGCCGAGGGTAACACGGTCGAGGCGCCGCGCGGGGCCTCGGACGCATTCCTGGCACCTTATCACATCGAGCGAGGCAAGATCTTCGTCCGTCACCGCTGCAGGGCGATCCCCTATCTGGACCCGGAACGCATTGCGCGCGCGATCGAGCTTACCCGCTTTCCGATCCCCGAAGGGGACGACTATGCGGAGACGGCGACCGAGGCGGCCCTCGTACGTGCCGCCGACCTGATCGGCCAGCTCGGCGACCCCAACCACCCACGCAAGCTCAACGCCCTCTATTACGAGTTCGCCGAGACCGGGATCGCAGCACAGCTCGGCTATCATTCGCCGGCCGATCTCGCCGAGCAGTATCCGCGCTTTTTCTGGAGCCGGGTCGAGCCCTACCTCGTCACTGCCCTCGAGCATCTCGAGCGGACGGTGGCGGGCAAGGCCTGGATCGCCCAGCTCTACGCGCACGTGTTCATCGAGGAGCACAGGCTGCCCCGGCCGGGGCCGGAGCGGGCGCCCTGCAACTGACGATCAGGCGCGGCGTAGGGTGGCGCTGGTCTCGGCCGGGGTGCGCAGGGTCTGCAGGACCACGCAGTAGCGCTCGGTCAGCTTCAAGAGGCTGGCAAGCTGCTCCTCGCTGGCATCGGTGTCGAGGTCGAAGGCGAGGCGGATCGCCCGGAAGCCGACCGGGGCGTCCTTGGCGACGCCCAGCGTTCCGCGGAAATCGAGGTCGCCCTCGACGCTGACCGTCCCCTTGCGGAGCTCGACCCCAAGTGCCGTCGCGACCGCGGACAGCGTGACGCCGGCGCAGGCGGCCAGCGACTCCAGCAGCATGTCGCCGGAGCAAGCCTGCAGGCCCGATCCGCCGGAGGCCGGGTGCAGCCCGGCCTCGACGAGCGTGCGGCCGGTCTCGACCCGGCAGGCGAGGTTCTCCTGCCCGATCTCGCCCTGGGCGCGCAGGGTGATCACGGCGGTCTCGGGCTCGTCGCGGTAGCGCGACTTCAGCGGCGCCTGCAGCTCGCGGAGCTGGTCGAGGTTCATCGAGGGCATTCCTTGGCTCGGTTCAGGCCGCGGCGGCCAGCTCCAGGGCGGGGCCGTGCGGCAGCTCCGCGAACAGCCGCTCGCGCAGCCGGGCCAGCACGGCACCGTCGCGCGGTCGCGGTCGAGGCAGGGGGACCGGGAGGTCGAGCCCGATCCGGCCCGGCTGGCCACCCAGGACCACCACGCGATCGGCGAGAAACAGCGCCTCGTCAAGATCGTGCGTGACCAGGACCAGGGTTGGGCGATCCCGCTCCCAGAGGCCCACCAGCTCCTCCTGCAGCGACTGGCGGGTCATCGCATCGAGAGCGCTGAACGGCTCGTCGAGCAGGAGCACCGACGGGCGGGTGACGAGCGCGCGCGCCAGCGCGGCCCGTTGCGCCATCCCGCCCGAGAGGGTCTTGGGCAGGGCATCGGCGAACCGGGTGAGACCGACACGCGCTAGCTCGGCTCGGGAGCGGCGCGCGCGCTCGGCACGCGGCAGGCTGCGCGGCAGGCCGAACGCGACATTATCCAGGACGCTCAGCCATGGCATCAGCCGCGGCTCCTGGAACACCACGCCGACCCTGGGCGAGGGGCCGGTCAGCGGCACGCCGTCCAGGCCGATCCGCCCTTCGCTCGGCGCCTCGAGGCCGGCGACCAGACGCAGCAAGGTGCTCTTGCCGCAGCCGCTGGCGCCGATGACGGCAAGAACCTCGCCCTCGGCGACGGAGAGGGAGAGCTGGCCCAGGGCCTGATGACCGTTGGGGAAGCGCTTGGTGACCCGGTCGATCTCGAGCATGCCCGTCATCCTTGCGGCACGAAGCTGTCCTGCCAGCGCACCAAACGCCGGGTCAGCAGGACCACGAGCGAATCGGTGGCCTTGCCGAGGATCGCGAACAGGGCCAGCGCCGCCATGATCTGGGCGGCGTTGCCGACCATCTGGCCGTCGAGCAGGAGATAGCCCAGGCCCTCGGAGGCCCCCATCAGCTCGGCGGCGATCACGAACATCCAGGCGAGGCCGAGGCCACCGCGCACGCCGGTGAGCCAGGCGGGCAGGGCGGCCGGGACCAGAATGCGCCGGATCAGCTCGACTGGACTGAACTGATAGACGCGGCCGACCTCGACCAGCTTGCGATCAACCCCCTGGATGCCACTCATCAGCGCCAGATAAATCGGGAAGAAGGCGCCGACCGCGATCAGCGCCACCTTCGAGGCCTCGAAGATCCCGAACCACAGGATGAACAGCGGCACCCAGGCGATCGAAGGGATCGAGCGCAGCGCCTGCAGCGTGGGGTCGAGGAACTGGCGCGCCCGCGTCGAGAAGCCGGTGACGGCACCCAGGAGCGTCGCCAGCACGAGGCCGAGCGCGAAGCCCGCGGCGACGCGCCAGATGGTCGCCGCGATGTGACGCGCGAGATCCCCGCTGCGCCAGAGCTCGATCACCGTCTCCACCACCTTGGACGGTGGCGGGACGAGCCGGGTCTGGAACCAGCCGAAACGGGCGGCCGCCTCCCAGACCAGGGCCACGGCGACGGGCAGAACGAGCCCGATCACCCAAGCCGGCATGGCCGGCGCCTGCCAGAGCGCCGTCCGCGCGGTCGTCGGCGCCACCCGCACCTCGGATGTGGCCGTCCTCATTGGCCGGGGATGAGGGTGGTGGCGAAGCCGGGCTGAATGAGGCCGTCGACGACAGCGGCCACGTCAACGTCAGGCTTGATGATCTCCGCACCCTGCAGCGCGGTTCCGGCGGCCACGATCGTGTCGCGCTCGGCCTGGCCCGGCACGGGGTCGATGAACGCCGTGCGCTCGAGCTGCTTGGCGGCCACCGGCTCCGGCAATTTGGCGATCTGGGCCAGCAGCTTGGTCATCGCCGCGGGATTGGCCAGGGCCCATTGCCGGCCGCGCTCGTACACGGCGAGCACCCTGCGCACGAGGTCCGGATTCTCGGCCGCGAACTCCTCGCGCACGTTCAGCACGCCGTAGCTGTTGGCATCGGCGTCCCGGTAGAACAGGGGATAGCTCTCCGACAGCTCGACATCGGCCATCATCGGATCGAGCCCTGCCCAGGCGTCGACATCGCCGCGCACCAGCGCCAGCCGTCCCTGGTCGTGCTGGAGGAGGACGAGATCGACGTCCTGGGCGCCGAGGCCGTGGGCGGCCAGCGCCCGGAGCAGGAAGATGAATGGATCGGTCCCCTTGGTCACCGCGATCCGCTTACCCTTCAGATCCTCGACCTTGGCGATGCCGGTGTCGGGCCGGGTCACCAGCGCGGTCCATTCCGGCTTGGAGTAGACCCAGACGGTCTGGATGGGGTTGCCGTTGATCTTGCCGAGCAGCGCCGCCGCGCCGGCGGTCGAGCCGAAGTCCAGGCTGCCGGCGTTCAGGAACTCCAGGGCCTTGTTCGAGCCGAGGCTCTGGACCCATCGGACCTCGATCCCGTCGCCCTTGAGCTCCTCCTCGAGCCAGCCCTCCTGCTTCAGAACCAGGCTCACCGGATTGTAGTACGCCCAGTCCAGCGTGACGGTGTCCACGTCGGCTGCCCGCGTGCTCAGAGGTGCCAGGAGGGTCAGCGAGATACCAAGCGCGAGCGCCAAGCGTCGGGTGAGCATTGGGATAGCGCCTTTCGGGCTTGAGGTCCGAGCATCATCGGCGATCTAATCCACACCGCCGGAATGTCAACCGTGCGAAACAACGATGAACTTTCGTTATTTCGCACGACGAACACCCTATCAGTCCTATCGGCTTTTTTCGTTATGGCAAGAGCCGGCTAGGACTGGCGGACGCCGCCGACGAACACCTTGCGCCAAGGATAGATCGTCATCGACGCGAACAGATCGACGTTGGAGAACGGGTCGGCGGCCATGAACGTCTCGACCTCGGCGCGATCCTCGCTGTCGAAGATGATCAGGCTGCCGATCGGCGTCTTGCCGTCCTCGGCGAAGATGGCGCCGCCGGCCAGCAGCTTGGGTGCGTAGCGGTCGAGATGCTCCAGATGGGCGGGTCGGTTGTCGGCGCGCAGCGAGCCGGCGTCGGCACGGTCGAAGGCAAGGATGGCGAACGGCATGGCGGCGTCTCCCTGTGGTCTCTCTCACATCATGTTAACGACTGGTATGCGATCAAGGCCGGGTGGGCCAGGAGCCCCTTGGGCATGAGTCATGTTGGCGCGGGTCGCGGTCTATCTCTACCTTGTCCTGCTCGGCTTCAGCTTCCTGCTGCAGCAGCCCGCTGAGCTCGCGATCGCGATTGGGCCCTGAGCCGTCAGGCGAGCTCGTCCGGCAGCTCGGGCAGGCCGAACTTGCGGGCGACCTCGCAGGCCAGCGGCCATGACGCCGTAAGGCCCGGGCTCTCGATGCCGAACAGCTCGACCAATGCCGGAATCCCATGCGCCTCTGGACCCACGATCTGGAAATCCACGGCGGGCGTGCCCGCCGGCCCGAGCTTGGGCCGGATGCCGGAATAGTCCGGCACCAGCGCCCCGTCCGCCAGTTCCGGCCAGTACTTGCGGACCGCGGCATAGAACACCTGCGCGCGTGCCGGCTCGACCGCGTAGCCGATCTCGTCGACCCACTCTGTGTCCGGGCCGAAACGGCAGCGCCCGGCCAGATCGATGGTCGCATGGACCCCGAGCCCCGCCTGCTCCGGCACGGGATAGATCAGCCGCGAGAAGGGCGAGCGCCCAGCCAGCCCGTAATAGCTGCCCTTGCAGAGATAGGGCGTGGGCGGCGGTGGGCTGCCGCGGCCCAGGAACCGAGCCGCTAGGGTTGGCGCATGCAGACCGGCGCTGTTGACGACGCGCCCAGCCCGCAGCCGTATCGACGCTTCGCCCCCAGTCTCCAGGATCAGCTCGTCGGCGTCGACCTCGGCACTCTCCACCGGCGTCTCCAACGCCACCATCGCGCCATGGGCCTCGGCATCACCCTGATAGGCGAGCATGAGCCCGTGACTGTCGATCACACCGGTCGTGGGCGACCAGAGCGCGCCGGTGCAGCGTAGGGCCGGCTCCAACCCCTTTGCCCGGTCGGCCGACCAGAGCTCCAGATCGGGCATGCCGAGGCCGGCGGCGTTGCTGCGGATCGTCTCCAGGGTGGCGAGCTGGGCATCGTCGGTGGCGACGATCAGCTTGCCGCAACGATTGTGCGGGACGCCGCGCGTTTCGCAGTATCGGTAGAGGAACTGCTTGCCGGCGATGCAGCACCGCGCCTTGCGGCTCCCCTTAGCATAGTAGATGCCGGCATGGATCACCTCGCTGTTGCGCGAGCTAGTCTCGGTGCCGATCGCCTCCGCGCGCTCGAGGACGATGACCTCGAGGCCCGCCATCGCCAGCCGGCGCGCGCAGGCGAGGCCGACGACGCCTGCCCCGATCACGACGCAGTCGACACGCTCCATCGTTGCGTCAGCGCCCGAGGGCGCGGTCGATCTCGGCCTGGCCGACACCGAGGCTGGAGACAGCCGCGAGAATGTCCGCAAGACTCTTCTCGTCGATCGGCACGCCTTCGGCGAGGCGCTGCGCGCGCGCCCGCTGCTCCGGCTCGCCCGGCAGCAGCACCTCAGAGAAGCCCGGCGCTGGCGGCGAGGCCTTCACCCAGTCGGCGATGGCACGCGCCTCGTCCGCGATGCGGCTGGCATCCCCGAGCGCCGCCGGGTCGAGGATGAAGGACAGCATGCTGTTCAGGATGCCTCCGCTGCGCGGTTGGTGCGGGGCGATGGTGGCGCCGCCGGCCATCGCGGCGCCCAGCACCTCGCACAGGATGGCGAGCCCCGAGCCCTTGTGCGCGCCGAAGGCGAGCAGCGCGCCGCGGCGCTCGTCGACATAGGTGGTGGGATCGGTGGTCGGCCGGCCCTGCTCGTCGATCAGCACGCCCGCCGGCACGGGCACCCCCTTGTTGCGGGCGACGCGCGCCTTGCCGAAGGCGATGGCGCTGGTCGCCATGTCCAGCACGTAGATGGGCCGGCCGTCCGAGCCGGGTACGCCGACGGCGAAGGGGTTGGTGCCCAGCCGCGCGTCGCTGCACCCGAACGGCGCCTGCAGGGGCTCGTGGTCCGCGACGTTGACGAAATGGATCGAGACCATGCCCGCGGCGGCGCATTGCTCGGCCCAGTGGCCGATCCGCCCGACATGCGCGCTGTTGCGCAGGGCGACCGTGGCGGAGCCCAGCTCGCGGGCCTTGGCGATCCCGCGCCGCATCGCCTCCTTGGCCATGGCCTGGCCGAAGCCGCGCCGGGCGTCGAGCACCAGCACCGCCCCGCGGTCGACCACCGTCTCGAGCGTCTGGTTCGGCACGAGCAGCCCCTCGTGCCGCATCCGGACATAGTCCGGCAGCATGCCGACGCCGTGGCTGTCGTGGCCGGCGAGGTTGGCGGCGATCAGATGGTCGGCCACGTCCCGCGCCTCGGCCGGACTGCTGCCCATCGCCTGCGCGGTCAGCACCACGAGGTCGTACAGTCGAGCGGAGTCGATGTTCGGCATGGCGCTGTCGGCCTCCCTTGGCCGCCACAGCGGGGCGGCACCTCCGCTGCTAGCAGAGCCGGGCCGATCCTAGAAGCGCCGACCCGGTCAGTCCGTCAGGCCGCGGGCGCGCCGATCGGCGCGGTAGGCGGCGTTGGCCTCGGCGGTGGCGGCAAGCAGGGCAGGAAACAGCGCCGTTCCGGCGGCGAGGATGCCCGGATGCACCGGCTCGGCCCGGTTCAGGTCGAGCGGGCGCCCACCGGCATCGGTGATCCGGCCGCCGGCCTCCTCGACCAGCAGCAAGGCGGCGGCGATGTCCCAGTCGTTGGTGCGGCGCCAGGAGAGATAGCCGTCGAATCGGCCGGCCGCGACCAGAGCGAGCTTGTAGGCGAGCGACCCCAGGGAGCTCAGCGCGGCGGTCGGCACCAGCGAGGCGAAGTTGCGGCGACGGCTCTCGAACCGGCTCGCGACGATGTGTGCGTCGTCGAGCTTCGCCACGGCGCTCGTCCGCATCGGCATGCCATTCAGCGTGGCGCCGCGGCCGAGCGCGCCCTCGAACATCTCCTCCGTCGCCGGGTTGTAGACGAACCCGAGCACGGGCCGGCGCGCGCGCAGCAGCGCCACGCTGATCGTGAACTCGGGCACGCCCTCGGCGAACGAGCGGGTGCCGTCGATCGGATCGACCACCCAGACCTCGTGGGCGTTGAGCCGTCGCCGGTCGTCCTCGGCCTCCTCCGACAGCCAGCCGGCGGCACTGTCGCCGACCAGCTCGGTGTGCAGGAACCGGTCGACGGCGAGGTCGGCCTCGGTCACGACCTGCCCCGGCCCCTTCTCCCACTTCTCGTGCGGCCGGCGGAACCAGCGCATCGCGATCCGCCCGGCCTCGATCACCGCGGCGCGGGCCTGGCCGATCTCTGCCTCACCCGGATCACTCACGTGCCCGCCACCGTAAGGCCGTCGACCCGGACGGTGGGCGCGTCGGTGCTGCCGCGGATCTCCAGGTCCGAGGCCGGCGTGAGCTCTTGGAACATCCGGGCGAGGTTGCCGGCGATCGTGACCTCGCTCACGGGAAAGGAGAGCTGCCCGTTTTCGATCCAGAAACCGGAAGCGCCGCGGCTATAGTCGCCGGTGACCGTGTTCACCCCCATACCCATCAGCTCGGTGACGTAGAAGCCCTGCCCGATGTCCGCGATCAGCGCCTCGGGGGCGATGCTGCCGGCGCTCAGGGTCAGGTTGGTTGCGGAAGGGGTTCCCAGCGCCACGGTCGAGCGGTTCGCATGGCCGGTGCTCACCATCCCGAGCCGCCGCCCGGTGCCGAGGTCGAGCAGCCAGGTCGTGAGCACCCCACCATCGATCACCCGGCGGTCGGCGCAGCCCACACCCTCGCCGTCGAACGGCCGCGAGGCCAGGCCTCGGATCCGCAGGGGCTCGTCGGTGATCGTGACGCCCGAGGCGAAGACCTGCTCGCCCAGGCGGCCCTTGAGAAAGCTGCGCCCGCTGGCGACGGCGTCGCCGCCGATCGCGGCAGCGAGGTGGCGCAGGAGACTGGCCGCGGCGCGTGGCTCGTAGACGACGGGCACCCGCTGGGTCGCCACCTTCCGCGGGTCCAGGCGCCGCGCTACGCGCTCGCCGGCCTCGCGCCCGATCGCCTCCGGCTCGGGCAGGTCGGCGCGATGCGTTGCCTGGCGGTAGACATGGTCGCTCTGCATGCCCGTGCCGGTCCCAGCCAGCACCGACGCGCCTAGTCCGTGGCGCGTGCGGGCCATGCTGCCGCGAAAGCCGTTGCTGGCCCCGAGCGTGAGCCGGCTGCTGCCCCAGAATGCCGAGGCGCCCTCCGAGTGGGTGATGCCCGGCACGGCACGCGCGGCATCCTCCGCGGCGGCCGCCGCGGCCTCGAGACTTGCGACTGTCGGCTCGACCGGGTCGAGCAGATCGAGCTCGGGCCATCGGGTCGGGAGCTGGTCCGGCTCGGCGAGCCCAGCCCAGGCGTCCTCGGGCAGCAGCCGGGCGGCCGCCACCGTGTCCTCGACCAGACTCCGCAGCGTGGCCGCGTCGAACCGGTTGGTCGCGGCGGTCGCCACCCGTCGGCCGACGAAGACGCGCAGGCCGAGCTCACGCGCCTCCTTGCGCTCCAGCTCCTCGAGCGCTCCCAGCCGCCAGGTCAGATCGAGCGCGGTGCGCTCGGCGATCAGGCAGTCGGCGGCATCGGCCCCGGCCCCGCGCGCGAGCGCCAGGACCTGATCCAGCAGGTCATCGTGATCCATGCCGCCTTCTAGCCCCGCTCACGCGCGAGAAAAAGCCGGACAGGAGCACCATCTTCCCCGGCGAGCACGCGGGAGAGCGGAATGAGGCACGGGATGGTCGGACTCCTGATGCTGGCGGGAATGGCGCCGGCGCCGGCCGATGCGGCCGACGATCCCCTATGGGAGATCGGCACGGTCGCCGGTGGCGGCTGGCTGCCCGACTATCCCGCCTCCAGCCAGAACCATGTCCGCGCCCTGGCCCTGCCCTATGCGGTCTTCCGTGGCGAGGTCTTCCGGCTGGGCGATCGCGGCGCGGCACGCGGGATCCTCTACGACGACGACCGGATCGAGTTCGACCTCGGCCTGGACGCGGCGTTCCCGGTCGACTCGGATGACAACGACGCGCGCGAGGGCATGGACGATCTCGACTATCTGCTCGAGCTGGGGCCACGGATCCGCTGGCGCTTCCTGCCCGAGCCGGACGGCCAGGAGCTCGACGCCTCGCTGGCGGTGCGCGGCGTCGTCTCGACCGATTTCGCCAACTGGCGTTGGCAGGGCGTCACGATCAACCCGGCGCTGACCTATCGGACCCGCCCGTTCGCCGGCCACGACCTGCGGCTGGTGGCGAGCCTTGGCCCGCTTTGGGGCGTGGATGGCCTCAACAGGTATTTCTATGAGGTCAAGCCGCGCGACGCGCGCCCCGACCGCCCGGCCTACCGGGCCGACGACGGCTACATCGGCACCGAGCTGAGCCTCGGCGCCACCTGGGGCCCCTGGGAGCGCCTCCGCCTCTTCGGCGGCGTCCAGCTCGGCTACTGGAAGGGCTCAGCCAACGAGGACAGCCCATTGTGGCGCGACGAGCTGACGTTGTCGGTCGGCGGTGGCCTGCGGGTGATGCTGTTCCGCTCGGAGCGGACAGTGCCGCGGGCAAGGACGGAGGAGTGACCCGTCGGACGGCGACGCTGCGCGGCAGCGTTCGCGTTGGGCCGACAGCATCTCGGGTCCAAGTGTGCTAGGTTGGCCCCGTACTGCGGGAGGGACATGGTGCGTAGCCGCGTGGTGGTCGCTGCGTGTCTGCTCGCCGGATGCACCGCTTGGCAGGAGGTGCGCGTGCACGGCGGGCTGTCCGCCAACGTTGCCATTGGCGATCGGGCGGTGGTGAGCCTGCGCTCGGGCGAATCGGTCAGCGGCACGGTGGATCGGGTCGAGCCCGGCGCCCTGGTGGTCGATGGGCGGCGCATCGAGGTGGCGGAGATGAGCACGGTCGAGGTCCGCGAGATCAGCGCTGGCCGCACGGCCGGGACCGTCGGTGGTGGTGTCGGCACCTTCCTCTTGGGCACCTTGCTCGCGGTCGGTGTCATCGTCCTGATCGTGGTGCTGTAGGGAGGTCGTCGTGGTCGAGCGGTTGCCACCCGTCGCGCTCGTTGCTGCGTGCTGCCTGCTGGCCACGCTGCTGGTCGGCGGCTGCACGACGTCGCGCTACGTCGCCGTCGGCGATAACCGGTTCGGCCCCGTTGACGTCGGCGACACGGTGTCGATCGAGACGTCTCAGGGCGAGGAGATCACCGGCGAGGTGACCGCGCGACGAGGCGATGCGCTGGTCGTCGACGGCCGCAGCTTCACCATCGCCGACATCGCGACCCTGCAGGTGCGGCGCAGCGACCCCGCCCGCACCGGCAGCATCGCCGGCGGCGCGGCGGCCGGCGTCGTGCTGGGGCCGGTCGCGGTCGTCGGTCTCCTCCTCCTGTTCGCGCCGGTGGTATTCCTTCTCGTATAGCGGGTTGTTCCCATCCACGTGCCGACGTTAACGTTGCTACGCTCCCAGGGCGAGATGCTCGGGTGATCCTCGTGCGCCAATCTGGTGGGGCGTCACCATGGTG
>JBGAKU010000126.1:0-15601 GCA_044224255.1 Geminicoccaceae bacterium
CACGGCCAGAGCGGGCACGCGCAAGAGAACCGAGCGGGCCGCCGCGAGCCAGGCATCGCCGAAAGCACGGCTGGCCGCCTGATCGGCGGCATCCTAGCCCGGCAGGTCGTCGGGTGCGATCTCCTCGACCGTCGCATCGTCCGGCACCTCAAGCGCGAGCGCCACATAATCGCGAGGGACCTCCCCGGTCGGCAGGCGGGCGAGCAGCTCGAGCATGGCGAGCGACAGGGTCGAGGCGGCGTAGACGAGCGGGCGCCCGGGCGAGTTCCAGCGGCCGCCGTAAAGCTCGGCACCACGGCCGTCGAGCTGTGCGAAGCGGCGGGCGGCGATCCGCCAGAGCCTCACCCGGCCCGGCGCCTCATGCGGCGATCCCGTGGGCGATCTGCCAGAGCATAGTCTCGACGCGGCGGGCACCCAGCTCGCTCGCCGCCACCTCAAGCGGGAGCCGGCCATCGAGCTCGGGATGGGCCGCCCGCAGCCACCGCCCTGCCCTGCCCTGGTCGAGGAACACCTCCTCGGCCGTGGCGATCACGCGCGCCAGGCGCTCGATCCGTTCGCTCTCGGCACCGCTCAGCGCCCCCTCGCGGGCGCGCCGACCATAGGTGGTGCGCGGCAGGGCCAAGGCGGTCACCTCGCCGGTGGTCATCCGGCCGGACTCGATCAGCCGGCGCACCGCAACGAACGGCAGCCCGGCCCGGACGGCGCGCTCCAGCGCGTCGCCCCGCTCCGCGGCATCGGGCAGCGTCTCGTCGCCGCCCAGCAGCTGCGCCACCCGTGCGGGCGAGATCATGCGGGCTCCTCCTATCCAGATGGATGATAGCCTTGCTCCATCTGGACGACAAGCGGCGCCCAGCCCGGCCGGAGCGCCATGCACATCTCGTCGGCGCCGAGGTGACGCTGCGGCTCCATCGCCTCGTGGAGAATGCGCAGGATCACGCTGATGTTGGGGCCGACCCGTTCGGACCCCGCATACACCATCATTCCGAGGGACAGCCGCCCGGCCAGCCACTCCACCTCAGGCCCATTGCGACATCTAGCGGAAGGCGTCCGGCGCCATGATCGTGGCGGCACCGCTCCTGATCGCGAGCGCCAGCCCGGTGGTCTCGGGGAGGACGCGGCGCAGGTAGAAGCGGGCGGTGGCGAGCTTGGCGGCGTGGAAGCCATCATCGGCATCCGATTGGCCGGCGAGCGCGCGCTCGGCCATGCGTACCCACATGTAGCCGAGTGCTACGAGGCCGAAGAGACGCAGATAGTCGCTCGCGGCGGCGCTGCCCTCGAGCTGGTCGCGGCTCGCCCGATCGGCCAGCAGGGCGGTGACCTCCTGCAGCAGGCCCAGCGCAGCGCCGAACGGCCGCAGGAGCTCCTCCATGGCCGGTTGGTCGCGATGGGCCTCGAGGAATGCGGTCGCCGGATGGAAGAAGCGCCGCAACAGCCGGCCATAGCCCGTGGCGAGCTTGCGGCCGACGAGGTCGAGCGCCTGGATGCCGTTGGTGCCCTCGTAGAGCTGGCCGATCCGGGCGTCGCGGACCAGCTGCTCCATGCCATGCTCGCGGATATAGCCGTGCCCGCCGAACACCTGCAGGCCGAGATTGACCGCGCTGAAACCCTCGTCGGTGAGAAACGCCTTGATGATCGGCGTCATCAGCTGGACCAGATCGTCGGCCTCGCGGCGACGCTCGGCATCCGCGTGGTGTCGCGACAGGTCGAGCTCCTGGCCGACCCAGAGGATGAGCGCACGGGCCCCCTCGGTGAACGCGCGCATCCGCAACAGCATCCGCCGGACGTCGGCATGGACGATGATCGGGTCCGCGGCAGCCTCGGGCCGGCCCGGCCGGTCGAGGGCGTGACCCTGTCGCCGCTCACTGGCATAGGCGAGCGCGCCCTGCAGGGCGGTCTCGGCCAGGCCCAGACCCTGAATCCCCACGGCCAAACGCGCCACGTTCATCATCGTGAACATGGCCCGGAGGCCCTGATTGGGCTCACCCAGGAGCCAGCCGACCGCCTCCTCGAACTGGAGCTGGCAGGTGGCGGAGGCGTGCAGGCCCATCTTCGCCTCGATGCCCCCGCACACGACGCCGTTGCGCGACCCCGGCGCCCCGTCCGCCCGGGGCAGGAATTTGGGCACGACGAACAGGCTGAGGCCGCGCGACCCCGGCGGCGCGTCGGGCAGGCGGGCGAGGACCAGATGGACGATGTTCTCGGTCAGGTCGTGCTCGCCCGCGCTGATGAAGATCTTGGCGCCGGTCAGGCGATAGGTGGCATCGGGCGCGGGCCGGGCGCGGGTGCGGATCAGGCCGAGATCGGTCCCGCACTGAGGCTCGGTGAGGCACATCGTCCCGGCCCAGCGACCCTCCACCAGCGGCGGCAGGTAGCGCGCGCGAAGCGCCTCGTCGCCGTACGCGGCCAGAAGCAGATAGGCCGCGTGCGACAGCGCCGGGTAGGTCCCGAAGGCAAGATTCGTCGAGCAGACCATCTCGACCAGGGCGAGATTGACCGTCTCGGGCAGCCCTTGCCCGCCGTGAGCGGGATCGCAGGCCAGCCCCGGCCAGCCCGCGGCGCAGAAACGCTCATAGGCCGCAGGAAACCCCTCGGGCGTCCGCACCTGCCCCGCCTCGAAACGACAGCCCGCCCCGTCGCCCGGCGCGTTCAGAGGCAGGAGCTCGCGCTCGCAGAAGCGGGCCGCCGCCTCGAGCACCGCATCGACGCTGTCACGCGTTCCTGCCGCGAGGGCCGGCAAGTCGGAAAGCCGCTCGATCTGCAGCAGCTCGTGCAAGACGAATCGCAGATCGCGCAGGGGGGCTTGATAGGCGATCATGGCCTCAGTTCCGCAAGGGCTTGCCCGTTGCCAAGAGGTGCTCCATGCGGGCGAGGGTCGCGGGCGTGCGGACCAGCGCCAGCACCGCCCGGCGCTCGAGATCGACAAGGGCCGGCTCGCCCACGCCCGCCGTGGCGTCCGTGTCGCCGCCGGTGAGCACCTCGGCGAGGTGCCGAGCCACCAGGGCATCGTGGGCGGTCGCCCGCCCGAGGCGGCGGAAGCCCTCGATGGCGAGCTTGAGGGCGATCCGGCCCGCCCGGCCGGGCAGCCTGACGACCGGCGGCGACGGCGGCGAGTAGCCTTGCGCGAGCGCGATGGCCCGATCCTTCGCCGCGGCGAGGACGCGGTCGCGGTGCATGACGATCTCGTCCTCCGGGCGAAGGAACAGCAGGTCGCGCGCCTCCGCGGCCGAGCGTGCGACCTTGGCCAGGGCGATGGTCTCGAAGGCCTTCATCACGGCCGGCATCGGCCCTCCCGGCCGATCCGGGTGGGCGAGCCAGCGCAGGAGATATTGCGTCGTGCCGCCCCAGGCGGGCACCAGCCCGACTCCGGCCTCCACCAGACCGATGTAGCTCTCGGCATGAGCCACGACCGCATCGCAGTGAAGCAGCACCTCGCAGCCACCGCCGACGGCAAGGCCGGAGGGCGCGCCCACGACGGGGAATGGCGCATATTTCAGCGCGCGCAGCGCCTCCTGGCCGCGACGGACGATCTCCTCCAGGCGCGGCCACAAAGCGAGATTGGCAGCGTAGAGCGCGAGCCCGAGGTTGGCGCCGGCCGAGAACTGGTCGGCATCGTTGCCGATCACCAGGGCGCAAAAGCCGGCCGGCACGGCCTCGAGCGCCCGCTCCGCCATGGCGAGGCTGTCGGGATCGATCGTGTTGAGCTTGGTGTGGAACTCGAGGCAGGCGACACCGTCGCCGAGGTCCCACAGGCTCGCCGACCGGTTGCTCGCGACGGCGGCGCACCGCTTGCAGTCGGCGAGCCGAAGCGTGCCGGGCAAAGGGCGCAGCTCGATGTAGCGGCCGTCCCGGGTGCGCGCGGCCGGAGCGCCGTCATCGCGGCGATAGAAGCTGCCGGAGCCGATCTCGGCCAGGAGCTGGGGTATGGGGGCTCGCGCCGCTCGCAGGCGGTCGACCAAGCGACCCGGCCCGAGGCGGTCGAGCAGCTCGAAGGGGCCAGCGGCCCAGCCGTAGCCGAGCCGCATCGCCCGGTCGACCGTGGCGACGTCGGCCGCGATCTCGGGCATGACGTAGGCGGCATAGGCGAGGGTTGCCGTGACCAGCCGGTCGGCGAAGTGCCCCACACGATCATCCCGGCCGAGGAGCGCCGAGGGGTCGCTATCGCCTCTGACGGCGTCGAGCCGGACCCGGGCCGCGGGGCGATAGGCGCCGGTCGCGAGCTCCCGCGCCTCCTTGACGCGCGGGCCGCCGCCTTCGGCGAGCCGGTAGAAGCCGCCCCTCCCCTTGCGGCCGATATTGCCCTCCTCGATCATCGCGGCGACGAGGGGCAGCTCCCCGGGCAGGGCGAGAAAGGGGTCGGCGGGCGGCAATTGGGCGCGTAGGCTCGCCAGGACCTTCTGGACGAGGTCGAGCCCGACGAGGTCGAGCAGCCCGAAGATGCCGGTCTTCGGCACGCCGAAGGCCGCCGAGGCGACGGCGTCCGCCTCCTCGACCGGGACGCCCAGCTCGAGCGCCGCCGCGACGGCGCAGAGCAGCCAGTAGCTGCCGATCCGATTGGCGATGAAGCCAGGGCTGTCCTCGCACCGGACCACCGTCTTGCCGAGCCGCGCCTCGGCAAAGTCCTCGACCGTCGCCAGAGCGTCGCGCTCGGTCTCGGGGCCCGCGACCACCTCGAGCAGGCGAACGTAGCGCGGCGGATTGAAGAAGTGCGTGACGAGCGCGCGTCGCCTCATCGACACCGGCTGGTCCTCGAGCAGCGCCCCCAAGGTCAGGGTCGAGCTGTTCGAGGAGATGATCGCGTCCGGCCGGACGAGCGGCGCGACCCGGCCGAGCAGCTCGCGCTTGGTCGGCAGATCCTCCACGATGGCCTCGATGATCCAGTCGACCGTGCCCAGCCGACCCAGATCGTCGGCGAGGTTGCCCGGCTCGATCAGAGCGGCGGCGCTCGCGTGCATCAAGGCCGGCGGCTCGCTCTTCTTGAGCCGCTCGAGGGCAGTCCTGGCGACGGCATTCCGCTGGCCGATCCCGGCGCCGGGGAGATCCAGCAGCAGCACCCGACAGCCGGCATTGGCAAAGTGCGCGGCGATGCCGCCGCCCATCACGCCTGCGCCGAGGACGGCGACGGTGGCGATGGACCGGGTCACGGGCTGGCCTCGAGCACCGTGGCGATGCCCTGGCCGCCGCCGATGCACATGGTCGCGAGCGCGAAGCGCCCGCCCCGGCGATGCAGCAGATCAGCCGCCTTGCCGACAATGCGCGCTCCCGAGGCGCCAAGCGGATGGCCGAGCGCGATCGCACCTCCCTCCAGGTTCAGGCGGTCCTCGGCGATCTCCAGCTCATGGAGGCATGCCAGCGCCTGGACGGCGAACGCCTCGTTGAGCTCGACGACATCCAGGTCGGCGACCGTGAGCCCGGCACGGGCGAGCGCCTTTCGGGTCGCCGGCACGGGCCCGATACCCATGATCTCGGGCGGGCAGCCAGCGACCGCCATGCTGCGGATGCGCGCCAGCACCTCGAGCCCGCGCCGGCGTGCGTAGGCCTCGCTGGTGACGAGCACTGCCGCCGCGCCGTCGGTCAGCGGTGCGGCCGTGCCGGCCGTCACCGTACCGTCTGCCGCGAAGGCCAGCGGCAGCGTTGCCAGGGCCTCGAGGCTGGTCTCGCGCCGGATCGCGCCGTCGCGGTCGACGGCGGGCTCGCCATCGATCGGGACAGGCACGATCTCCTGGGCGAGGAGGCTGGCGGCCTCCGCCTCGGCCGCCTTGCGATGGCTCGACAGGGCGAAGCGCTCCTGCGCCGAGCGGTCGATCCCATAGCGATTGGCCAGATTTTCCGCGGTCTCGCCCATCGACAGGTAAGCCTCGGGGCAGCGATCGTACAGCTCCGGGTTCGGCACGAAATTGAAGCCCGGCATCGGTACCCGGGTCATCGATTCGACCCCGGCACAGATGAAGGCCTCACCCGCGCCGAGCGCGATGGCGCCGGCGGCGTTGTGGATCGCCTGCATCGAGGAGCCGCAGAACCGGTTCACCGTGACGGCCGCCACCTCGCGGGGCACACCCGCAAGGAGGCTCGCCATGCGCGCCAGGTTGAGGCCCTGCTCGCCTTCGGGAAAAGCGCAGCCGACCACGATGTCCTCGAGCTCGGCCGGGTCGATCGACGTCGCCTCGATCAGGCCGCGCAGGAGATGGGCCAGGAGATCGTCTGGACGGACGCCGGCCAGTCGCCCCTTGTTGGCGAGGGCGAAAGGAGTCCGCCGGTAGCCTACGATCACGGCATTGGGAGCGGCCATCGGAACCTCACTGCAAACTCTGACGCCGAGCCGCGATCACGCTCGACGCCTCGATCGATTCGCCCGTAAGCAGCGGCTCGAACCAGCCATGGCACACCTCGTCTTGCGCGCGTCGCCTCGGCAACGACATCTCGGCTCACCCGTGGGTGTCGCCGTGGAGAGGCTCGGGTCGGGCCGCCGGCAGCCCGTAAGTCACCGGCGGCGTGTCGCCTGCCGCGGCGACGGCCGCTGCCGGCACGATGGTGACGTCACGGGGAATGGCGAACGGCGCCAGCTGATCCTTCAGATGCGCGCGCAATCCCTCGACCGTCAGGCTGGCGCCGGCTCGCAGCCAGACCGTCGCACGCACGCGTTCGCCGAGACGCCGGTCCGGCGCGCCCGACACCTCCACCCGGGCGACCACCGGCAGTGTGCCGATCACCGCCTCGACGCGGTTAGGATAGACGTTGTAGCCGCCGACGAGGATCATCCGCTTGCTGCGGCCGGTCAGGTGCAGATAGCCCGCCTCGTCGAGATAGCCGAGATCGCCCGTGTGCAGCCGGCCGTCGCGCAGCACCGCCCCGGTCGCGGCCAGCCGGTTCCAGTAGCCGGCCATGACCTGAGGCCCACGGACGCAGACCTCACCGGGCGCCCCCGCCGGCAAGCGGCGCCGCGGCTCCTCGAGGCTGAGGATCTCCACCACGGTGCCCGGCAGGGGCAAGCCGACCGAGTTCTCCCGGCGGCCGGCCGAGAGCATGTTGCAGGTGACCACCGGGCCGGCCTCGGTCAGGCCGTAGCCCTCGACCAGCCGCCCGCCGGTCAGCGCCTCGAACCGACGCTGCAGGGCGGCCGGCAGTGGAGCACCGCCGGCGATGGCGGCGCGCAGCGAGGACAGATCGTAGCGGGCGAGGTGCCGCGAGTTCAGGAGCATCGCGAACATCGACGGCACGCCCGGGAACAGGGTCACCTTCTTCCGATCGATCGCCCGCAAGGTCTCCTCGACGGTGAAGCGCGGCAGGAGGACGAGCGCACCGCCGGCAAGCACGGCGACATTGAGCACTCCGCTCATCCCGAAGACGTGGCACAGAGGCAGGACACCCAGGACCCGCTCCTCACCCTCGACCACCTCGGGAAACAGGGTCCGCGCCTGCAGCGCGTTGGCGTAGAGATTGGTATGGGTCAGGATCGCGGCCTTGGGCTCGCCGTCGATGCCGCCGGTATAGTGCAGCACCGCCACGTCGTGCGGTGGGTCGATTGCGACGGGCTCGGGCAGCCCGTCGTTGGCGAGCAGGCGATCCAGGGTCAGATGGCGGTGGTCGCGCGGGATCCTCGCTCGGTCCCGCCGGCCGAACAGCGCGTACAGGCCACGCTGTGGCCATCGCAGAAGCCCGGACATTCGGGCGACGACGACCCGCTCGACGGCGGTCCCGTCCAGCGCACGGGAGAGCTTACCGTAAAGGAGCGCCTGATCCATGGTCACGACGACCCGCACATCGGCGTCGGCGAGGATCTGCCGGATCTCCGCCTCGGCATAGAGCGGGTTCAGGTTGACAACCGTGCCGCCGGCCTTGAGGGCGCCGTAGTAGGCGATGACGAAGAATTGCGTGTTGGGCAGAAGCAGACCGACCCGAACACCCTTGCCGACGCCGAGTATCTGCAGGCCCTTGGCTGCACGGGCGACCAGCCGGGCGATCTCGGCATAGGTGAATCGCTGATCGAGACAGTCGACGCAGGTGTGATTGCCAAACCGCCCGGACGCGTCATCGAGGAGGGCGTAGAGCGGGCGTTCCGGTACGGCGATATCCCAGGCGACCCCGGCCGGATAGGACATCTCCCAAGGATAGGGCCGCGTGAGCGGCCGATCCTCGACCGGTGGAGGTGGAGTTTCCACGGGGCGTGGCCACCGCGGCGCGAACCGCAGCAATCTTAGGCCAATCGTCCGAATGAGATTGGCACCAAACGGAAGCTGAAGGCGTGCCAGCGTGTCGTGCGCGATCATCAGCTTTGGCCGCTATCGCTCCAGGGCGTCCGGACTGAACACCTATACAAGTATATAGCACGCTTCCCCGTCGCGGCGACCGATGGCTCGCCGCTTTGCCGTCGATACTATACCCCAAGGCGACTGAAGCCACTTCGTGGCGGGAAAACACGACCTGCCCGCCAAGCGGCAAGCTGGCCTTAGGCATAACCGGACATACAGCCAAGCGGTTCCAGGGCTTCCGGCAGCATTGCTTCGAGGAAGGCCGGTCAGTCGTGCCGCTCGAGGTCGGCGACGAGCGTGGCGAGGAAGCGTGCTGCCTCCCCGCCCATGACCACGCGATGATCGAACGTCATTGAGAGAGGCATCACACGGGTGATCCGGATCGTGCCATCGCCCACCCGTAGGTCGGCTCGGATGCGGCCGGCGCCGACGATCGCAACCTGGGGCGGCAGGACGACCATCTGGGCGTGCCGGCCGCCGAACATGCCGAAGTTCGAAAGCGTGATCGTGGCGCCGACCAGCTCGTCGCGCGGCACGCTGCGGGCGCGCACGTCGGCCTTCATCCGCTCGAGCCCGCGCCGCAGATCGGCTGTGTCGCGTCGGCCGACATTCCGCAGCACCGGCACGAACAGGCCGTCGGGCGTGTCGGTGGCGATGCCGAGGTCGACATGCTCGTGCAGCACCCGGCCGTTGGCTTCGCCGAGAAAGTGCGCGTTGAGCGCCGGGACCGCGGTGCAGCCGGCGACGATCGCGCGCACGAGCCGCATCGTGACGTCCTCGCCCGCGGCCCAGCCGCCGATGTCGGCCTCGTCGGTCACGGTCGCGGGCACCACCGCGGCATGCGCGCGCGCCATGTTGCTCGCCATCGCCCGGCGGACACCACGCAGCGGTTGGACTCGACCGGCGGCGTCACGGCGCGCCGCCTTTTCGACGTCCGCGAGCGTGATCGTGCCCCCCGGGCCGCTCCCAGCGAGATCGGCGATGTCGACCCCGAGCTCGGCAGCACGCCGACGAGTCGCCGGCGCTGCTCGCCCACCGAGGCGCGGTGCGGCGGCCTCGGCTTTGGGCGCTCGCGGCTCGATCTCGCCGACGATGGCGCCGGTGTCGGCCTCGGGAGCGTCGGCGAACTCGACCAGGGACGACCCGGTCTGAACGATGTCGCCTGGGGCACCGTGCAGCTTGGCCACCAGCCCGGCATAGGGGGCCGGGATCTCGACCACGGCCTTGTCGGTCTCGACCGAGACCAGCGGCTGGTCGGCCACGACGTGATCGCCCTCGCCGACGTGCCAGGTGACGATCTCGGCCTCCTGGAGGCCCTCGCCCAGATCCGGCAGGTGGAAGACGCTCATCGGTAGGTGACCGCCCGACGCGCCGCGGCGAGGATGGCCGCGGTACCCGGGAGATAGTGGGGCTCGAGCCGCGGCAGCGGCACGGGGATGTCGGGTGCGGTGACCCGTTGCACGGGTGCGAGCAGCGAGAACAGGCCCTCCTCGGCGAGCACGGCCGCGATCTCGGCGCCGAACCCACCCGTGCGCGGCGCCTCGTGGGCGATCACGCATCGGCCGGTCCGCGCCACGGACGCCAGCACCGTCTCGGCATCGAACGGCTTCAGGGTGGCGACATCGATCACCGTCGCCTCGATCCCCTCGCCGGCCAGATGGTCGGCGGCCTCGAGGACCTGCCCGAGCATGGCACCCCAGCCGACCAGGGTCAGGTCGCGGCCCTCGCGGACCAAGAAGCAACGGTCGAACGGCAGGGCCTCGCCGTCATCCTCGACCGGCTCCTTCGGCGCGCGGTAGATCCGCTTCGGCTCGAGGAAGACGACCGGGTCCGGGTCGCGGATCGCTGCCAGCAAAAGGCCGTAGGCGGCGCGCGGCGAGGACGGGATGACGGTGCGGATGCCCGGGATATGGACGTAGAACGCCTCGGGGCTCTCGGAGTGGTGCTCGGGCGCCTTGATGCCGCCGCCATAGGGTGCCCGCACGACGATCGGGCACGACAGCCGGCCGCGTGTGCGGTTGCGCAGCCGTCCGGCATGGCTCACCAGCTGGTCGATCGCGGGGTACATGAACCCCTCGAACTGGAACTCGACCACCGGCCGGAACCGCTGCGCGCCCAGCCCGACGGCGAGGCCCGTGAGCAGCGCCTCGGATACCGGCGTGTCAAACACCCTGGCCTCGCCGAATCGGGCGAGCAGGCCATCGGTGGCGCGGAACACGCCGCCGTCCCGACCGACATCCTCGCCCAGCACCAGGACGCTCGGATCCTCCTCCATCGCCCGGGCGAGGGCCATCCGGATCGCCTCGACGAGGTTGACCTCGCTCATCACGGTCCCCCCGCCACAAGCGCTGCACGCTGCCGGGCCATCGGCTCGGGTAGTGCTGCGAAGACTTGGTCGATGATGTCGGTCGGCGGCGCCGGCGGCATGGCCAGATAGGCCTCGACCGCCGCGTCGATCTCGGCTGCGCACTCCTGCAGCAGCCGCTCCTCGTCAGCCTTGGTCCACCAGCCGCGCTCGACCAGGAAGTTCCGCATCCGGGCGATCGGCTCGGCCTTCCAGCGCTCGCTCACCTCGGCGTCGTCGCGGTAGCGGCGGGCATCGTCCGCGGTGGTGTGGTCGGAGAGGCGGTAGGTCAGCGCCTCGACCAGCGAGGGAAGACATTCGCGGCGAGCGCGGCCCAAAGCGCGCTCGAGCACGGCCCGCACGGCGATGACGTCGTTGCCGTCGACCTGCTCGCCGGGGAAGCCCGCGGCCACCGCCTTCTGCGCCAGCGTCTCGGCGGCCGACTGCGCCCTGCGCGGCACGGAGATCGCCCACTCGTTGTTGTTGATGACGAACACCACCGGCAGCCGCCAGACCCCGGCGAGGTTCATGGCCTCGTAGACGTCGCCCTTGGAGCTGGCGCCATCGCCGAAGACGCAGACCGCCACGCGCGGCTCGTCCCTGAGCTTGAAGGCGAGCGCCACACCCACGGCGTGGGTTGCTTGCGTTCCCACCGGCACGCTGATCGGAAAGTCCTCGCGCGGACCCGTGAAGCACGAGCCGCGCTCGTCCCCGCCCCAATAGCTGAGCGTCTCCACAAGCGTGACGCCGCGCCAGAGTTGCGCGCCAAGCTCGCGGAACGACGGCAGCAGTACGTCTTCGGGCCGCATCGCCGCCGCGATGCCGACCACCACGGCCTCCTGGCCGAGCGAGGAAGGGAACGTGCCGAGCCGGCCGGTGCGCTGCAGGCCTACCGCCTTGGCATCGAAGGCCCGGGTGAGCACCATCCCCCGGTAGAGCCGGACCAGCTCGGCTCGGCTTTCGGCGAAGGCCGGAAGCTTGCCCGCGAGCGATCCATCCGCCCGCACGATCTCGGTGTGAGCAATGGTGAAGCTCGCAACGGGTCGCATCGCGATGGCTCCCAGAACAAGTACTTATCAAGTATGCGAGTGACCGCCCGGTTCCAGATTATGGGACCGCGCGTCGACCGATTGTGAAGTGGGGGCTTGTCGCGGATGGCCTCCCCTCGCCCTGCCCCACCGTGCTCTGAGCCTGGAGCACGGCAAGATAAGATCGGGAGATCGTCGACACCGATGGCGTTGTTGTCGACAAGTGCAGCCACGATCTTGGTGGTCAGGCCCAGTCGCTTGCGCGTTCTCCCATTTCGTGTCTTCATGATCTTATCGTGGCGATAGGTATATATTCTTGCCATATTACAAGATGACAAGAGCAATCTCGGACAGATCCTAACTGCGAGGGTATTGGCTACTGGCTGTACCCTCGAGCTTGAATCCTTCTGACGGGAGCGCGGTACACGAATCCGTAGTCGCCGATCACCGCACCTCTGGCGCCTACGCATCGGCGGGCGAGGTCGTGTGAACCGGTTTGAGGGCACTTCGGAGGCGCGATGGCATCATCGCACGCTGACTACGGGAGGACATTGCTCCCACCCATGGCGCACTGGGGTTCGCTGCTGTCCGTACCCGCGATGCAAAGCGGTTGATGGGTCGTGAGTGAACGAACGCGTGGTCCAGCTTGCTCTGGGGGCCAGGCGACCCGATCAGGATCGATGACCCTGTTACTATCGTTACGAGACCGGCGACTGCGGTCCGCTCCGTCGGGCGACGCGAGTCTTCCGTCGGAGCATGGGCATTGCCTCGGAACGAGGACACCGCCGGGAGGACATCAGGAGCCGGACTGCGGATCGTAGAGTTTGAGCGTCGGATTCCGATCGTCTTCACCGTGTCGGCGATGGAGGTCACGACGTTGCGGCTGCCCTATGCCGGAGGTGACCGCGGCGAGCGCCCGAATGATCGCCGTCAACGACCGAGCCGCCCTGCGCGGGAGACGAACACGGCGTCATTGGCAACTCAACCTCGACGGACTTCTCCCTCTCCTGCACGGGCAGCAACACGAGCTCTTGGTCTACGCCGATTGTCGAGGCGACGCTCGCAAAGGGGGCGTCGCAAATCCGATCGAATCTAGATTGTCAGGATAAACGATCCCCGCCCCAAGGGGCGGGGTCTTCTGGTGTTCTCTCTTCCTGTTCGCCGCAAGCGGCGGGGAATGCGACCCGAAGAGATTCAGTTCAACGAGAGGCGCTTACGCATCCCGAGCGACCGGGCCGCCGCCAAGTTTGCAGATCTGCCACGATGCGAGGCAAGTGGGCTTGTCTGGAGGCCGCCCATGTGCTGCCACGGCAAGCTCAAGCCTATGCGATACTCGGCCTTGGCGGGCTGCGTTTGAAGAAAATGCATTTTCCCGCGCGAGGTCAGCCCGACGTTCACGCAACGGGAGAGATCGAGCGGCGGCTCACCGCGAGCGGCGAGGGATGGAGCAAAATACCGCGCTCGTTAAGACCGACATTTGCCTCGGGATAAACCGCAAGCGCTTGGCGCAGCGCCTCCGCGAATCGACGCCGGAAGTCGCGATGCCGCGTGTACTCCGGCCCGAACTGGGCCTGGAGCGCCGCCCAGCTCACGGACTGTGGGCGCTCGACCGTGCGCAACCGGTAGGTCAGCCAGACATAGATGTCGATCACCAGCGACTGGTTCGAAATGACCCTCAGGGCGGGCTCCCACAGCGGTACCGGATGCGCCTTCAGCGCCTGGAAGAAGCTTTCGGTGAGCTCCACCTCATCGTCCCAAAGGCTGACCTGACCTTCGGATTCGGCAGCCGGAACGCTCAGCATGCCGTCGATGATGTTTTCGCGCTTGAAGCCCTCGAGGCCGTTCTCGCCCCGCCAGGCGATCGTCATCCGACAGGCGCTGATACGATTGGCCTGCTCGCGCACGGCGGTATAGCTCTCGCCACCGGATGAAATGCCCATCCGGCCCAGCCATGCATTCATCGATCGGCCGATCTCGATCCGCCGCGAGTTCTTTCGCACCGCCTGGGTACAGAGATAGAGCAGGATCATCCTGGCCCGGGCACCATAGGGTACGCCAAAGAATTGCGGCCGACCGGCGCGGATGATCTTGCCGGGCTCGATCATCAGACTGTACCGACCGTTCTCCCGGTACCATTCACGTGTCGCGTCCGCGAGCCGCTTGTGCGGCAGGCTGGTCATGCAAAATCCGGCGTAGGAGAAGCCGAGCGCATCACTTTCCTCGGCCAACACCTTGGCCGCCAGATCGACCAACCTGCGCTCGGCGCGAGTGGTCGCCATCGCGCGAGCACCGTCGACGCCATGAACCAGGACGAACTGGTGGACTTCCGCCATCGACCTGCTCACTCCTCTTTGCACAGCCCTACGCTGATACGGCAGTAACGTCAATGTTGGGGTCTTGTCGCTCCTGTGCCCTCTTCGAGTTTTCCTTTGGGGTCTTGTCGCGTGCGGAAGTTATCCCGTGAGGACCGGTCGCGCCAACTTTGGGGAACAGACGCGCTCGATTTGGGGCGAAGTCGCGCGGACAGGGGTTTTCCGTCGTGGCCTTGTCGCACTATCTTATAGTAGAGATACTGATTACCTCCGATTCGGGACGCAAAGAAGCTCGCAAGGCGGAACCATCTCGGTCGTGCCGCATGAACTTGCTGACCAACGGGCGCCTCAAGCGAGGGGCCAGCTCCCGCACGCCACCCCTAGACCGCATAGAGAGATGGCGGCGAGCGGCCAACGGCCCATGGGCGACAAGGCCCCAAGCCAGCAGGCTCATCTTCCAGCCAAGCGCGACAAGAACCCAAAGGAATTGCCGCGGATAGGTTCTCGGCGGCCCATGGGCGAAAGCTGCCGAGAATATTGCACCCATTGATCCTCGCGTCGCGACAAGACCCCAAACACCCAAACGGTCCCGGGTATCGTAGACGCACACTGGCGGTGTCCAAGTGACGGTATTCAGTCGATCTGCAACGCAGCCCTTTGGGGTCCTGTCGCGCGCCAAGCCCGTCACGCTGATGCAGACTGCCTTCATCTCGTGGTGCTTGTGCGCCCGAGAGCCGCGCCGAAAACTCCGACATATTGTAATTGCAGCTATTTTGGCAGGTTGGTGGATTGGGCAGCGCGCACCCATATCGTAGTTCCCCGATATGGAACACCGAACACGCCCTGGACGCCTGACCAGCGCCGGCAGTATGCGCCGGCTCAGCGAGGTGGTGCGCGCGAACGCGATCGCCCGTCTCGCCACGATGATCGCTGCCATCGACCCGCCGGCGCGGACCGGCAGGCCGAGGGTCTGGCCGACGCTCACCATGCTGCAGGCCCTGTGGTGGCTCTGCCGGGCCGGGGCGGTATCCTCGCTGCTGCCGAAGGTCTATCCACCGCGGCAGACGATCGACAGCCGCCTGGAGCGGTGGGTGCGGCTGACGGTGCTCGATCGTGCCCTGGCGGTGCTCAATCGTTGCCTGCGCCTGGCGCGCGGCCGCACCAGCCGGCCGACCGCAGGGATTCTCGACACGCAAAGCGTGCGGACCGGGCCGCAACACGGGCCGCGTGGCTACGATGCCGCCAAGAAGATCAAAGGTCGCAAGCGGGTGCTGCTGGTCGATACGGAGGGCCTGATCCAAGGGCTGCGCGTGGTGACGGCGTCGATCCAAGACCGCGACACGGCAGCGGTGCTCGAGCCCGAACTCGCGAGCGGCTCGCTGCTCAAGGTCTGGGCCGACCTCGGTTTCAACGGCGAGGCTGCCGCAGCCCTGATGACGCGGCACGGCATCGACCTCGAGCTGGTCGGGCGCCAGAACAAGAAGGGCTTCGTGGTCGAACCTCGGCGATCGAAGGTCGAGCAGACCTTTGCTTGCCTGCAGCGCTATCGCCGTCTTCTGGTCGAGCACGAAGGCAGGACCGAGAGGTCGCGCACCATGACCCTGCTGGCCTCGCTGTTCATGACCAGCGCACGCTTCGAGCGCCAGGTCAGGCCACGAGAGTTCCCGGCCC
>JBGAKU010000127.1:0-15552 GCA_044224255.1 Geminicoccaceae bacterium
AGGTCGCGGGCCAGGGTGATCAGGATACCGCGCGGGAAGAACATCATCACCACGACCAGCAGTACGCCAATGATTACCATGGCATACTGGTTGCCGGCAGAGGACAGGGCGAAATTCAGCCAGTTGAGCAGGTAGGTCGACAGCGCGACGGCCACGAGGCTGTCGCGGCCGCCCACCGCCACCCAGATCACCGGCAGCGACGCCTGCAGCAGTCCGACCTGGGTGGGCGTGATGTAGTTGCCCCACTGCACGTAGAGCAGGCCTGAGAGCCCGGCGAGGACGGCCGCGAGAACGAAGGTGACGAGCTGGCGGGCCCGGATGTCGTAGCCGAGCAGCTCGGTGCGCAGAGGGTCCTCGCGGATCGCCAGCATCACCTTACCGTGGTGCGAGCCGACAAGCAGCCGGCAGCCGAGAAAACAGACCACCACGAGTGTCAGCACATAGTAAAAGAAGGGGTAGCCGAAGAAAACGAGGTCGCCGAGCTGGAAGGACGGGATACCGGTCATGCCGTTATAGCCGCCGAGCTGCACGGTGCCGACGCGCCACTGATAGCCGGCAGTCTGGCCGAGGAAGGTCTCGAGCAGCAGGGTGAAGACCAGGGTGAGGATCGGGGCGATCCACATCTGCACCCGGGCGTAGAACACGAAATAGCCGAATATGGCGGCGACCACGGCACAGGCGGCGAGGCTGCCGAGCGAGCCGAGCAATGGCCCCCAGGGATTGCCCATCAGGTTGCCGCCGATGATCCCATAGAGATAGCCGGCGATGCCGAAATAGGCGACCTGGCCGAAGCTGAGGATGCCGCAATAGCCCCAGAGCAGGCACAGGCCCAGCGCCATCGGAATGTTGAGCAGATAGTAGGCGATGTTGGTCGCGTCGAACTCGCTCATGGTGAGCGGGTACCAGCCGAGGAACACGACCAGCGCCACGAAGGCGAGCCAGAAGCCGGGCCCGCGGCCGATGTCCTCGCGGCTGTTGAGCAGTCGCCAGAGGCCCATGGTCAGGCGACCCGGTGGCGCTGGTCGAGCCGGCGCTGCAGCCAGGCCGAGATCCCGTCCGGCATCAGCCGGATGATGATCAGGGCGGCCAGCAGGAGGGCGACCAGACCGAGGAATGCGCCGAACAGGAAGCCCACCGGCGTACGGACCAGGGACAGAATCAGGCTGGAGCCAAGGGCGCCGGTGATGACGTTGGTCGCCCCGCCGACCACCACGGTGATGAAGGCCGGTGCCACGAACTGTTGGCCCATGAACGGGGCGATCGAGGTGGTGGGTGCCAGAAGCGCGCCGCTGACGCCGGCAAGGCCAGCGCCGAGGCCGAAGGTCATCATGTAGACCCGGTCGGTGTTGACGCCGAGGGCACGTGCCATGGCGGCGTTCTGCATGGTCGCGCGCGCCTGCAGGCCGAAGTGGGTGCGGTTGTAGACCCACCAGAGGACCGCGACGATGGCGGCGGTGAGCGCAATCAGGATCAGCCAGTAGTCGGAGAAGGAATACTGGCCCACCGCCACCGAGCCGCCGGGGATCTGGATCGAGGGCATGAATGGGCCAAGCAGCAGCAGGGTCCCTTGCGACAGGATCAGGCTGATGCCCCAGGTGACCACCAGCGCCCCCAGCTCGCGCCCGTAGAAGCGGCGCACGATCAGGCGCTCCAGGACGATGCCGAACAGGGCCACGACGACGAACGCCAGCGGGACCGCCAGCGCGAACGGTACCCCGCGGTGCACGGCGATGGTGGCGGTGTAGGCGCCGAGCATCATCAGCTCGCCATGGGCGAGGTTGATGATGTTCATCATGCCGAGAATGACGATCAGGCCCAGCGCCGACAGGAGCAGGAATGCCCCGTTGGTGCCGAGCTGGTAGAGCACGCTGGCGGCGAGCGCGATCGCGTCCATGCCGTCTCCAGAAGATGGCCCCCGCCACGACAGACGGAGCGGGGGCCGCTGCCGCTCAGGCCTTGCCGAACAGCTTGAAGTACGGGTCCTCGTCCGGCGTGTACTGCTTGTACTCGGGATTGCGGACCAGGTTGACGCCGAGCCGCTGCAGCCACCAGGCCTGGATCATCGGCCAGTCGCGGACGAACCTGACATTGTGGTTCTCGTCGCAGACCGCCATCCGGATCGGGTGGGCGCAATGATGCGTGCCGGGCTCGAGGAACACGCCGCCCTCGGGCGCCTCGATGTTCCAGCCCAGCTCCAGGCACTTGCGCACTGTCTCCTGGTCGGTGGTGCCGGCGAGCCGCGCTGCCTTGGCGTAGAGATGGATGGTGAAGTAAGTGTTCTGCGCCATCTCCCCGATATATTCGTCCTTCGGGAACATCTCCATCCAGCGCTTGACGAAGGCCCGGTTGCGGCCGGTCGGCACCTCGAGCTGGTACTGGATCGCGTTGTGCATGTTGGCGAGCGAGGGCGGCGCGAAGCGCTTGTGCTCGTAGCCCTGCGCCATGTTGACGGTCGAGGCCATGGGGAACTTGAGGCCGGCCGCGGCCGCCTGCGGGTAGTAGTTGTGGTGGTTCGAGCCCACCAGCAGCGTCATCACCCAATCGGGCTTGGCCTGCTGGATGCGCTGGATGACCTGGCTGAACTCGGACACCGAGAGCGGGATGAACTCCTCGCCAATGATTTCGCCGCCGACCAGGGGCGCGAAGGCACGGGTCCATGCAGCCGTCAGCTGCCCGAAATTGTAGTCGGCGGCGATGGTGTAGCAGCGGGGGCCGAACTTCTCGACCATGTATTGCACGGTCGGGATCACCTGCTGCTCACAGACCGGGCCAGTGCAGAAGGTGTTCGAGTCGGCGACACCGCCCTCATACTGGTTGGTGTAGAAGTAGAGCTGCTTGAACTGATCGACGATCGGCCGGATCGCCTCGCGCTCGGCGCTGGCGAAGCCCGCCACCAGCACGTCGACCTTGTCCTGCTGGATCATGCGCCGGGCGAGCTGCTGCCAGATCGCGTTGTTGCTCTGGCCGTCGGCGGAGACCAGCTCCACCTGCCGGCCGAGCACGCCCTGCTCGCCGGAATCGATCAGGATGTCGTCGTCCTCGTCGAACACGACGCCCGCCGCCGACTTCGGCCCGCCGTCGTCGACCACGTCGAGGCCGGTGCCCTCGCGGCTGATCACGGGCGGGTTCTTGGCGACGTCGCCCTCGACGCCGATCATGCCGGCGCCGATGCAGGGTGCTCCCTTGAGCGTCTTGCCGGCGTTGATCTCGGCCACGGCGAGCTGAGCGGCGTGCAGCTTCTGCAGGCCATAGACTGCGAGGTTGCCGGACTCGTCCTCGATGAAGCCGAGCTTGACCGGCCCGGTCTCTTGCGCGTGCGCCTTGCTGGGGCTGAAACCGCGCAGATAGGTGGCGGTGCCGACGCCCACGGTGGTGGCGAGGCTGCCGGCGGTCATGCCCTTGAGCACGCCGCGCCGATCGACCTGCGGCGGCGGGATCGACAAATCGCAATCCAGTTCCGTGGGCGCCGAACGCTTCTGATCGTCGTTGCCCATGTGCCCCTCGCTCCCTCTGTGGTTTTGGGCTTGTCAGCCGTGACCGGTCCTACGATCCGGCTGCGGCTCGGACGGCCGCCCCTGATCTAGGATCCGGCCACTGAGATCTTCGACGGTGATGCGCAGCCGCATGCTCTCCTTGCGCAGGCGCCGGTAGGCCTCGTCGTCGTCGACGCCGTGGTGCTGCATGACCAGAAGCATCGCCTTGGTGACGATGCGCCGCGCGCGGTGGCGCGCCTCCAGGCTGGCGACCGTCCGTGCGATCTGCCGGTCCCTGGCATGGCCGTTGATGGCGAAGAAGATCGCCGTATAGACCCCGCTCGGGCGCACCGGCTTGAGCAGGAACGCGCTGGGTCGGAACTCGAACGCGCGCTGCAGTCGGCTCGGCGATTCGTGGCCGATCATCGCGACCAGCGGGACCTCGGCCTCGGGCCAGGGGAGATGGGCGGCATCGTCGACGTCGATGAACGCGACGTCGGGCCGCGCGTCGCCGACGGGTGCATCGCATCCTGGTGGGTCGCACACCGTCACGGCCAGGCCGAGCTTGGTCAGCGTCGTGTCCAGCACCAGCCGGTTCTGGTCGGCGGGATGCACGATCAGGGCGTGGCAGCCGCGGAAGTTCTGCAGTGGCCGGGTCACGAGCGGACGACCAGGCGCAGGTTGGCCGGGCGCCGCTGCGGCCGCGCCTCGACCCGAACCTCTTGCCAGACGAGATAGGGGTCCGGCTTCACCGGCGCTGGCGCCTCGTAGATCACATCGAAGCCGAAGCGGTCGTTCGAGACGCCGATGCGCGGCGTGAGGTAGGCGTGGCGATTGTCGCGGTCGATCCGGATTCGACCCTGCGGCGCTTCCAGCGCGACCTGGGGCAGGGCGGAGCGCACGGCGTTCATGTCGGCCGTGCCGGCCCGCCGCACGGCGCGCGCGAGCAGATGGACGGCGATGAACGATGCCTCGGCGTCGGCGGAGGTCGGCCCAGCTTCCGGATAGGCGGCGCGGTAGGCCGCGACAAACGCCTTGTTGGCGGGCGTGTCGAGGCTCTCGAAATAGACGCTCGAGCTCAGATGGCCCGCGGCCGCCTCGGGGCCGATCTCGACCAGCTCCGGCTCGGCGAGGCTGCAGCTCGCCACCGGCATCGTCCGGCCGAGGTCGATGCCCTGCTCGGAGGCGGCGCGGCGGATTGCCCGGAAGAAGGCGTAGGCCGAATCACCGATCAGCGTGTTGAAGATGAAGTTGGGTCGACAATCGAGGATCTGCCGGATCAGCGCGTCGAGGTCAGTCTCGCCGACCGGGACGTAGCGTTCGGCCAGGACCGTCCCACCGGCGGCCAGGACCGCCTCGCGCATGATCTTGTTGTTCTCCCAGGCCCAGATGTAGTTCGAGCCCAGGCAGTAGGCGCTGGTGCCGTAGTGTCGCAAGAGATGCTCGGCCAGGGGCACGATGTGCTGGTTCGGTGCAGCCCCAGTGTACACGACGTTGTCGCTGCTCTCGAAGCCTTCATAATGCGACGGGTACCATAGCAGCCCGTCATGCTTCTCGAACAGCGGCAGCACCTCCTTGCGCGAGGAGGAGGTGTAGCAGCCGACGATGTGGACGAGCCCCGCCTCGGCGAGCATCCGCCGCGCCGCCGCGGCATAGTCGGCGTTGCGGCCGCCAGGATCGTGGTCGACCACCTCGAGCCGGAACGGGAACCGGGTGTCCATGTTGACCTGCGCGACCGCCAACATGGCGCCGTTGCGCATCGCGGTGCCGATGGTCCGGTAGGGACCGGTCACCGAGAACAGGACTCCGATGCGCACCGCGCGGCGTTGGCTCACGCTCTTACCCCAGGCATCAACGCGTATTGTGCCCGCCGGCTTTCGCCAGGGGCATCATTGCCACCAACTACGACGATCTGCGATTTGACCCGAGGATGACCCCGGCCGCCGAACGGCCAGACGGGAGCGACGCTGCTCCTACGCCGACACTATCGGGGGCGGGGACGGCGTCAAGGAGATTCGCGGGCCGGCGCCGTAGATCATGCGGCCGGGCAAGAAAAGCGGCTGCGCCTGATGACGCAGCCGAGCTCACGCAGAGACAATCGGTCAACCGCGGCCGCCGCGGAGGCGGCCCGGTTGCTTACTTGACGTTGAAGACGGCCTGCTGCGAGTCCGAGCTCGTGCCCGGGACGCGCAACACGAAGGTTCCCGGACGGATCGGCACGAAGGAGATCGTGGCCTTGCCCTCGTCGTCGAACTCGATGCTGTCGACGCCGAGCGGGCGGACCTCGATGTCGTTGATGACGACCTCGTTGACCCACATGTTGCGGAAAAACTCGGCGCCGGCGACCGCGAGCTCGGCCGAGCCGTCCGATTCGATCGCGATCCGGTAGTACTTGCCGGCCTCGAGCTCGTAGGGGGCGGCGGCCAGCGGCTTACCCGAGGCCAGGGTGATCGGCGCGAGGTCCTTGCGATGGCTGAGCAGCCCTGCCTGGGCGTGCGCATCGCTTGCGACCGCCAGCGTTGCCGCGGCCGCCATGACGACCGCCGGGAGCATTCTCTCGATCATGTGGGCATTCCCTGCTTGCCTGAAGTTGTTGTAGCGAGACTGGGTCAGTCCCTGACGGCGACGCCCCAGGGATAGGGTCCGACCGGCACCGACTTGATGACCTCGAGATTGTCGACGTCGATCACCGAGATGTCGTTGGAGACGCCGTTGGTGGTGTAGAGGAACTTCTCGTCCGGGCTGAAGGCGAGCTGCCAGACGCGCTGGCCGACCAACAGATACTTCTCGACCTCGAAGGTCTGGGCGTTGACGACCGCGATCCGGTTGGCCGGCCCGAGCGCGACGAACGCAAGCTTGCGGTCGTCGGTGACGCGCACGCCGACGGCCTGGATCGCCTCCTTCGGCACGCCCGGGATCTCGAACGTGATCTTGTGCTTGATCTGGCGGGTGGCATTGTCGATCACGCTGACCGTGCCCCCGATCTCCGACGAGACCCAGATCTCGGCGTCGTCCGCGGTCCAGAAGGCATAGCGTGGCCGCTGGTCGACCAGCACGTTGTCGGTGATCTCGTGCGTGTCGGTGTCGATGAAGTGCGCCATGTTGGTGGTCTCGGAAGTATTGACCACCCACTTGCCGTCCCGGCTGACGCCGACGCCCTCCGGCTCGACGCCGACCTGGATCTCCGACAGAGGCTGACGGCTGGCGATGTCCACCACCGTCACCATGTTGTCGTCCTCGTTGGCGATGTACATCACCGAGCCGTCGGGCGCGATGTCCATCAGCTCGGGATCCGGCCCCGAGGGCAGGGTGCCGACGATCTCGTGGGTCGTCGTGTCCATGATCTGGATCGTGTCGTCGTCGGACGCGCAGATGTAGAGATGCTTGCCGTCGGGGCTCAGGACGATACCGCGCGGCCGGTTGCCTACGGGAATGGTCGCCGTCACCTCGAGCGAGCCGCCGTCGATGACGGTGATCGAGTTGCCCTTCTCGTTCGACACATAGATCTCGCGCGCCTGCGAGGCGGCCGACACGCTCAGCATGCCGACAAGCGCGAGGGTCATGCTTCTGTGCATTCTGTTTCGCTCGTTCAGTTGAGGCGACAGCGGCTCTCGGGCTCGTCGAACCCGAGCGTGTCCAAGGGCGTGCGCTGGTGCAGGAACTGGTCCTGGGGCGAGACCGACACCAGCATGCGCGGGGTGACCAGGATCATGGGCTGGCGCATCTGCTGGTCCCACCGTCGGAACGACAGCCCCTGGCCCTTGAACCCGGCGACCTCGAACCTGTCGCTCAGCATGTACTCGTGCAGCTTGGCCGGATCGTTGGTCTGGGCACGGGTGACCGCCTCGCCGATCGCCCGCACGGCGATCCAGGAGCCGTAGTCGCGCTCGGTCATCGGCCGGCCGGCAAGCTTCTCGAAGCGCCGCTGCATCTGGGTGCCGCCCCACTGCTCCTGCACGCGGTTCCACGCCGTCGGCACGAGCCCGGCGCTGCCGGCGACGGGTCGGGCATCCCAGGTGCGGTAGGGCAGGTACTCCGCGAACACGTCGGTCTCGTCGGCGGCGATCAGGAGGTCGTAGTCGCCTGCATCTTGGGTGAAGACCGGCATCTGCGTCTGGACCTGGACGTGCCCGGTGTCGGTGCGGCGTGCGCCGCCCGTATCCTCGTACATCTTCTCGGCGACGATCTTGGCCCCGAACTTCTCGGCCGAGCGCCGATAGGCAGCGGCCAGCGCCTGATCCTCGGGATGCGAGCCGTAGACCAGGAACCAGCGCGACCAGCGCTTCCAGATCAGGTACTGCGCCAGCGCGTCCGTCTTCATCGAGCGCGACGGCGCGGTATGGAAGGTGCTGCGGAAGCACTGGTCGGTGCGCAGCTCGTCGTCCTCGGCACGGCCGTTGAGCACGATGGCGCCGGCTTCGTCCGCCAGCGGCGCGATGGTCAGGAGGTCGGGCGCCTGCAGGTCGGCGACGAACAGCCGCTCGCCGGCGGCCAGGGCGCCCTTGAACTCGGCCGCCATGTCCCCGTCGCGTGCGACGATCCGCTCGTTCAGCGTGTATTCGTGCTTGAGGAACCGGCCGGTCGTCTGATTGTCGCGCAGACCCTGCTCGGCGCCCTTGACCCCTTCGTCGGCGAGGATCGGCTCGACCAGCGACAGAGGCGTTTTCGGTGCCTCCTGCCGGCTCAGATAGGTGATCGCCACGTTCACGTCCGCGGCTGTGCCGACGGCCGCCGGGCCGATCGCCAGGCAAAGCGCCCCCATGACCAACCGGACGGCGGTGACGCGCATTCAAGCCTACCCTATCTTCTCGTTCTAGCGACCACGGTGATAATGGCGCGCGGGCGATAGGTAAAGATGAATGCTCGGCATAAGCTCAGGCTTATGCCAGGTCCGACTTGACGATCCCGTGAATGGCGGCACTCTCGTGCCCATGAGGCCGGGGATGAGCCGATGGTGGAGCTTGTGCTGCTTGCCTGCCTGATCCGGCAGCCGAAGCATTGCGAGGAATTCCGGATTCCGTTCGCCGCGATGGTTGCGACGCCGCAATGCGTGTGGCAGTCGCAGCTGCGCGTCGCGCAGTGGTCGGGCGATCACCCGGACTGGATCGTGCGCAGGATCCGCTGCGCGATGCCCGAGGTATAGCCGGTCGCTTGATGGGGCCGCTTGCGGAGCAGCCGATGACCGGGTCCATCTTCGAGCGCTGCGGCGGTTTCGCGACGGTCCGCAAGGTGATCTCCGCCTTCTACGACAAGGTGCTCGACTCGCCACGGCTCAGTCATCACTTCGCCAGCGTCGACATGCGCGCGCTGATCGATCATCAGACCAAGTTCGTGACCAGCATCATGGGCGGCCCTGCCAGCTTTCCCGATGCCCAGATCCAGCGGGCTCATGCGAGATTGGGCATCACTCGCGCCGAGTTCCGCGAGCTGGTCGAGCTGATGGTGGGAACGCTCGCCGAGCACGGCTTGGCCGAGGCCGATCTCGCGCATGTCCGGCAGGAGTTGGATCGTCGGGAGCCTCTGATCGTGACCCGCGACTAGCAGTCACGGAGTGCTGGGCAGGCCATGACCGTCGACCATCTGCTCGGCCCCCTCCTCCAGTTCCTCGGCACGGGCGTCGCCGCGGTCGAGCCGGACAGTCTCGAGATCCTGTTCGAGAACCCGTGCTTCACGGGCTGGTTCAAGCCTGACGGTGCCGGACCCCTGCGCTTGGCCGACCGGGTGAAGGGGATGGACCCGCTGCGGCTGCGCGAGCAGGTGGGGCAGGGTCGGCCGTTCCAGCTGGGCACCGAGGCGCGCGACGGCGCGCGCACCTTGAAGCTTGCTCTGGAGGTGCGACCGGCGACGGTGGACGGCAGGGCGCTGCTACTCGTGGAGGTACGCGACATCAGCAAGCAGAAGGAGGCCGAGTACATGCTCGACTCCTATGCACAGATGACGGAGAAGCATGCGCGCGATTTGCAGAAGGAAAAGGAGCGCACCGAGGCGCTCCTCCTCAGCATCATGCCGCGCGCGGTCTATGAGGAGATCAAGGATTTCGGCGCGGCGACGCCGCAACGCTTCGCCGAGGCGACGGTATTGTTGCTGGACTTCGACGATTTCACCGAGATGACGGCGTCGTTTGACCCGAGCGCGCTCGTGGCCGAGCTGAACGACATCTTCTCGGCCTTCGACCGGATCATCGAGATGTTCGGCTGCGAGCGGATCAAGACGAACGGCGACGCCTATATGGCGGTCTCGGGCCTGCCGGAGGCGAATCCCGAGCACGCGCTCAGCATCGCACAGGCGGCGGCCCGCATGCGCCGGTACATCGAGCGCCGCAACGCCTCGCATGCGGTGCAATGGCGCTGCCGGATCGGCCTCAGCACGGGGCCGGTGATCGGCTCGATCGTCGGCGTGCGGCGGTACGTCTACGACGTGTTCGGGCCGGCCGTGAACCTGGCGGCGCAGCTCGAGTCCGTCAGCGACCCGATGCAGATCACCATGGGTGCGAGCACCGCGGCCCTGATCCGGGACGAGCTCGCCTGCCGTCCGCGCGGACGGATGGAGGTCAAGGGCTTCGGCGAGCTGGAGCTGTGGACGCTGGTGGACGAGCCCGGCAAGCAGCCGCGGCCGGGATAGCCGTCCAACGCGGGAGCTTGCGATCAACGGTGTTCTTTCCCGCCCGGCGCGCTATGTCGGCACCGGGTCAGCCGCAACCAGACAAGAGCCGAGCACGCCATGGCCGAGACCATCCGAGATCTCCTGCAACCGCATGCCGCCGATGCTGCGGCGATCCTGGCGCCCGAGCGGCCGGGGCTGCGCTTCGGGGCCTTGCGCGAGCTCGCGGACGCGACAGTGGCACGGCTCAACGCGCTCGGCATCGGGCGCGGCGATCGGGTGGCGATCGTGCTGCCGAACGGGCCGGAGATGGCGACCTCGTTCATCAGCGTCGCCTGCGGGGCGACCACGGCACCCTTGAACCCGGCCTACCGGGCCGAGGAGCTCGACTTCTACCTGTCCGACCTGCGCGCCAAGGCGCTGATCGTGGCGGATGGCGACAAGGGCCCGGCGGTCGAGGTGGCTCGTCGCCACAAGGCCGAGATCCTGCGGCTTACCACCTCGCCCGACAGGCCCGCGGGCTGGTTTGAGCTCGCCGCCGAGGGCAGCGGCGACGCCCCGGTCGCGACGGGTGCCGCACAGGAAGACGACGAGGCCCTGGTCCTGCACACCTCGGGCACCACCTCGCGGCCCAAGATCGTGCCGCTGCTGCAGCGCAACCTCGCCGCCTCGGCCCGCCACATCCGCACCACGCTGGCGCTGACGCCTGCCGACCGCTGCCTCAATGTGATGCCGCTGTTCCACATCCACGGACCGGCGCCGCGACGGAGGACGACGAGGCGCTGGTGCTGCACACCTCCGGCACCACCTCCAGGCCGAAGATCGTGCCCCTGCTCCAGCGCAATCTCGCCGCCTCGGCGCGCCACATCCGCACCACCCTGGCGCTGACCCCCGCCGACCGCTGCCTCAACGTCATGCCGCTGTTCCACATCCACGGCCTGATCGCGGCGGTCACCTCCTCGCTCTCGGCCGGCGCCTCGATCTACTGCACGCCCGGCTTCAACGCGCTGCGATTCTTCCACTGGCTCGATGACGCCAAGCCTTCCTGGTACACGGCGGTGCCGACCATGCACCAGGCGATCCTGCCTCGGGCCGAGCGCAACCCCGAGATCCTGGCGCGTGCCAGGCTGCGGTTCATCCGCTCCTCCTCGGCCTCCCTCCCGGCGCAGGTGATGCTGGCGCTCGAGAAGACCTTCGAGGCGCCTGTGATCGAGAGCTACGGCATGACCGAGGCCACCCACCAGATGGCCTCGAACCCGCTGCCGCCCGCACCGAGGAAGCCCGGCTCGGTCGGGATCGCCGCCGGCCCGCTGGTGCGCGTCTGCGACGATGCCGGCACCTTCCAACCCGCCGGCACCCAGGGCGAGGTGGTGATCTCCGGCCCCAACGTCACGCCCGGCTACGAGGCCAACCCGGACGCCAATCTCAAGAGCTTCTTCGAGGCCGAGGGCCGGCGCTGGTTCCGGACCGGCGACCAGGGGGTGCTGGACGAGGAGGGTTATCTGCGGATCACCGGGCGGCTGAAGGAGATCATCAACCGCGGCGGCGAGAAGGTGAGCCCACTCGAGGTCGACGACGTGCTGATGGACCATCCGGCCGTCGCCCAGGTCGTCACCTTCGCCATGCCGCACGATAAGCTGGGCGAGGAGGTCGCCTGTGCGGTCGTGCTGCGCGAGGGCATGGTCGTGGTCGAGCAGGAGATCCGCAGCTTCGCCGCCGGCCGGCTTGCCGACTTCAAGGTGCCGCGCAAGGTGGTCATCCTCGCTGAGATCCCGAAGGGCGCCACCGGCAAGCTGCAGCGGATCGGGTTGGCACAGAAGCTCGGCCTCGGCTGATGCGGATCTGCATCTACGGCGCTGGCGCCATCGGCGGGCTCCTGGGCGCACGGCTGGCCAGGTCGGGTGCCGAGGTCTCGCTGATCGCGCGTGGGCCGCACCTGGCGGCCATGCGCGAGCGTGGCCTCACCCTGCGCTCGGGCGAGGAGAGCTTCACGGTCCCGGTCACCGCCACCGACGACCCCGCGACGCTGGGCGAGCAGGACTATGTCGTGGTCACGCTCAAGGCGCATCAGGTGCCCGGCGTGGTGGCGCCGATGCAGCCGCTGCTCGGCTCCGACACGGCCGTGGTCATGGGCGTGAACGGCGTGCCCTGGTGGTATTTTCACGGCCTCGGCGGGGAGTATGAGGGCCGCCGCCTGCCGAGCGTCGATCCCGGCGACGTGCAGTGGGATGGCATCGGCCCTGCGCGCGTGATCGGCTGCGTCGTCTACCCCGCGGCCGAAGTGCCCGAGCCCGGTGTGGTCGAGCTGGTCGAGGGCGACCGGTTCACGCTGGGCGAGCCCACGGGCGATCGGACGGAGCGCATCGAGCGCCTGTCCCAGGCCCTGATCGCGGCCGGTCTCAAGGCCCCGGTGCGGGCCAAGATCCGCGACGAGATCTGGGTCAAGCTCTGGGGCAACCTCTCCTTCAATCCGATCAGCGCGCTCACCTGCGCCACTCTCGACGTGATCTGCAGCGACCCTGGCACCCGCGCGCTAGCCCGCGCCATGATGGTCGAGGCGCAGACCATCGCCGAGAAGCTGGGCGTGCGCTTCCCGATCTCGGTCGACAGGCGCCTCGACGGCGGTGCTGCCGTCGGTGCCCACAAGACCTCGATGCTCCAGGACCTGGAGCGTGGCCGTCCGATGGAGATCGACGCCCTGGTCACCGCGGTCCAGGACATGGGCCGACTGGTCGGAGTGCCGACGCCGGCGATCGATTCGGTCCTGGCGCTGGTGCGGCTACGGGCGCGGATCGCCGGCTGCTACGGCTGACCCGCCCTCAGTTCTGCACCTTGACCTTGATCGTGTGCGCGCCCCAGCGGCCGAGGGCATCGTAGACGCGCATGATCAGCACATGATCGCCGTTGGCGAGCTGCGTCGTGTCCCAGAGATTGTGGTTGCCGTTGATGTGGTAGTGACCTTCGTCGTTCAGGTCGACATACCTCGTCACATTGTCGATCACGAACTGGGCGCGGACCGTTCCGGCGGTCGAGATGCCGTCGCCGAAGAACTCGGCATTGGTGCCGCTGACCGTGGCCCCGTTCCGCGGCTCGCTGATGACCGCTCGCGGCGCGTCGGCCGGACGTTCGTCGTCGACCGCGGTGACGAGGACCCTCCTCCCGGTGATCCCGGGAGCGGTCACGTCGATCGTGCCGCCGTCATCCGACCGGTCAGCATCCTGGCCGGCCGTGATCGTGATCGACTTCCCGGTCCAGCTGGATGGCGTGAATTGCACGGTCGCCGGCGATACCGCTATGGAGGCGTCGTTCATCGACATGCCGACCGAGGCGTCGATCGTCTCGGCCGGCTCGGCCGCGAGCCGTAGCGTCACGGTCGATTGCCGGCCCTCCCTGACCTCCAGCTTCGTCGTCGAGGCGAGGATGGCCTGAGTCGAGCTGCCATTATAGCGGATGCGGCGCAGCTGCCCATTGCGCTGGAGGTAGAGCAGCGCGCCGTCGGGGCCGACCGCGAGATCGACCGGCTGGTTCAAGCCATCGCGAAACAGGGTGGCGGACTGCGGTGCAGCCGGGTTGAGATAGTAGATCCAGTTGCCGCAGATGTCGGAGAAGAAATACTTGCCTTCATACTGTGAAGGGAAGTTCGCGCTTGCGGGATTGTAGAAGGTGCCGCCGGTGATGGCGCAGCCGGTCGGCGTGCCCGACTGGTGTTGGTACGCGAATGCCGGGGGAGTGTGGTCCGTGATGGTGGTCGGGCCTTCGCTTCCCGGCCAGCCATAGTTGCGGCCCGCCCCGCCGACGTTGATCTCCTCCCAGGTCTGCTGACCGACGTCGTTGATGAACATCGTTCCGGAGTGGGGCTGGAACGCGAAGGTGAACGGGTTGCGCAGCCCCACGGCCCAGATCGCGCGGTTGGCACCTGAGGGCGACCCGGAGATCCCGGCAAAGCTCGTGGGGTTGTTGCCGGGAATTGTCCCGTCCGGATTGATGCGGAGGATCTTGCCCAGGCGGTTGGCCAGCGACTGTGCGTTGGATCTCTCCGCATTCTCCCCGACCGCGACGTACAGCTTGCTGTCGGGGCCGAAGTGGATGGCGCCGCCATTGTGGTTCGTGCGGCTCGACAGCGGATCGAGGTCGAGGATGGTCTCGATGGTCCCCGACTGCACGCTATCGCCGTTGGCCTTCATCCGGCTGACCCGGTTGCGGGGAGGCGTGCCCGGAACGGTATGATAGACATAGACATATTGGTTGCTGGAGAAGTTCGGATCGAAGGCAAGACCGAGCAGGCCGCGCTCCCCATTCGAATCGACACTGAACTGGGCGAAAGGCGCAGTCAGCAGCGCGCCGTTGCGGACGACCCTGACCGCGCCTGGCTGCTCCGTGATGAAGATGCGTCCGTCCGGAGCGACGGCGAGCGCCGTCGGCGACGTCAGGCCGCCTGCGACAAGCTCGTCCTCGAATCCGGGGGGCAGTGCGTGAGCGTCGCCGGCGACGAAAGTGCCGGCCAGAAGGGCAAATATGAGGGCTGAGCCTGCTGATTGGCCGGGCAGGTTTCGCGTCATGGTTTCCTCCTTGGCCCCTCGCTCACTTGCATGGAGCGCGTAGATGACAATAGCCATCGGCCACCTATCACCGCCTAGGTTGTCCATGCAAGGCAGATTCAGTAACTTATGGTTCTAATCCGATTTCGCCTGCCGCACGCGTCGATTTCCCACCCGAGGGGATTTTGTGTCGGACTTGTCCGTCTGCCGGCCAACGACAAACTAGGGGTATTTACTAACTATCTCGTTGCGTTGTTGAAGTATTTGAGCAATAGCACTTAATTCTTCTTAATTTTTTGCTGATGTTATTTGCCGTATTGAAGATTTTGACTTGCCGGAAGTCACAAGACTTGGGTAGCGATCCGGCTGGCAGGCGTGAGCAAGCCGACCACGACTGGTTTCTTCCTGCGATCCTGGCCCTGAATGACCTCTGGCGTCTCGCGATCCCGCGACGAAGCGGTCGTGCACCAGCCGGGCTCGAGGTCCCAGTCATCGGGCATCCCGCCAACAGCTTCGAAGCGTGTCAGGGACGGTTGCCCGCGGCCTGTCGACGGGCGAGCCGCAGGCGCGGTCGACGGCTCAAGGCGTGGGCGACCGGCCTTGGGCTGCGATGTCCAGGCCCAGATCCAGGATCGCCGCGCTGTGCGTGATCCAGCCGACCGAGATCAGGTCGACGCCGGTAGCGGCGACCGCCTGGATGGTCTCGATCGTGATGCGGCCGGAGGCTTCCGCGATGGCCCGGCCGGCGATGGCCTGGACCGCGTCGCGCAGCATCGTTGGCGTCATGTTGTCGAGCAGGACCGCGTCGACCCCGGCCTCGAGCGCCTCGCGCAGCTGGCCCAGATCCTCGCCCTCGCACTCGACCTTCACCATGTGGCCGACCGATCGGCGGGCACGGGCGACCGCCTCGCGGACGCTGCCGGCCAGCGCGATGTGGTTGT
>JBGAKU010000128.1:0-10109 GCA_044224255.1 Geminicoccaceae bacterium
TCGGGCGGATTGCGGCCATAGCCGACCAGGTCGCGGGGGTAGTTCTGCTGGGCGATGGTCATGACTGATACCTCGGACGGATCTTCGCTCTCTGAATCTCAGGGAAGCGCGGCAATGCCGTCAGCTCCCGCGATAGGTCGTGTAGCTCCAGGGTGAAACCAGTAGCGGAACATGATAGTGCGCCGCGCTGTCGGCGATCGCGAAGTCGAGTGGCACCTGATCGAGGAAGGGTGGGTCGGCGAGCTTAGCACCAGACTTCGTATAATACTCGCTGACGTGAAACACCAGACGATAATGACCCACCACCATAGCCTCACCTTTCAAGAGAGGCTCGTCGGCGCGGCCGTCAGCGTTGGTGTGGATCGTCTTTATCAGGCGGTACTGATCACCCTCACGCACCGAGAAGTCGATCTCCATGCCCGCCGCCGGCGCTCCACTCGCCGTGTCGAGGACGTGGGTGGTGAGCCTGCCATCCTCCGCTGCGTCGGCTGGTGCCACGAGCATGCCGATGGCAAGGCTCGCGATCACGAAGAGCCACCGGCGCGAAGCGTACTGGCTCATGACAATCTCCCCTTCGTCGATGAGCCGGCATCCTCTTGCCTCCGCGGAGGTGAGAGGATGCCGCCCACAAGACATCTCGGCGCTCAGGCCCCGAACTTCTTCTCGAGACGGATCCGTGTGATGTTATAGACCTGCTGCAGGGCGTTGCCGAACTCGGTCACCGTGTCGTTGTTCAAGCGCTGCTTGAACAGTTGGTAGATGCCGAGCTTGGAATGATTGCGCACTGCGATCATGAAAGGGAAGCCAAACTTCTTCTTGTACGCAGCATTGTACTCGGCCAGCGTCGCCACTTCCTCCTTGCTCAGAGCGTTGAGGCCGGCACTCGCCTGCTCCGCGACGGAGGAGGAGGTCATCGTCCCGGCCTGGGCCTCCTTGCCGGCGAGATCGGGGTGGCTCCGCAGGAGTGCCAGCTCCTGGTCGATGTTCGCGTATTTCACAACCGCGACCATCTTCACGTGCAGATCGTCCACGCTCGAGAACGGGCGCGACTCCCACGCCTTCTCGGCGACCCAGGGCGAGTTCTCGAAGATCCCGCCCAGCGCCTGGGTAAACGCCGCCTGGTCCATCTTGTTGACGGCGTCCAGCTCGAGCTCGGCGGCATTCGCCGGCAAGGGCGCCGCTGTCAGCACGCCCAAAGCAAGGGTCGCCACGAAAACGATCCCTGTCAACGGCGCATTCCCAAGACTTTTCGTCGTCAACTTCATTGTGGCGTTCCTCACGTGACCCAGTTGGGGTGTGCGTTCTTTAGACGACAGGCCCGACAGGTCGGCTGAGCAGCTGCCTTCGGTCATGGTCATGCCTTCGTCTCGATGCTGCACTTTAGCCGACCTTGGGCGTGCCGGCTGCCGCCGGCGCCAGGACGGGCTCCTGCACCTTGACGCGGCCGTCCGCGGTCCAGCCGGCGGCAACGCTCTGACGCTTCATCAGCTGGACGTAGAGATAGGCGCCCACCGCCGCGCCGATCGCCCACGAGAAGCTCGCCAGGAAATAGAGCGCCGGGATGATGACGAAGATCAGGCCGCTCAAGAAGCCGATGATCAGGGCCTTCACGGCCGCCGGGTTGAAGCCCTTGCTGTACCAATACCGGCCGTCGGGCTTGTCGCTGTAGAGATCATCGACGTACAGCTTCTCGTGCTTCACGATGAAGTAGTCGGCAACCAGGATCCCGTAGAGCGGGCCGATGGCCGCCCCGAGGGTGTCCAGCGTGTAGTGGATGACCTCAGGCGAGTTGAACAGGTGCCACGGCATCACGAACACCGAGCCGACCGCCGCGATCATGCCGCCGCGGATGAAGGTGATGTGCTTGGGCGACACGTTGGAGAAGTCGAACGCCGGCGAGACGAAGTTCGCCACGATGTTGATGCCGATCGTGGCGATGATGAACGTGGCTGCACCCAGGACCGCGGCCACGGTGCTGTCGACCCGGGCCACCACCTCGACCGGGTCGTGGATGTATTCGCCGAAGACGGGCAGGGTCGCCGAGGTGGTGACCACCGTAACAATCGAGAACGCGATGAAGTTGACCGGCAGCCCCCAGAAATTTCCTTTCTTGACCGAGGGCATATCCTTCGCGAAGCGCGAGAAGTCGCTGAAGTTGACCATCGGCCCCGAGAAGTAAGAGATCACCAGCGAGGTCGCGACGATCATCTGCCAGAACGCCCCCAGGCCACTGTACTTGACCTCGGCGAGCGTGAAGCTGATGTTGCTCCAGCCGGCGTGGTAGATGAGATAGAACATCAGCGCGAACATGACGACATAGACGCCAGGTCCGGCCCAGTCGATGAACACGGTGATCGCCTTCATTCCCCGGTAGAACACCAGGAACTGGAAGAACCACATCGTCAGGAAGGCGAACCAGCCGAGATAGGACAGGCCCAGGAAGTACACCTGCTCGTAAGGCGCATACTGCGGGAAGAACTTGAGCACGACGATGATCAGCGCCTTGGAGGCGACGTAGGTCTGGATGCCGTACCAGGCAACGGCGATCAGGCCGCGGATCACGGCGGCGATGTTGGCGCCGTAGACCCCGAAGGATAGCCGACAGACCACGGGGTAGGGCACACCAAGCTCGACACCGGGTGCCGCCACCCAATTGGTCAGGTACATGACGATGACGATGCCGACGAGCAGACAGATCAGCACCTGCCAGCCGGCAAGACCAAGGGCGAAGAGGCTTGCCGCGAACAGATAGCCACCGACGCTGTGGACGTCGGCCATCCACATGCAGAAGACCTGATACCAACCCCAGAACCGGTCCTTGAGCGGCGCCAGGTCGTGGTTGAAGAGGTTCTCGCTGTAGTAGGCGGGCGTGTAGACCTCGCCTTTTTGGGCCCCACCGGCCATCGTCCTGCTCCCGAACTACGGTGTTAGGCGACCGAGCCGACGAACAGCGGCTGAAAGCCGCCGTCGCGGAACTCGTCGATGACCAGAGGGACACCGATCTGGCGTTGCTGGTTGAACGAGCGCTCGCCGGTGTAGCGAAGCTCACGCTTGTCGTTCACGAACGGGTCCTCCGTCACGAACCCCGGGATGGCCTCCAGGAAGCTTGTCGCGTCCCCAATCGCCTGCGGCCCGGCGCTCTGGAGGGTGCGCAGGATCATCTCGAGGGCGTAGACCTTGGTCTCGGCTTCCTCATGCCAGCGGCCGGCAACCGCCGTGTAGCGCTGCATGAAGTCGTTCATGAGCGGGCTGCGCATCTCCGGCGTGCTGGCGCCGCCGACCGAAATGAAGCCATTTGCGGCTTCCCCGGCATCCCGTAACAGCAGCGCATCCTGCCCCGTCTCGGTGCAGACCAGACCCTGGTAGCCAAGCTCCCGCAGCGCGATCAGGATCAGCGGCGCGTCGGCCGGTGCCACGCCCGACAGCTCGATGAGGTCCGCCGTGCTGCCGACCGGTGCTGCCGGCCCGCCGAGCTGGCCGGTGATCCCCTTCATCACCGGCGGCGGATCGCGGCCTGCCAGCACCCGCGCCATCACCGGCTTGAAATCCAGGGTGCCGGGCTCGTAGGTGTAGGATGACGAGACGACGATCAGCCCCTGCCGCCGCGCCTCGATCACGTTCTCGTCGCGCTGGTTGAGCGAATCCGCCTCGCGGCGGGCGACGAAGCTTATGCTGCGAACGCCCTTGGTCCGCCGCAGATAGTCATAGATGACCGGGCTCGCCTGGTAAGACGCAACCATGCCCAGGATCGAGTTCCGTTGCGGCGGCGTGTAGAGGAACCGGCCGAAGCCGTAGGCGATGTTGACGGCGTTGTTGGCTCGAAGCAGCGGAACGATGACCGCAGCGGTCGTGTCCACGTTGGGGCCGATGATGTAGCGGATGCCCTGCCCGAGCATCTGCTCCGCGCCCGCGATCGCCAGCTTCGGGTCGAGCTGGTCGTCGATGCTGACGATCTCGATCTTGTACTTCTCGCCGCCGATCTCGACTCCACCCTTCTCGTTGTACATCTCCGCCGTGGTCTCGGCGCAGTACTTGTTGACGAGGCCCCAGGAGGCGGCCGGGCCGCGCATGACGCCGAGCACGCCAATCTTGAGCACTTTGTCCGGCGCCGCCGCGGGCTGAGCCTGACCCAGCGCCTGCCGACCAGCCCCCGCTCCGAGCCAAGCCGCACCTGTTGCAGCTCCCCCGAGGATCGAGCGACGATTCAGCCTTTGCATGCCCATCCCTCCCCCTGATCGGCCCGACAGCCGTCAGCCGGCGAGGCCGATCCCTGTCGGCGCCATGTGCGCGAGGTAGCCCGTGTAGGTCTTGGCTGGCGGCCAAGCGAGGTCGCCGTGCTTGCTGGTGCCGAGGCCCAGACGGACGAGGGCCTCGACCTGGACCACCGCGGCGGCCACACCGTCGATTACCGGCACGCCCACCGTCCGCTGCACTTCGGCGACCAGATCGGCCATGCCGGCACAGCCGAGGACGATGGCACCGCAGCGGTCCTCCGCCACGGCGCGCCGGCATTCGTCGACGATCGTGTCCAGCGCGGCGGAGCCGGTCTCCTCGAGGTCGAGCACAGGGATGTCGGTGCCGCGCACCTTGCGGCAAACGTGCGTCATGCCGTAGCGGTCGACCAAGTGCTCGGCGATGATGCAGGTCCGCACGAGCGTCGTCACGACGGAGAAGCCGGTGGCGACGAAGCTCGCGGCGTGCATCGCCGCCTCGGCGATGCCGACGACGGGGCCGGTCGCGATCTCGCGCGCGGCGAGCAGCCCGGGATCCCCGAAACAGGCGATCACGTAGCCGTCCACGCCCTCGCGCTCGCCCTTGTGGACCTCCTCGAGCACGCCGAGCACGCTCACGGCCTCGTCGTAGTGGCTCTCGATGGACACCGGCCCCGCCACCGGGTTGACGGCCAAGATCTCCGTGCCCGGCGCAGCCACAGCCCGCGCGGCCTCGCCGATCTTGGCCGTCATGCCTGCCGTGGTGTTGGGATTGATGACCTTGATTCGCATCGGTAGCCTCTCCGTGTTCCAGCCCGGGTCAGGCGTCGACGAGCACGGCGCGGAAATCATTGACGTTGGTGAGCGTGGGACCGGTGGTGACGAGGTCGCCCAGGCCCGCGAAGAAGCCGTAAGCGTCGTTGGCGGCGAGTCGCTCGGCGGCATTCAGGCCCACGGCCCGTGCGCGCTCAAGCGTATCCGGGGTGACGATCGCCCCGGCGTTCTCCTCGCTGCCATCGATCCCGTCGGTGTCGCCGGCGATCGCCCATACCCGCTCGAGCCCGCGCAGCTGGGCGGCCAGACCCAGGAGGAACTCGGTGTTGCGCCCGCCGCGCCCACCCTTGGCCCGGACCGTGACCGTCGTCTCGCCGCCCGAGAGCAGGACGCAGGGTGCCGGCAGTGGCTGGCCGTGCTGGCGCACCTGGAGCGCCATCCCGGCCATCACCCGGCCGACCTCGCGCGCCTCGCCCTCCAAGGAGTCGCCCAGGATCAAAGGCGTCACGCCGGCGCGGCGCGCCACCTCGGCCGCGGCCTCGAGACTCGCCTGCGGCTTGGCGATGATGATCGTCTCGGCGGTGGCGAGCCGGGGATCGCCGGGCTTGGGTGTCTCCTCGGCGGCGCGCGCGAGATGGGCCTTGACCGCTTCCGGCGGCTCGATGCCGTAGCGGGCGAGGATCGCCTGCGCATCGGCGAAGGTGGTGGGGTCGGGCACGGTCGGGCCACTGGCAATGGCGGCGGGATCGTCGCCCGGCACGTCCGAGATCAAGAGGCTCACGACCTTGGCCGGATGAGCGGCGGCGGCGAGCCGGCCGCCCTTGATCGCCGACAGGTGGCGGCGCACCGTGTTCATCTGGCCAATGTCGGCGCCCGAGGCGAGCAGCGCCTTGTTGACCGCCTGCTTGTCCTCGAGGGTCAGACCCTCGGCCGGCAGAGCCAGGAGCGAGGAGCCACCGCCCGAGATCAGGCACAGGACGAGATCGTCCGGCCCAGCACTTTGGGCCAGTGCCAGGATGCGCTCCGCGGCGGCGCGGCCGGCGGCGTCGGGCACGGGATGCGCCGCCTCGACGATCTCGATCCGCCGACAGGGCACGGCATGGTCATAGCGCGTGACGACCAGCCCCTCGAGCGGCCCTGGCCAGTGATCCTCCACCGCCTTGGCCATGGCGGCCGAGGCCTTGCCGGCACCCAGGACGATCGTGCGCCCCTTGGGTGGCGGCGGCAGGTGGGCGGGAACGATCCTGTCCGGCAGGGCTGCGGCGATGGCCGCATCGAGCATCGCCCGCAGAAGCGCCACTTCACCGCCGGAGACGTCGGTCGGCCGGGTCATGCCGTGCCTCCCTCATTCGCCGCCGGCCCGCCCTCGATCCGCGCGATCCGCAACAGGTTGGTCGTCCCGGGGGTCCCGAACGGCATCCCGGCGGCGATCACCACGAGGTCGCCCGGCCGGCCGAAGCCCTCGCGCATCGCCACCTCGCCGGCGCAGCGGACCATGTCGTCCATGCCGTCGACCTCCGGCACGCCGACCGGATGCACGCCCCAGACCAGCATCAAGCGGCGCGCCGTCGCGAGATCCGGGGTGAGCCCCAGGATGGGTGCCGCCGGCCGCTCGCGCGCCAGTCGCAGCGCCGTCGAGCCGGAGCTGGTGTAGGCGATGGTCGTCACCACCGGCAGGATCCCGGTCGCCCGCCGCATCGCGCAGCAGATCGTGTCCGGAATCGTGCCCGTCGGCTCCGGGTGGGCCGCGTCCACGCCCTTGCGGTAGTGCGGGTCGCGCTCGACCTCGGCGATGATCCTGTCCATGATCTGCACGGCCGCCACCGGGTGACGGCCAGCGGCCGATTCCGCCGAGAGCATCACCGCATCGGCCCCGTCATAGATCGCGGTGGCCACGTCGGAGGCCTCGGCCCGAGTCGGCGTGGGCGCCTCGATCATCGATTCCAGCATCTGGGTCGCCACGATCGCCGGCTTGCCGGCCGCGCGGCAGGCGCGCAGGGCCTGGCGCTGGACGGTGGGCACCCGCTGCGGCGGCAGCTCGACGCCGAGATCGCCGCGCGCGATCATGAGCGCATCCGTCCGCGCGACGATCTCCTCCAGCCGCTCGACCGCGGCAGGCTTCTCGAGCTTGGCGACGATGGAGACCGGCCGCCCGGCCAGCGCCCGCACCTCGTCGAGATCCTCCGGCCGCTGCACGAAGGAGAGCGCCACCCAGTCGACGCCCAGGGAGAGGGCAAAGTCGAGGTCCGCCCGGTCCTTCTCGGTCAAGGCCGAGAGCGGCAGGACGACGCCCGGGACATTCACGCCCTTCCGCTCCGACAGCCGCCCGCCGACGGCCACCTGGGTCTCGGCGAAATCCTCGCCGCAGCGCTCGACCGTGAGGCGGATCTTGCCGTCGTCGAGAAGCAGTTCCGCGCCCGGGCGCAAGGCCGCGAAGATCTCGGGATGCGGCAGTCGAGCGCGTCCCCCGTCGCCCGGCGCCTGATCGAGGTCGAGCCGGAACGGGCGGCCCGGCTCGAGCATCACGGGCCCGGTGGCGAAGGTGCCGATGCGCAGCTTGGGGCCTTGCAGATCGGCGAGGATGCCGATCGGCCTGCCCGCCTCGCGCTCGATTGCCCGGATCGCGTCGTAGCGCTCGCGATGATCGGCGTGGCCGCCATGGCTGAAGTTGAGGCGGAACACGTCGGCTCCGGCCTCGAACAGGGCCCGGATCACCTCGGGCGAGGAGCTCGCCGGACCGAGGGTGGCGAGAATCTTGGCGTTACGGTCGCGGCGCATCATGCTCCCCCAGCCCCACGGGCTGTCTCTTATTCGACGTTGCTACAGAACAGGCAGCGGCGGCAGCGGCTCGCCGAACCACTTGCGCGCGAGCCCGTCGAGCTCGCCGGTCAGTTTTGCATGAAAGATGAAAACATTGACCCAGTTCAAAAGGTGCGACTGGTCCCGTGGCACGCCGATGCTCGCCGGCGACTCGTGGATGACGAACTTGCGCTCGATCGCCTTGTCGGGCTGGCGCTTGACCAGGTCGGCGACCACGACGTTGCCGGTTGCGACCAGATCCGCCTGGCCGGCGAGATAGGCGTCGATGGTCGCCTGGTTGTCGTCGAAGCGCAGAAGCTCCAACCCCTGCACACCCATCGCCGAGAGATCCTTGTCCTCCAGCGAGTCACGCGTGACGGCGACCCGCTTGCCCTGCAGATCGGCCGGGGCCGACACCGCCATGCCCGGCGCCCCGTAGATACCGGAGAAGAACGGTGCGTAGGGCGTGGAGAAGGTGATGCTCTTTGCCCGCTCGGGATTGACGCCGAGATTGGCGACGACCAAGTCGACCTTGTGCGTCAGCAGCGATGCCACGCGATTGCCGCTCCTGAGCGGGAGCAGCTCGGCGCGCACACCGAGCGCCTCGGCCAGAAGATTGGCGACGTCGATATCGTAGCCCTCGAGCTTGCCGTCGTCGCCCTGCATACCGAAGGGCGGCAAGTCGGCGGAGACGCCGATCCGGATCACGCCCGCGGCGATGATCGCGTCGATCGCGTCCGGAGCCGCGACGATCTCGCCCACCGCTGTCCCAGACGGCGTGGCGCTGCCAGGCGTCTGTTGCGCGTTCGCCTCCGGCCAAGCTCCCGTGAGCCCGACCAACGCCCCCAGCGCCAGCGCCGGGATCAAGCGTGCCAACATTCCAGCTTTCATCTCGGATCTCCCCGAACCCGCCTGGCCGACCGCTTCCCCTGCCCTCACACCTTCGCGTGGGCGGCAACCGCTCCCGCCTCGGCCGCCTCGTCGAGGTCGACCGAGATCTCGCCGTTGAGCACCTGATGAGCGCGCTCGCGGTCGATGTCCTTCTCCCAGGCGCCAATCACGACCGTCGCGACGGCGTTGCCGATCATGTTGGTGAGCGCCCTGCCCATGCCCATGAACCAGTCGACCGCCAGCACCAGGACGAGCCCGGCGATCGGCAGCGCCGGCACCGCGGTCAGGGTTGCCGCAAGGATGACGATGGCCGAGCCGGGCACGCCGTGCGCACCCTTCGAGGTCACCATCGAGACGCCCAGGATGACCAAGAGGTCGCCGAAGGCGAGCGGCGTGTTGGTCGCCTGGGCGATGAACACCGCGGCCAAGGTCAGGTAGATCGAGAAGCCGTCGAGGTTGAACGAGTAGCCGGTCGGGATGACCAGGCCCACGGTCCCTTCACCGACGCCCAGCCCCTTGAGCTTGCGCATGAGCTGCGGCAGCACGGCGTCGGAGGACGCGGTGCCCAGGACGATCAGGAGCTCCTCGCGGATAAACCTGAGAAACTTGAAGATGCTGAAGCCCACCAGGCGCATCACCGTGCCGAGCACCAGGAGGACGAAGAGGGCGCAAGAGATGTAAAACATCAGCACCAGGAAGCCGAGCTGGGCCAACGAGCCGACGCCGTACTTGCCGACGGTGAAGGCGATCGCACCCAGGACGCCCAGCGGTGCCAGCTTGACGATGAAGAACATGACCTCGAACAGGACGTGCGAGGCGTACTCGATGGCGACGAACACCGGCCGGCCGCGCTCGCCGAGCACGGTGATCGCGGCACCCACCAGCATCGCGACCAGCAGGACCTGTAGGATGTCGCCCTTGGCGAAGGCGTCGATCATCGTCGCCGGGATGATCTTCATGATGAAGGCGACCGTGCCGCCCTGCACCTCGCCCACGCGGTCGGTGTAGGCCGCCATCGACGAGACGTCGAGCGAGGCTGGGTCGATGTTCATGCCCACGCCGGGTTGAGCCACGTAGGCCAGGACGACACCGATGATCAGCGCGAAGGTGGTCAGGATCTCGAAGTAGATCACCGCCTTGACGCCAACCCGACCAACCTTCTTGAGGTCGCCCGTGCCGGAGATCCCGAGCACCACCACGCAGAACACGAGCGGGGCGATGACCATTTTGATCAGCTTGATGAAGCCGTCGCCTAGAGGCTTCAGCGCCGTGGCGAAGTCGGGCACCAGCGCTCCGAGGAGCACGCCCAGGATCAGCGCCAGGATGACCTGTCCGAAGAGTGACTTGAAGAAGCTCGGCATCGATTGGGCTTCCCTGCCTTGCTGCGCGCAACCAAGCGCGCACGCGCTATGTGCCGTGATGCTTTCTACCGTT
>JBGAKU010000128.1:10115-15347 GCA_044224255.1 Geminicoccaceae bacterium
AGGGCGGGAGCCGATCAAGTCACGCCGCACCGCCCTTTCGGGTCGGTGCGGCCATTCTCCATCCTCTAGGCGTCAGCTGCAGCTAGCAGCCTAGGCCGAGCTCGTCGGCCACGCTCCTCAGTCGCCGGCTGAGCCGATCTCGTGATTGGCCATCAGTTCCAGCGCCTTGATCATGCCCGAATGGTCCCAGGCGGAGCCGCCGTGCGCAGCGCAGGCATTGAACAGCTCCTGCGCGGTCGCCGTGTTCGGCAGGCTCACGCCCAGTACCTTCGCCGACTGCAGCGCCAGATTCAGGTCCTTCTGGTGCAGCTCGATGCGGAAGCCGGGCTGGAAGGTCCGCTTGACCATCCGGTCGCCATGCACCTCGAGGATCTTCGAGCTGGCGAAGCCGCCCATCAGCGCCTCGCGCACCTTGGCAGGGTCGGCCCCCGCCTTGGACGCGAACAGGAGCGCCTCGGCCACCGCCTCGATGTTCAGCGCCACGATGATCTGGTTCGCGACCTTGGCGGTCTGGCCATCGCCATTGCCGCCGACCAGCGTGATGTTCTTGCCCATCAGCTCGAACAGCGGCTTCACCTTGGCGAATGCCGCCTCGGGTCCGCCCACCATGATCGACAGGGTGGCGTTCTTGGCCCCCACCTCGCCGCCGGAGACCGGTGCGTCGAGATAGTCGCAGCCCAGCTCGTTGATCCGCTGCGCGTACTTCTTGGTCTCGATCGGCGAGATCGAGCTCATGTCGACCACGATCTTGCCGGCCGACAGACCCTCGGCGACGCCACCCTGGTTGAACAGCGCCGCACCCACGTGCGGCGTGTCGGGCACCATGGTGATGATGATCTCGGCGTTCTCCGCCACTTCCTTGCCCGACGTGCAGGCCGTAACCTTACCCTTGCCGAGGAACTCCTGCGGCGGCGGGTTGAGGTCGAACACGAACAGCTCGTGCCCGCCGACCGCCAGATGCTCGGCCATGGGCCGCCCCATGATCCCGAGCCCGATGAAACCAACCTTGCTCATGTCCTCGCTTCTCTCCTTGGGCGCCGCTCAGGCCCGTCCGCGATACGGCGCGAACCAGTCCAGGCCTGCGCTCGTCCGCTCCTTGGGCTTGTACTCGCAGCCGATCCAGCCCGTGTAGCCTTCCTGGTCGAGCAGATCGAACAGGAACGGATAGTTGATCTCGCCCGTCCCCGGCTCATTGCGCCCGGGATTGTCGGCGAGCTGGGTGTGGGCGATCCGGTCCCTGTAGCGGCGGAAGTTGGCCACCAGCTCACCCTCGGTGCGCTGCTGATGGTAGAAGTCGTACTGGATGAAGATGTTCGTCCCGCCGGCATCCGCGATCAGCTCGGCCGCCTGACCCACCCGATTCACGTAGAAGCCCGGGATGTCGAACCTGTTGACCGGCTCCAGCAGCAGCTTGATGCCGGCCTTGCCGAGCTCCCCGGCGGCGAAGCGCAGATTGTCGACCAGAGCGCGGCGGACGCGCTCCGGATCGGCACCTTCCGGCGGGACACCCGCCAGGCAGTTCACCTGCTTGCAGCCGAGTGCGGTAGCGTACTCGATCGCCCGCCCGACGCCGTCCTGGAACTCGCCCTCGCGGCCGGGAAGGGCGCCGATCCCGCGCTCGCCCTTGTCCCAGTCGCCGGCCGGCAAGTTGTGCAGGACCTGAACCAGATCATGGCTGCGAAGCGCGTCGGCCAAACGCTCCTTCGGGAAGGGGTACGGGAAGAGATACTCCACCCCGCGGAAGCCATCGGCTGCCGCGGTGGCAAAACGGTCGAGGAAATCGTGCTCGCCGTAGAGCATCGTGAGATTGGCGCAGAACTTGGGCATCGGCGCCTTCCCTCAACCCCGAGCCGGCTTGGTGGCGTCGCCCTCGCCGGCGAGGACGGAGCCGGAGACCTGGTCGAGGCGGAGCGAGGGGTCGAGGCACAGGATCTCCTCGAACTCGCTGACATTGTGCAGGTCGGTGCCCATCGAGATGTTGGTCACCTTCTCGAGGATGAACTCGATCACCACCGGCACCTGGTGCTCGGCCATCAGGGCGCGCGCCTTGGCGAAGCCCTCCTTGAACTCGTTCGGGCTCTTGATCCGCACCGCCTTGCAGCCCAGCCCCTCGGCCACCGTGACCAGGTCCGCACCGTAGCCCTCGACCTCCTCGCTGTTGATGTTGTCGAAGGCGAGGCTGACCTCGAAGTCCATCTTGAAGCCGCGCTGCGACTGCCGGATCAGGCCGAGATAGGAGTTGTTCACCACCACGTGCAGGTAGGGCAGCTTGTGCTGCGCCCCCACCGCCAGCTCCTCGACCATGAACTGGAAGTCGTAGTCGCCCGACAGCGCCACGATCTCCCGGTCCGGATCGGCCGCGCGCACGCCGAGCGCCGCCGGCATGGTCCAGCCCAGAGGCCCGGCCTGGCCGCAATTGATCCAGTGGCGCGGCTTGTAGACGTGCAGGAACTGGGCACCCGCGATCTGCGACAGGCCGATCGTGGTGACGTAGCAGGTGTCGCGCCCGAACTCCTGGTTCATCTCCTCATAGACCCGCTGCGGCTTCAGCGGCACCTGGTCGTAATGCGTCTTGCGCAGCATGTTGAGCTTGCGGTGCTCGCAGTCCTGCGCCCAGGCGCTGCGGTCCGGCAAGCCACCCGCCGCCTTCATCTCCTTGGCCACCTCGACGAACAGCTCGAGCGCCGCCTTGGCGTCCGACACGATGCCGTAGTCCGGGTTGAACACCCGGCCGATCTGGGTCGGCTCGATGTCGACATGCACGAACTTGCGCCCCTCGGTGTAGGCGTCGATCGTGCCGGTGTGCCGGTTGGCCCAGCGATTGCCGATGCCGAGCGCGAAGTCCGACTGGACGAAGGTGGCGTTGCCGTAGCGGTGGCTGGTCTGCAAGCCCACCATGCCCGCCATCAAGGGATGGTCGTCGGGGATCACACCCCAGCCCATCAGGGTCGGGATCACCGGCACGCCGGTCACTTCCGCGAACTCGACCAACAGATCGCAGGCATCGGCGTTGATGATCCCGCCGCCGGCGACGATCAGGGGCCGCTCGGCCGCGTTCAGCATCGCCATGGCCTTCTCGACCTGGCGGCGGCTGGCGCGTGGCTTGTAGGCCGGCAAGGGCTCGTAGGTGTCGATGTCGAACTCGATCTCCGCCATCTGCACGTCGATCGGCAGATCGATCAGCACCGGCCCCGGCCGGCCCGAGCGCATCAGGTGGAACGCCTTCTGGAACACCCGCGGCACCAGCCCCGGCTCCAGGACCGTGGTCGCCCACTTGGTCACCGGCTTGGCGATCGCCTCGATGTCGACCGCCTGGAAATCCTCCTTGTGCAGCTTGGCCCGCGGCGCTTGCCCGGTGATGCACAAGATCGGCAAGGAATCGGCGATCGCGGCGTAAAGCCCGGTGATCATGTCGGTCCCGGCCGGGCCTGACGTGCCCAGGCACACCCCGATATTGCCGGCCACCGCCCTGGTGTAGCCGTCCGCCATGTGCGAGGCACCCTCGACATGGCGCGCCAGGATGTGGCGGATCCCACCATGCTCGCGCATCGCCGCATAAAGCGGGTTGATCGCGGCGCCCGGCACCCCGAACGCCACCGACACCCCTTCCTTCTCCAGCACGCGCACCGCCGCCTGGACCGCGGTCATCCTCGCCATCCGGCGCCTCCCCTCTTGCGGGTTACATCGAAGTCACGATTAGACGAGTACGAAGCCAGCTTCAAACGAAGCCTTGAATCTTTCCACGATACGGAAAGTGTACCCTGAGATCTTGAGACGATTCCTCGCCTATCCTCGCTCGGAATTGCAATAGGCGAACCAAGCCGATGAACCGCGCTGCGGCGAACCACCACGCCCGCCCCGCGGGCGTGGTCGGCTCGGCTGCCGCAACGGCCATCCTCATCGTCGAACCCAATCTCCCTGGCACTGACAGACTGGCCCGTGAAGCATCGCCATGGACCCTCCTGGGCCCGCCGATACTCCGCGGCGGGCCGGTCCCGATGCGTCTCGGTCCAGCTCATTGCAGCTTGGCACCGCCGTCGAGCCACGCCGCCAGCACCTGGCGCTCCTCCGCCGTGATCTCGGTGATGTTGCCGGGCGGCATGGCATGGGTGCGGACCGCCTGCAGCTCGATGTCGCGTGCGTGCAGCGCGATCCGCTCCGGCGTGTCGAGCATCACGCCCTTGGGCGCCACCGTGATCCCCTCCCAGCCCGGCTCGGAGGCGTGGCACATCGAGCAACGTCCCAGCACCACCTCCTCGGCTTGGGCGAAGGTCACCGGCTCGGTCGGCGGGGCCGCCGCCTCCTCGTAGGTGGACGGGCCAGCGGCGCTCAGGAGCATGACGATGATCATGAGGACGGCTGCGACGCCCCAGGCCCACCAGGGCGAGGGCAGGCCCTTGTGGCGAGTGTTGTAGAAGTGGCGGATCACCGCGCCGATGACCAGGACGAGGGCGAAGATCAGCCAGTTGAACTTGCTGGCGAACGCAAGCGGGTAGTGATTGGCGATCATCACGAACAGAACCGCCAACGTGAAGTAGTTGTTGTGCATCGAGCGCTGCTTGGCCTGCGCCCCGAGCTTCGGGTCGGGCTGCCGGCCCGCCATCAGCTCGGCCACGACCTTGCGCTGGTTCGGCATGATGATCATGAACACGTTCGCCGCCATGATCGTGCCGACGAGAGCGCCCATCTCCATGAAGGCGCCGCGCGCGCTGAAGATGAAGGTGAAGATGAAGCTGAGGACGATGATGAAGCCGAGCGTGGCCACGCCGAGCTTGACATCATCGTTGCCGAGCGGGGACTTGCACAGCAGGTCGTAGGCGGCCCAGCCCCCGGCAAGCCCGAGCACGCTGAGCAGGATGCCCAGCCAGACCGGCAGGGCGAGGACGTTCGGGTCGATCAGGTAGAGATCAGCGCCTACATAGTAGACGATGGCCAGAAGCGCGAAGCCGGAGAGCCAGGTGGCGTAGGCCTCCCACTTGAACCAAGTGAGGTCCTCGGGCATCCGCGCCGGCGCCACCAGGTACTTGACGATGTCGTAGAAGCCACCGCCGTGGACCTGCCAGGTCTCCCCGCCGGCTCCCTCCGGCAGACCTTCACGCTTCTTGAGGCTGGAGTCGGTGTGCACGAAGTAGAACGAGCCGCCGATCCAGGCGATGCCGGCGATCAGATGTGTCCACCGGACACCGAAATTCAGCCATTCCCAAAAGACGGATTCCATGGCGTTGCTGCCTT
>JBGAKU010000002.1:0-82901 GCA_044224255.1 Geminicoccaceae bacterium
GATGACCGGCACGCCGAGCTGGGCCTCGGCCCACAGCAGCGTGTCCGGATCGCAGCGCTCGCCCGCCAGGAACAGGGTCCGGAGCGAGGACAGATCGTATTTCCCGATGTAGGAGCCTTCCGGGTCCTCCTTCTTGATCGCCCGGAACGCGGTGGGTGCCGTGAACAGCACGGCGACCTTGTGCTGGCTGACCACGCGCCAGAACGCGCCGGGATCGGGCGTGCCGACCGGCTTGCCCTCGTAGACGATCGTGGTGTTGCCGTTGAGCAGCGGGCCGTAGACGATATAGCTGTGGCCGACGACCCAGCCCACGTCGGACGCGGCCCAGTACACCTCGCCGGGTGCTGCGCCGTAGATGTTGCGCATCGTCCAGAGCAGCGCGGTCGCGTAGCCGCCATGGTCGCGCACCACGCCCTTGGGCTGGCCCGTCGTGCCGGAGGTGTAGAGGATGTAGAGCGGGTCGGTGGACTCGACCGGGACACAGTCGACCGGATGGGCCCGCATCGCCTCCGCCCAATCCAGGTCGCGGCCCTCGGCCAGATCGGCGTGCACCTGGGGCCGCTGCAAGATGATGGTGTGGCGCGGCTTGTGTGCGGCGATCTCGATCGCGCGGTCGAGCAGCGGCTTGTAGGGCAGGACCTTCGCCCCCTCGATCCCGCAGGAGGCGGAGACGATCACCACCGGCTTGGCGTCGTCGATGCGGGTGGCGAGCTCGTTCGCGGCGAAGCCGCCGAACACGACCGAATGGATCGCGCCGATCCGGGCGCAGGCCAGCATGGCGACCAGCGCCTCGGGAACCATCGGCATATAGACGATGACCCGATCGCCCTTGGCGACGCCGTGACGCACCAGCGCTCCCGCGAACCGGGCAACGAGGTCCTGCAGCTCGCGATAGGTGATGGTGCGCGTGCTGTCGGTGACGGGGCTGTCGTGGATGATCGCGGGCTGGGAGCCGCGCCCCGCAGCGACGTGGCGGTCGACGGCGTTGTAGCAGGTGTTGATCCGCCCGCCAGCGTACCACCGATAGAATGGAGCCTTCGAATCGTCGAGGACCTGGTCCCACGGACGGTCCCAGTGCAGCGCCGCGGCGGCCTCGCCCCAGAAGGCTGCCGGATCGGTCAGGCTGCGCTCGTAGACGTCTCGATAGATGCCCATGGCCTCGCGAACTCCCCGACAGTCGTGAGCGTGCACGATAGGCAGGGGTGCAAACGCTCACAACGCGGCGAGATGACCGTGGGCAGGAGCATTGCCGGTGTGCATGAATGGGATCATGGTCCCCAGCGCAACAGTTGAGTGGAGAAGCAACAATGTGCACCTGGGATCGTAGAGCCTGGCTTGGTGCGATGGCCTCCTTCTCGCTTCTCGGCGCCGCCGGGGCGCGCGCCGCCGAGGAATGCATGGTGTTCGACAAGGCCCGGCAGAGCGCCGAGACGCCAGATCAGGCCTTGCAGCGGCTGATGGACGGCAATGCCCGTCTGCTCGCGGGCAAGACCGTCAATTGCGATCTCCTGGCGCAGATCGAGGCCACTGCCACCGTGCAGGCGCCGTTCGCCGCGATCGTCGGCTGCATCGATTCGCGGGTGCCGCCGGAGCTGATCTTCGATCAGCGTATTGGCAGCGTCTTCGCCGCCAGGATCGCCGGCAACTTCGTCAACACCGACGTCATCGGCAGCCTGGAGTTCGCCACCAAGGTCGCGGGCGCCAAGCTGGTCATGGTGCTGGGCCATACCGACTGCGGCGCGGTCAAGGGTGCGATCGACCAAGTGCAGTTGGGCAACCTGACGGCGACGCTCGACAACATCTGGCCCGCCGTCGAGGCGACCGAGGGGCCCGCCGGCGAGCGCACCTCGAAGAACAAGGCGTTCGTGAAGGCGGTGGCGGCGACGAATGCGCGGCTCGCGGCACGGATGCTGATCGAACGTAGCCCGACGATGGCCGAGCTGATCGATGCCGGTAGCCTCAAGGTCGTGGCCGCGATGCACGACGTCGCAAGCGGAAAGGTGAGCCTGCTGGGCTGAGCGCTTGCGGCGCCCGGGTTTGCCGCCGGGGCAGTGATCGCCTACAGTCCGCTCGGCCGCATTCTGACGGCGAGAGGTCCTGCAGGTCCCGGATGGAATCTTCCATCTTCGGCTTCATCTGGAAGTACAGCAAGCGGCAGCAGCTGGTGATCCTGGCGCTGAGCGTAGTGCTGCTGCCGCTCAACTACTACTCCTACGACATCCCCAAACAGATCGTGAATCGGGCGCTCGGCACCGACGAGAGCCCGACCTTCTGGGGGCACGAGGTCGACCGGCTGCAGCTGCTGATCCTGCTCTGCGGGTTGTTCCTGGCCGTGGTCCTGGTCAGCGGCGCGGTCAAGTACGTGGTTAACGTCTACGCCGGCGTGGTCGCGGAACGGATGCTGCGGCGCCTCCGCTACCAGCTCTACAGCCATCTCCTGCGCTTTCCGCTGCCGCATCTGCGGCGGGTGAGCCAGGGCGAGCTCGTCCAGATGATCAACGCCGAGACGGAGGCCTTGGGCGGCTTCGTCGGCGAGGCCGTGAGCACGCCCGGGCTGCAGGCCGGAACGCTGCTGACCAGCCTGTTCTTCATGTTCATGCAAGACTGGAAGCTTGGGCTGGCGGCGGTCGCGCTGTATCCGCTGCAGATCTACCTGATCCCGAAGCTGCAGCGGCAGGTCAACCTGCTCGGCAAGGAACGCGTGCGCCAAGTGCGGCGGAACGCAGAAAAGATCAGTGAGGTAGCTGCTGGCGCCCGCGACATCCGTGCCAATGACGCCACGGTCTTCGAGCGATCGAGATTCAGTGAGCAGCTTGGTGCCGTATTCTGGATTCGGTTTGATATCTATAAAAAGAAGTTCCTGATCAAATTCATTAACAATTTTATCTCGCAGCTTGGGCCGTTTTTCTTTTACGCGATCGGCGGCTATCTGGTTCTGCAGGGTCAGATGACCATAGGTGCGCTGACTGCCGTGGTCGGGGCGCAGAAGGACATCACGTCGCCCTGGCGGGAGCTGCTGACCTACTACCAGTCGCTCTACGACGTTAAGATCAAGTACGAGCAGGTGGCCGGCCAGTTCGTCCCGCCAGGCCTGAAGGACGAGCGCGCGCAGATCGACGAGCCCGACCCGTTGCCCGCGCTGGACGGCGAGCTGCGGGCGAACAATCTGTCTTTGCACGGGGAGGGTGGCGAGCACCTGCTCGACGCGATCACCTTCCGGTTCGAGCTTCCCTGTCACGTCGCCATCATCGGCCCGGCCGGCAGCGGCAAGGAGGAGCTCACGCTGGCGTTGGCCGGCCTGATCGAGCCGAGTTCGGGCCGCGTCAGCATCGGCGAGCTCGACCTGTCGGCACAGCCGGAGGCCGTGCTCGGCCGCCGGATCGGTTATGTCGGCAATCCGACCGTGGTCTTCGCGGGCACGATCGAGGACAATCTGCTCTATGGGCTGAAATATCGGCCACAGCGCCCGCGTGCGGTCGGTGAGGATGCGCTCTCGCGCTACGAGCGCGAGATGCTGGAGGCAAATCTGTCGGGCAACAGCCCTCACGATCCCCAGGCAGACTGGATCGACTATTTTGCCGCGGGCATCGAGGAGCCGGAACAGCGCGTGACCAGCTTGGTGGCGGTGCTCGAGCTCGTTCGCCTCGATGGCGATGTGTTCGGGCTCGGCTTGCGCAGTGCGATCCCGGACGGAGCGCATACCGAGCTCAAGGAGCGCCTGCTCGAGGCGCGGGGTGCCATGCAGGCCCAGCTCAATGGCAGCCGCGATCTCGCTCGCTTGGTCGAGCCGTTCGACCCCGAGCGCTACAACTCGAACGCGACCCTGGCCGAGAATCTCCTGTTCGGGTCGCCGATCGGGACAGCGTTCGATCTCGAGCGTCTGGCGGATCAGCCCTATGTCGCGGCGACGCTCGAGAAGACCGGTCTGCTCGCGGATCTCTACGAGGTCGGCTTCCGTCTGGCCCAGACCATGGTCGAGCTGTTCGCCGATCTGCCGCCTGAGCACGAGTACTTCAGCCAATTCAGCTTCATCGCACCCGAGGACCTGCCGACCTATCGCGCGTTGCTCGGTCGGACCAACCCCGCGCGCCTGCAGGACCTATCGGCCGAGGACCGGCGGCTCCTGCTCGCCCCGACCTTCAAGCTCGTCCTGGCCCGGCACAGGCTGGGCCTCATCACGCCGGAGCTGATGGAGAAAGTCCTCGAGGCGCGCCGGTACTTCCGCGAGCACCTCCCGGCGGAGTACGAGGCCGCGATCGAGTTCTTCGACCCCCAGTCCTACAATCAGGCGATCACGATCCAGGAGAACGTCATCTTCGGCAAAATTGCGTACGGGCAGGCCCAGGCGCCCCAGCGCATTGCCGAGCTGCTCACCGACCTGCTCGACCGGCTGACGCTGCGCACCGGCGTGATGGCGGTGGGGCTGGACAGCCCGGTAGGCATAGGCGGCGGCCGCCTGTCGATGGCACAGCGCCAGAAGCTCGGGCTCGCCCGTGCGCTGGTCAAGCGACCGGATCTGCTCGTGCTCTACGACCCGCTCGGCCCGCTCGACCAGCGCGAGCAGATCGAGGTCCGCGATGCGTTGCTCGAGGCGACCCGGGAGCGCACCGTGATCTGGGCCCTGCAGCATGACGAGTGGGCCAGCAAGTTCGACCAGGTGATCGAGCTCGATGAAGGTCGGCTCGTGCATGTTGGGCCGCCGCCGGGCGCCGGGGAGCCGGAGCAGGCCGGTGCCCGGCTGTTGACCGCGGAGTAGACGGAGGAGCCGGATGACGCTTCAGCAAGACGTGGATGTCCTCCGCAAGATCCCGCTGTTTGCGAAGATCGAGCCGGCGCGGCTGAAGCTGCTCGCATTCACCAGCGAGCATGTCGAGTTCCGTGCCGGCGAGGCCGTCTGCCGCCAGGGGGAGCCGGGGGATGCGGCCTACATCGTGCTCGAGGGTGCTGCAGACGTCGTCGTCAGCTCCGACGCCGGACCGGTCAAGGTTGCGTCCATCGGGAGAAATGACATTGTCGGCGAGATCGCGATCCTCTGCGACGTACCGCGCACGGCGACCGTCCTCGCCACTGAGCCCCTGGTCGCGCTGCGCGTGTCCAAGGACGGCTTCTTCAATCTCGTGACCCAGTTCCCGCAGGTCGGCGTCGAGGTGATGCACGAGCTGGCGTCGCGTCTCCTCCAGACCACGCAGCGTCTGACCGACACGTCGCGAAAGTTGCGCGAGGCCGAGCGTGGCAACTGATCTTGACCCGCGGGCGGAGAGGGGAACCTGGCCGCGCCGCCGCTCGGCGGCCCTGGACTGGCTGGTCAACGACACCAGGGACCAGCCCTTTCTCGACAATCTCTTCGGCGACCTCTGCCAGCGGTTGCGCGCCGAGGGCATGCCGCTCGAGCGCGCGACGATCCATCTGCGCACGCTGCACCCCCAGTTCCAGGGTGCGCGCGTCCTCTGGCGCCCGGATCTGGCCGAGGCGCAGCTCGACATGTTCGAGCACGGGGTCATGGACGACCCGCGCTTCGTGAACAGCCCGGTGCGCGCGCTCTACGAGGGGGCCGAGGGCTTCCGCCAGCGGCTGGACCTGCCGTACGATGCCGGCACGGAGGAGTATGGGATCTACGCCGACCTGCGCGAGCAGGGTTACACCGACTATGTCACGCTGCCGATGCAGTTCACCGACGGCAGGCGGCATGCGACGAGCTGGAGCACCCGGCAGCCGGGCGGTTTCTCCACCGCCGATCTGGTCCAGATCAACGAGCTGCTGCCAGTGCTGCAGCTCGCGGTCGAGATCCGCTCCAACCGGCGCATCACCAGGAACCTGCTGAACACCTATGTCGGCAAGCATGCCGGCACGCGCATCCTGTCGGGCGAGATCCGTCGGGGCAGCGGGGAGACCGTCCGGGCGGCGATTTGGAACTGTGATCTGCGTGGCTTCACGCGCATCTCCGAGCAGTGGCCGCGCGACGAGGTCATCACGTGGCTCAACGAGTATTTCGACGTGATGGCGGCGCCGGTCGAGCAGTTCGGCGGCGAGATCTTGAAGTTCGTCGGCGACGGAATGCTCGCCATCTTCCGGCTCGAGAACCCCGAGGCCTGCAACAAGGCGTTGCAGGCGGCCGTTGCCGCACGCGAGGGGATGAAGGAGCTGAATGAGCGGCGGATCGCGCGCGGCTCGTTCGAGCTGGGCTTCGGGGTGGCCCTCCATGTCGGTGACGTCATGTACGGCAACATCGGCACGGCCACACGACTCGACTTTACCGTGATCGGGCCCGCCGTGAACGTGGCCTCGCGCATGCAGACCCTGACCAAAGAGCTGCGCCGGCAGGTCCTGTTGTCCGCCCCGTTCGCCTTCCAATGCGGCTGCAGTGCCGACATCCTGCAGACGCTCGGCAAGTTCCCGCTGCGCGGGGTCGACGAGCCTCTGGAGATCTTCGGCCTGAGCGTGGAGCGGTGACCGTCGACGCGGCCAAGCGGCGGCTGCGGGATCTCGATGCGCAACTTGTCGACACCCTGCACCGCCACGAGATCGATGCGCTCGTCGATGTGGGTGCCAATTTGGGGCAGTACGCGCTCCGGCTGCGTGCCGCCGGCTGGCGCGGGCCGATCCTGTCGATCGAGCCCCTTCCCGAGCTGCAGCAAACGCTGCGCGACCGGGCCGCGGGCGACCCACACTGGGAGATTGCACCGCCGATGGCGATCGGCGCCACGGACGGGGAGGTGACCCTGGAGGTCTCGGCCGAGAGCGACATGAGCTCGACGCTCGGCCAGTCCGATCTGCTCCGCGCGATCTCGCCCAGCTCGGCGGTGACCCGCCGCATCGCCGTGCCGCAACTTCGCCTCGCCGCGCCGGAGGTGCTCGGCTCGCGGCCATGGCGGCGCATCTTCGTCAAGGCCGATGTGCAGGGTGCCGAGCCCGCGGTCCTGGCCGGGCTGGGGGACGCTTGGCCGCGGGTGCAGGGCCTGCAGCTCGAGCTCGCGCTCCTGCCGCTCTACCAGGGCGAACGGCCATGGGTGGAGATGGTGGGCGATCTGGCGGCGCACGGCTTCGCACCCTACCTAGTGTTCCCGGGCTACTATGCTCGGGCGCTGGGCCGCCAGGTCCAGCTCGACATCGTGTTCTATCGGGACTGAGACGGGTATCCCAGAGATGGCATTGGCGGGGACTATGGGCTCGGTGCTGCCGCCGATCCACCGTGCGGGCTGGCCGTTCGTCGCCACCTTCGCGGTCGTTTCGCTGGCGCTGGGGTGGCTGTGGCAGCCCCTGTTCTGGCTGGGGCTGCTGGCGACCGCCTGGTGCGCCTACTTTTTCCGCGATCCGGTGCGGGTGACACCGACCGATCCGGCGCTCGTGGTGAGCCCGGCCGATGGCGTCGTCGTCGCCACGTCCGCCCGGACGCCGCCGCCGGAGCTCGAGCTCGGCACCGCGCCGCTACCCTGCGTCGGCATCTTCATGAACGTCTTCGACGTGCACGTGAACCGGACGCCCGTGGTGGGGCGCGTCCTGCGCCGAGCCTACCATGCCGGCAAGTTCCTCAACGCCTCCTTCGACAAGGCGTCCGACGAGAATGAGCGGATGGCGTTCCGCATCGCCGCGGGCAGCGGGCAGGAGATCGGCCTCGTCCAGATCGCCGGTCTGGTTGCCCGGCGGATCGTGCCCTTCGTCGGCGAGGGCACGGCGCTGGCGGCCGGCGAGCGCGTCGGCCTGATCCGCTTCGGCAGCCGCTGCGACGTCTATCTGCCGCTTGGTATCGAGCCCTCGGTGCTGGTGGGCCAACGAATGATTGCGGGAGAGACCGTTCTCGCCGATCTTTCCGGAACCCAGGCGAAGCGCGAGGGGCGCGCGGGCTGATGATGCTGCCACAACGCCGACGCCGGATGCGGCTGGCCACGCCGCGGCTGGTGCATCTGGTCCCGAACATGCTCACCATTCTCGGTCTGTGCGCCGGGATGACCGCCATCCGCTATGCGCTGGACGGCAGGTTCGAGCTCGCCGTGGCGCTGCTGTGCGCCGCCGTCGTTCTGGACGGCCTGGATGGGCGCTCGGCGCGCATGCTCAATCTGACGAGCAAGCTTGGGGCCGAGCTCGACAGCCTGGCCGACTTTTTGAGCTTCGGCGTGGCGCCGGCGGTGCTGGTCTATCTTTGGACCCTGCACGACGTCCGGGGTTTCGGCTGGGGTATCGCGCTGCTGTTCGCGACCTGCTGCGCCCTGCGGCTCGCCCGCTTCAACGCCGAGCTCGAGGTCGAGAACCGCCCCCGCTGGACCCATTACTTCTTCACCGGGATCCCGGCTCCGGCAGCCGCCGGCTTGGCGCTGACGCCGCTGATCGCGTCCTTCGTGGTGGGGGACGGCTGGCCGCGCAGCTGGCTGCTGAATGCCGCTCTCCTGGTGTTCGTCGCGGCGATGATGGTCAGCCGGGTCCCCACTTTCTCCATCAAGAAGATCCGTATCGAGCCCGATTGGGTGCTCCCGACCATGCTGCTCGCGTCGGTCGTGATCGTCGGTCTGGTTGTCGAGACCTGGCTCACGCTGGCCGTGATCGGCCTGATCTACCTGCTGAGCCTGCCAGTCGGCGTGCTCGTCGCCCGACGCATGCGCCTGAGCGAGGCGGCGGCGCCGGCGGAGGCGGGCCCGAGCGAGCGGGTCATCGCCCTGGGGCAACGCCAGCAGCGGCCTTCTTGAGCGGCAGCGCCGATCCCATCGCGACCGACCTGCCCGCCAAGGGGCGTGACGCGGCTGCGGCAGGGTCGCATTCTACTTTTAGGAGAAAAAAGGCCGTGGTGCCGCTTGAACGACGCCCTGCCGTCGGCCATAACCCGACAGAGCGGCATCGCACGCGGTCGAGAAGCGCCCATGACCTATCGCACCATCCTGCTGGAGCTCGTCGACGACGCCGAGAACGACGGCAGGATCGAATGCGCGAAGCGTATCGCACAGCAGTTTGACGCCGAGATCGTCGGGATCCACGTCTCGCCGCCACCCTTCCTGCCGATCGGGTTCGGCGAGGGTGCCGCCTATGTCGGGCCCGAGGTGTTCGAGGCGCAGCGTGAGGCGAACCGGCTCGTCCGCGAGCGCGTCGAAGCTGCGTTCCGGCGCCAGTGCGATCCGGCCAGGATGGCGGTCCGGGACATCTACGAGGAAGGCGATCCTGGCGAGCTGCTGGCCGAGGCCGCCCGCGGTGCCGATCTGACCATCGCCGCCCAGGAGGGCGGCTCAGGCCTGGATGCGCTGTCACCGCAGCCGATCCACCATGTCATCCTGAGCGCGGGCGGGCCGGTGCTCGTGCTGCCGCGCGTCGGGTGTGCGCCTACCCTCGGCAGGCGCGTCGCGGTGGCATGGAACGGATCGCGCGAGGCGTCCCGCGCCGCCAAGGATGCGTTGCCCTTTCTGGTCGGGGCTGAGGCCGTGACGCTGATGGCCGCGGGCGAGGACGCCGCCGCCTCCCTGGACGCCGGTGCCGGCCTGCTCAAGCGGCACGGTGCGCCGGTCACGGCCAAGCAGGTCGAGCCGGGCCGCTCCCATGGCGCCATGCTGCTCGACGCGGCTGCGGCCGAAGGAGCCGACCTGCTGGTGATGGGTGCCTACGGCCACTCGCGCCTGCGCGAGATCGTGCTCGGCGGCGCCACGCGCGAGGTGCTACGCAGCGCGCGGATACCGGTCCTGCTGAGCTGCTGACGGACGGCGCAGGAGCATCGCGACGGCCAGCACCGTGAGCCCCGCCGCGTAGAGCAGATTCCAGGCCGCCAGCGAGAGGCCGAGGAAGGTGAAGCCGACCTGATCGCAGCGCGCGGGTGCGGCCTGGATCTGGCGGCGCAGCTCCTCGATCGTCGTGGCCTTGCCGACTGCGGCGCAGCTCTCCGGCAGCCCGACCCAACCCTGCTCGATCGCCACGTGATAGGTGGCGAGGCCGGCGTCGGCCAGGAGCGCCAGCGCGGCGAGGGCGAGCGTCAAGCGCGGCCGGCCCAGCCACCAACCGAGCAGGCAGACCAGGATCACGACGAGATAGGGATAGCGCTGGTAGATGCAGAACGGGCAGGGCGGCAGCCCCCCGATGAGCTGGAGCGCCAGTGCCACCAGCAGGGCGGCCGCCGCGGCCGCGGCGAGGATCAGGAGCCGGTCGTCGATGGGGCGGACCATCGCTCATCTCCTCACAGGTAGCGCAGGACCACGAAGCCGAGCACGACGAGCACCGCGAACGCCGTGGTGACCAGGGTGAGCCGCTCCTCGATGAAGGCGCGGACCGGGGCGCCGAACTGTCGCAGCAGGCCGGCCACCAGGTAGAAGCGCAGGCCGCGCGTGACGATCGAGGCGAGGATGAAGACCGGCAGGCTGAAGCTGGCCAGCCCGCTCGCGATTGTGACCAGCTTGTAGGGGATCGGGGTCAGCCCCTTGATCAGGATGATCCACAGCCCCCATTCGTTCCAGGTCCGCTGGAAGTCGGCGAAGCCGGCGCCCAGCCCGTAGAGGTCGATGATCCACTGGCCGAGCGTCTCGAACAGGTAGTGGCCGATCGCATAGCCCGCGAGCCCGCCGAGAACCGAGGCGGCGGTCGCGATCAGCGCCAGCCGCCACGCCCGCTGCGGCTGTGCCAGCACCATCGGCACCAGCATCGCGTCGGGCGGTACCGGGAACACCGAGCTTTCCAGGAACGCGACCGCAGCCAGCGCGCGCGTCGCGTGCGGCCCGGCGGCCTGCGTCATCATCCAGTCGTAGAGCCGCCTCAGCAAACGATCCTCTCCCGTCGTCCGGGCGCTCCATAGCACGCCATGACCGCGGCCGGGGAAGGCCACAAGCATCTCGCCGCTGGGTTAGGTCGAGGTTAACCTGACGGCGCGATGTTTCGGCCACCGAACGGCGCGTCTGCGGAAGGGATCCGAGGCTTGCCCCTCGACGGCTTTACCCTGGTGGTTCTCCTGGCCCTGGTGCTGGCGGTGGTGCTGGTGGTCATGGGCGTGCGCTCGGTGCCGCAGGGGACCGAGCTGACGGTCGAGCGGTTCGGGCGCTACATCCGGACGCTGGGGCCCGGGCTCAGCCTGATCGTTCCGTTCGTCGACCGGATCGGCGCGCGGATGAACATGATGGAGCAGGTGCTCGAGGTTCCCGAGCAGGAGGTGATCACCCGCGACAACGCGATGGTGAAGGTGGACGGCGTCGTGTTCTATCAGGTGCTGGACGCTGCCAAGGCCGCCTACGAGGTGACCGGCCTCGACAACGCGATCCTCAACCTCACCATGACCAACATCCGTACCGTCATGGGCTCGATGGACCTGGACGAGCTGCTGTCCAAGCGGGACGAGATCAACGGCCGGCTGCTTAAGGTCGTCGATGAGGCGACCGGCCCCTGGGGGCTCAAGCTGACGCGGATCGAGATCAAGAACATCTCGCCGCCCAAGGATCTGGTCGACGCGATGGCGCGGCAGATGAAGGCGGAACGCGACAAGCGGGCGGCGGTGCTGCAGGCGGAGGGCGAGAAGGCGGCCGCGATCCTCAAGGCCGACGGCGAGAAGCAGGCGGCCATCCTCGAGGCCGAGGGGCGCAAGGAGGCGGCCTTCCGCGACGCCGAGGCACGCGAGCGCCTGGCGCAGGCGGAGGCCGCGGCGGCGGCGATGCTCTCGCGCGCCCTGAGCGAGGGCAATCTCCAGGCAGCCAACTACTTCATCGCGCAGAAATATCTCGACGCCCTGGCCGCCTTTGCGGCGAGCCCGAACCAGAAGACCCTGATCCTGCCGATCGAGGCGTCGGCAGCACTGGGCTCGCTCGCCGGTGTGGCGGAGCTGGCGCGCGAGGCCTTCGCGGGCGGCACCGGTCCCCGCCCGGCCGCATGACCGTCACCTTCTGGCACTGGCTGGCCCTGGCGGGAGCTCTCCTGATCCTGGAGATGCTCACGCCGGGCGTCGTGTTCCTGTGGCTGGCGCTGGCGGCCGGCTTGACCGGGGTGCTCCTCGGGCTGGTGCCGATGCTGGGGTGGGAGGGCCAGGTCCTGGCCTTCGCTGCCCTGGCCGTCGCAAGCGTGACCCTCTCCTTCCGCTGGCGCCGCCGGCTGCCGGCCAAGGGCGGCGATCCCGGCCTGAACCGGCGCGCGCTCGCCTGCGTCGGGACGGAGGCCGTGCTCGAGACCGGGATCGGGCCGGGCCGTGGGCGCGTGCGCATCGCCGACAGCACTTGGCCGGCAGCCGGGCCGGATCTTCCGGCGGGCGCGCGGGTGCGTGTGGTCGGCGTCAAGGATGCGGTCCTGCTCGTGGTGCCGACGAGCGAGGCCCGCATACCCTGATAGCCCCATGCTCGGATGTCGCCGTGGCCGAGAATCCATGGCGGCCAAGGAAAATGGCTTCGGCCCAAGCCGATGGGCTAGCAACCTTGCTCGATCGGCATAGCCCGCGGTTGGGGCGGGTGCAGCCGTGGTGGCGGGTGGCGGCGTGTCCGCACGGATTGCTGGCACCGGTAGGTCCCCATGAGCGCTGGAATACGCTCGGTCGAGCCGAGCCCACTCCCGGCCGGAGTCTGCGGAGGCTGGCCAGCCGGCGGTCGACCGGCTAACAGGGCTTCTGCTGTCCCCACCGGGCGAGGCCCCCTTGCTGACGGCGATCGGCGCATTCGCCGAGGCATTCGTCAACCCAGTCGTGCCGGCCCTCGCGCTGGCTCTGGCCCTGTGGGTCCGCCGCCCGAAAGTCGTGCGGCTGACCGCGCTTCTCGCCGGTGGGCTGTCGGGCCTTGTCGGCCAGGCTCTGGGCGTGCACGGCGAGACCGCCTGGCCCGCCCTCGGTACCGCCGCGGCTTGGCTGCTGCACGCCGAGATCGCCCTGCATCTGGTGGCACCCGCGCTCCGCTGGTGCTGGCGCTGCCTGACCACACTCTGGGAGATCGCGACATTGGCCCTAGGCGTGGCGCGTCGACAACTGCGCGGCAGCTCGTCCGGGCCGCGTGAACCGCCGGAAGGAGAGCAACCCTCGTGACGGTTCTGGCCGAGATCGCGGTGGCGCTCGCTCTCATGCTCGTGAACGGCGTGCTGGCCATGTCCGAGCTCGCGCTGATGTCGTCACGGCGGGTGCGGCTGCGACAACGGGCCCAGGCGGGCGATCGCGGGGCGCAGGCGGCCCTGCGCCTGCTCGAGGATCCAACCGCGTTTCTCTCGACCGTGCAGATCGGGATCACGCTCGTCGGCATCCTTACCGGCGCGGTGAGCGGCGCCGCCCTCGGCCGGCATCTGGCGACCGCCCTCGCCGACCTCGGCCTTGCCGGCCCCATGGCCGATACCGTGGGCGTCGGTGCCATGGTCGTCCTGTTGACCTATCTTGCGCTGGTGGTGGGCGAGCTCGTCCCGAAGCGGCTGGCTCTGGCCAATCCGGAGCGCGTGTCCAGCCGCATGGCACCGTTGTTCTTCCACCTGGCGCGCCTGTTCGGGCCGGGCATCTGGTTGCTGCGGGCCTCGACCGAACTCGTCCTCCGTCTCCTCGGCAGCGCGGGCGCGACGGCGAGCCGAGTGACCGAGGACGAAATCCGCGCGCTGATTGCGGAAGGCGCGCAGGCCGGCGTGGTCAAGCCGGTCGAGCATGAGCTGATCGAGGGTGTGATGCAGATCGCCGATCAGCCGGTCCGCTCGATCATGACCCCGCGGACCGAGGTGGTCTGGCTCGACCTGGATGCCGACCGTGAGCGGATCCGTGCCGCGGTGGTGGCGGGCGGCCACAGCCGCTATCCCGTCTGTCGCGGGCGGCTCGACGACGTGGCCGGTGTCGTGCATGTGCGGCAGCTCGCGGAGCGCCTGCTCGCAGGCGCCGCGCTCGATCTCGCGACGCTGGCCGAGCCGCCCGCGATGGTCCCGGAGGGCACGTCGGTCGTGCGGCTGATCGAGACGTTCCGTCGGTCGCCCACGCCGCTGGCCGTCGTGCTCGACGAGTACGGAGCGGTCGAAGGCATCGTGTCGCCCGCCGACATCCTGGCCGCGATCGCGGGCGAGCTGGCGGCAGAGGACTCGGAGGACGCCAGCGAGGCCGTGGAGCGGGCCGACGGCTCGTGGCTGGTGGACGGCCGGATCGAGATCCACCGGCTCGAGCGCCTGCTCGCACGCCGTGACCTGTCACGGCCCGGCCGCTATCAGACGCTGGCGGGGCTCGTGCTGTGGGAGCTCGGCCGCATGCCCCGGGTGGGTGACTCCTTCCCGCGCGGCGATCTCCGCTTCGAGGTGGTCGACCTCGACCACCGGCGCGTCGACAAGGTGTTGATCGAGCGGCAGGGCGGCGCGGCCGGGAGCGAAGACGTCACGAATTGACCACGCCGCCCCGAAGGTGTGATCTGCCACCCCGGCTCGGGGAGAGCGAGCATGTCGTTTCTGGCGCCGCAGCGGAACGAGGCCTTGGTCGTACGACGCGCGCGTCAGGCCGACGCTGCCGCGATCGCGCAGGTGCATGTGCGCAGCTGGCGGGAAGCCTATCGGGGCCTCGTACCGGACGAGTATCTCGCCCAGCTCAGCGTCGCCGGCCACGAGCGCCACTGGCGTCAGACCTTCGCCACGGGCGGTTGGGCATTCGTGGCCGAATGGGAGCGGCGCATCGTCGGCTTCGCCAGCGGCGGGCTCTCGCGGGCGCGGCGCGACGTCAGCGGCGAACTCTATCTGCTCTATGTCCTGCGTGCCAGCCACGGCCGCGGCGTCGGGCGGGCCCTGTTCGACGCCTGCCACTACGAGCTCGCCCGTTGCGGGCACCGCGGCCTGCTGGTCTGGGTCCTGGCCGACAACCCCGCGCGCGGTTTCTACGAGCGCCTGGGTGGCGAGCTGTCCGGTGAGAGCACAGTGACGCTCGCCGGCGCCAGGTTGCGAGAGGTCGCCTATCTCTGGCGTGATTGAGGGCAGGCGCGCATGCGGCTGGCAGGCGCTTCCGCTCCAGGAAGCGCCTGGGGGCTCAGTTCACGTAGTAGCGGCGGCTGCGGGTGTAGTATTGGCCGATGTCGCCGTAGCGGTATTGCGCGTGCTTGCGCAGGTCGATCTGGGACAGGACCACGCCGGCCGGCTCGATGCCGGCCTCGCGTAGGGCGCGCACGCTGTCGCGCGCCGCGCTCTCGATGGTCTTGCCCCAGCGGACCACGAACACCACCCGGTCGGCGAGCCCCGCCGCGACCTTGGTATCATTGACGCTCGCCACCGGCGCCGAATCGAGCACGATCAGGTCGTAATTGTCGCGACAGACCTGCAGCAGCTGCCGCATCCGGTCGCTCTCGAGCAGGTCGATCGGCGTGGTCGTGTGGGCCTTCACCGGCAAGAAGTGCAGCCCGGTCTCGAGATCGTTGTGCACGACCTCCTGCAGCGTGCGCTCACCGGCCATGTACTCGACGAGGCCCGCGGACACCTGCCAGCCGAGCTCGCGATGCACGCTCGGGTGCCTCAGGTCGAGATCGATCAGCAGCACCCGCTTCTGTGAGCGGGCCACGAGCGAGGCGAGGCTCACGGCAAAGGTCGTCTTGCCTTCCTCGGGCAGCGAGGAGGTCACCAGCACGACCTTGGGCGGCGTCTGCGGATTGGCGAGCTTCAGCGCGGTGAACACGCCGCGGACGGCCTCCGCATAGGAGGAGAGCGGCTTCTCGCGCAGATACTGGTGCGGCCGCTGGTTGCGCCGCAGGCGATCGACGCGCGGAACCAAGCCGAGCGTGGTCAGGCCGAGGGCGGCCTCGACCTCGCGCGAGCTGCGCAGACCACGATCCAGACGCTCCAGGAGGATCGCGAGCACCGAGCCCAGCAGCAGTGAGACCGTGAAGCCGGCAGCGGCGAAGATCTTGGGGCCGGGCGAGCTCGGCGCGGCAGGCGGCGCCGCCACCGCGATCACGCGCGCGTCGGCCTGCACGATGCCCTGCTGGTCGCGCGTCTCGTTGAAGCGCTGCAACAGCTGCTCGTAGAGGGTGCGGTTGGCGAGAGCCACCCGCTCCAGCTCGGCCAGCTGCACCTCGGCGGCACGGTCCTGGCTGTTCTGGCTCTTCATCCCCGCCAGTGCCGATTCGACCGACGCCACACGGGTCGACGCGACGCGCACGTCGTTCTCCAGCGTGTGTGTCACCCGCTCGACCTCGGCCCGGATCGCCGCGGCCACCTTGGCCTTCTCGTCGTGCAGCTGCACCATGCGCGGATGCCGCTCGCCATACAGCGTGCGCAGCTCCGATTCCTGGCGCTCGAGCTCGGTGGTCTGCTCACGCAGGCGAACGATGATCGGCGAGTTGGTCACCTCGGTGACCGATTCCAGCGCCGCCTCGGAACCTCGCAGATCCCTGATCAGCCGCAGCCGCGCCTGCTTGTCGGCAAGATCGCTGCGGGCCGCAACGAGCTGCCCGTTGAGCTCGGCGAGCTCCTGCTCGTTCAGGTTCGACCCGTGGGCCTCGAGGATGTTGTTGCTGATCTTGAAGTGGGTGACCGCCTCGTCGGACTTCTGGACCTCGGACTTGAGTTCGCCCAAGCGTTGCTCGAGCCAGCCGGTCGCCTTGTCGGTGGCCGAGAGCTTGCCCTGGAGCTGGTCGTCGACGAAGCGCGCTGCCAGCCGATTGGCGATCACCGCCGCCTTGTCGGGGTCGGGCGAGGTGAACTGGATCTGGATCAGGTAGGACAGGCCGTCGTTGAGAAAGACGGCGTCGCCGAGGAAGTTGGAGATCGCGCGCTCGCGCGCGATCGCCGGGGCTTCGCTCTCCAGGACTGGCTGTGGCTGATTGGCGAGCCCGGTGGCGATCAGCCACTCGTCGGGCAGGCGCGAGATCACCTGCTCGAGCGGCTGCAGGAAGCCCGGCAGCGAGCTCGTATCGGCGGTGCGGGCAAGCGCGGGATTGAACTCCGGATCGTCGAACAGCTTGAGGTCGGTCATCACCGAGGCGACGAAGTCGCGCGATCGGAGCAGCCCGAGCTGGGTGGCCATGGTCGGGCCGCTCAGCGGCAGTCCCGAGATGATCTGCTCAGAGGTGGTGACCTGCAGCTGGCGGGGGTCGATCATGACCGAGGCCTGCGCGGTGTAGGTCGGCGTCAGCTTCATGCCGACGAACGCCGCAGTGGCCGTCCCGAGCGCGGTGACCAGCATGATGAGCCACTTGCGCCGCCGCAGCATGCCGACGACGCTGAGCAGATCGACCGTCTGGTCCTCGCCGAGAATCGCCTTCTCGGCGGCCATGTCGACCGGCTCTGGGTAGGGCCTTGATGTCTGCATCGGATCCGACCTGCCAGACGTCGCCTGTCCTGTCCGCTCGCGCAGGATGGCCGACCTTTACTAACGAAAGGTCAAGCGCCTACCTCCCGCGCTCGACCGAACGCTCCCATTCTGCCACGGCGCCCGCAGATCAAGGAAGCTCTGTCGCATTGCAACATACGTGGCGGCGGCGCCCGGACAAGGCTCCTGTGTCGACGAGCCGCAAAGCGTTGCAGCTAGGTCACGAGTGCCGCGGCCGGCGCCGGCTCGGCGAGCATGGCCCGGCCGGTGGCCGCGAGCCGCAGCCGCGCCCGGACTTGGTCCATCTGCTCCTCGCGCCGCCGACAGTCCCAGCCCATGCAGTCCGCCATGATCCGCGCCGCCGTCTCGAGCGCCGCGTCGCCCGGGTGCCCGAGCGTGCCCAGCTCCGTCCGCCGGAATACCACATCGGCGAGCGACTGGGCCATCTCCGAACGCGCCGCCTGGACGATCTCCGCACCGAGCACCGTGCTCTCCGGCAGCCTCCGACCGAGTGCCGGGCGCTCGGCGGCGAGGCGCAACACCGCCTTGGCCTCGCTCCCGTGATTGTGCGCCAGCGACCGGATCGTCGGCCCGTCCAGCCCGCGCGGCGCATCCGCCGCGAGCTCGCGCACCAAGCCCTCGAAGTCCTCGACCCGGCCGCCATGGACCGGCTCGTGCTCGATGCAAGATGGCGGCGTCTTGCGCCCGAGCCGCGTGGCGACGAGGTCGACGGCCTCGACCGCCTCGACGGGGCCGGTCGTGTACCGCACCCCGATCAGGGTCAGCAGCCCGTCGAGCCCGCGTTCCGCGCGATGGTCGACCAGCCGCGAGCGGTGGGCGAACTTCAGCCCCCGGGCGTCGGGATCGCTTTCGCCGAAGGGCACGAGCCCGGCGCTGGCGAGGGCCACGTCCGCGAGGGTGAGGCCGATGCCGCGATAGGCGCGGTTGATCTCGTCGATCCACGCGGCGAGCTCGACCTCCTCGATCCCGTAGCTGTCGGGATGGCCGCGATGGACCTTGTGCCAGACGCCCACGAGCGTCGCGCCCCGCCACGGCACGAGAAAGAGATGACGCGTCCCGCGGCTGAGCTTCGCGTCGCTGTCGCTGCTCAGCGACGGCAGGGTCAGCGCATGGTCACCGGCGACCAAGGGCCGGCGCACGATGAAATAGGCGTCGCGCGAGAACGGCGTCGGCGGATCGAGCGCGCGGCCCAGCCCCTGGCTCAGAATGTGCTCGGCGTAGGGGCCTGCCGCGTTCAGGACGATGCGGCCCCGGATCTCGAAACGGTCGCCCTCGAGCGTGTCGCGCGCGACGATGCCGCGCACGCGCCCGTCACGCTGCAGCAGACCGACGGCCTCGACATAGTTGGCGCAGACCGCACCGGCGGCGGCGGCGCTCTGGACATAGGCCAGGACGAGGCGCGGCGGATTGTGCATCTGGCCGTCGCAGAAGATGCCCGCTCCGGTCAGGCCCTCGGCTGCCAGGCCGGGATAGCGCCGCCGCACCTCGTCACGGCCGATGAACTGGGCCCAGGGTATCCGGCGTTGCGGATCGGCGATGCCGCGATTGCGGTCGGCCGTGAGCAGGTCGTAGGCGGCCATGCCCGCGCGCAGCACGGGCCTGCTTTTCATCCCCCATCCATAGGTGGGGACCACGATCGGCAGCGGTCGGACAAGATGCGGCGCCGCCCGCAGGAACGCCGCCCGCGCCCGCGCCGACTGGCGGACGCGGACAAGGTCCGCATGCTGCAGATATCGGATGCCGCCATGGACCATCTTGAACGAATGGGCCGACGTGGCGCCTGCGAAATCCGCCCGCTCGACCAGCGCGGTGGACAGGCCGCGCCGTGCCGCATCCAGGGCCGCCGCGGCGCCGAACATGCCACCGCCGATCACGACGAGGTCGAACTCGGTCCGCGCGAGCGCCGCGAGGTCACGCTGCATCGATCGAGCCTCAGCGCGGTGCTGTGCACACCGCTGCGAGCTTCTTGGTGAGGACCTTCACGTCCTTGCCATAGAGGATGAAGCACAGCCGGAAGAACAGCTCGAGCAGCGTGGTCGCGGCGAGACCGGCGTAGTTGAGCGGGTTCTTCCAGAACACGTAGAGCTTGAGCGGCATCACCTTGATGTCGGTGAAGCCGGCTAGCTGCAGGACCTGACGTAGGCTGTAGTCGGTGAAGGTGTTGAAATGGTCGATGTTGTGGGCGAGATTCTCCGATCCGACCAGCGGGTTGGCGCCGTTGAGCCCGTAGACGATCATCAGCCCGCCCGGCTTGAGATTCCGCAGGCACAGGCTCAGGAACTCGAGCTGCTCGTCGAGCGTCAGGTGGTTGAGCTCCTGCTCGGGGATCACGACGTCGAAGGGCTCGCGGTTGCGCTCGAGATAGGGAAAGGCCTCGGCGGTCTCGCAGGGCAGGCCGCGGCGCCGGGCGTGCGCCGTCTTCTCCGGATCCGAATCGATGCCGCGCACATCGGTGTAGCCGGCATCGCGCAGAAGGCTTACCAGATAGCCGGGTCCGCAGCTGACGACGAGGATCCGCGCCGCCCGGTCCGCCGGCAGATGGGGCAGGTAGTTGGCGCGGTAATAGGCGGCGAACTTGGCGTAGCCGGCATCGACGTCGGCCGGGGCCTGCCAGTAGGAATCGAACGGCTCGAGCCGCGCGGCCAACCGGCGCGATCCGCCGATCCCCGGATTGGATCTGTCGCCACGTGTCAAGCTCTCGACCTGGTGCACGCTCACCTCGACCTCCTCGCTGTCCTGCAGGGGCGCAGCCTCAAGCCCCGCGGTCAGCCGACACACGACGACGCCGGCCGGCCCGGGTCACCAGCTGCGGAACTCACGCCGCCGCGCAGGCTGGCGCCGGCTCCGTCCGCCCGAACCGACTGAACAGGGTCTCGTACTCGTCCGCGGTCGCGGCAACGCTGAACCGTTGTGCGACGGTACGATTGTACTGGCTCATCGTCGCCCGCAGCTCCGGATCGATCACGAGACGCTGCAAGGCCGCGACGAGGGCGTCAATGTCGGCATGCGGCACCAGGAATCCCGTACGGCCGTCGGATAAATAGTCCTCCTGGCCGCCCGGGCGCCCGGCCACGACCGGCAGGCCGCAGTGCATGGCCTCAAGGTAGACCAGGCCGAACGCCTCGTGCAGCGACGGCAGCACGAATACGTCGGCCGCCTGCAGAAGCTGATATTTCGTCTCTTCCGGCACGAAGCCGCGGAACTGGATGCGCTGCGCCACGCCGAGCTGTTGCGCCTGGGCCTCAAGCGCGGACTGCTCGGGGCCGTCGCCGATGATCAGCAGCTGGACCTCGTCGCGCCCGAGCCGGGACAACGCGGCAACCAGGGACGAGAGATTCTTGCGGCGGACCAGGCGCCCGACGGTCGCGAGATAGACGACGCCCGGCTCAAGGCCCAGCTCGGCCCGCGTGGCCGGCGTGAATCTGGGCGCCGGCGCGCCGAGGGAGATGACGTCGATCGGACCCTCGAAGCCGTAGATCGCGCGGGCGCGGCGGGCGAGATCGGTCGAGACGGCGACATGGCCGTGCGATCCTGCGAGCACGCGGCGCACCGCCATTCTCAGGATCGGGTTCTTGTCGGGCGTGTACCATTTCGAGGGGTCGTAGATGTCGCCCCCCGCCATCGTGACCACGTGCGGGGCGTGAAAATACCGTGCGAGGTTGATGCCCGTGGGCCCACTAGGTACCGCGAACCAGCTGTTGACAACGTCGTACGACCGCGCGCTCAGCAGCCGACGCCCATGCCGGATGCCGATCGGCCAGAACGAGATCATCGATACGATCGACGCGGTCGAGCGACGGGTGCGCCCGACCACGGGCACCCGGTAGATGCTCACCCCCTCGCTCTGCTCGAAGGCATCGAGATCGGGCGCCGCCGACGTCAGGACATCCACCTCGTGCCGCTTGGCGAGCTCGACCGCGATGTCGCGGGTGGCGACGCCACCCCCGCCACCGAGCGGCGGATACTCGTAGTTCACGAAGAGGATGCGCATGCGGCGGAAAGACTCCTACCCGAGGCTTCTCTGGTCCATAGTCCAGCCGGTGGCGAACCGCAACGCAGGGTCGCTCACCAGTCACCGCCGCGCCGCGACCGAGATGGCGGTGCATCAGAGCACGCCTAACCAATAGCCACACGTCCGAGGCGGTTGCACCGCCCCGCGATTCGCGCCACATGGTGCCGTGCGGTGCGGAAGGATACAACCGTGAACAGTGATTTGCAGGCGAAACCGCGGCAATTGGTGGCCGGTGCGGCGCGTTCGCCCCTCATACTCGCCGGATTGATCAGCTTTGCGATCAGCATCCTGATGCTCGCCGTACCGATGTTCTCCCTGCAGGTCTACGACCGGGTGCTGGGGAGCGGCAGCCAAGACACGCTGATCGCGCTGACGCTGATCACGGGCTGCGCCCTGGCCGCGCTCGGCCTGCTCGAGACCGTGCGTACTTCAGTACTGGCGCGTCTGTCTACCCGCCTGGGCGCCCGGCTGTCGCCGATGCTGCTCGCGGCGGGGGCCCAGGCCGGCGACCCCGGCCAGGGCCTGCGCGATCTGACGCAGCTGCGCCAGACCCTGTCGGGGCCGGCGCTGACCGCGATCTTCGACGCGCCCTGGCTGCCGCTGGCACTCGCCCTCGTCTGGCTGCTCCACCCGGATCTCGGCCTGTTCGGTCTGATCAGCGCCATCCTGCTGGCCGGGCTGGCGGTGCTCGGCGACGTGGTGGCCCGCCATCGCCTCAAGGAGGCGAACGCGATCTCGCCCCGCGCCCAGCGGCAGGTCGAATCGCTCGGCAGGCAGCGGGAGGTTGTGACCGCGATGGGGCTCCTGCCTCATCTGCAGAGCCGTTTCGCCAAGCTGCACGACAAGGTGCTCATCCTGCAGCAGCTCGCCTATGAGCGCGGCGGGGTCGTGTCGGGCTTCGCCCGGTCGGCCCGGCTGATGATCCAGGCGGGCGCCATGGCGCTGGGCGCCTATCTGGTCCTCCAGGGACAGCTGACCTCGGGCGGCATGATCGCGAGCTCGATCCTGCTCAGCCGCGCCCTGGCACCCATCGAGCAGATGCTCTCGGGCTGGCGGTCGCTGGTCCAGGCGAGCGAATGCTGGCAGCGGCTGCGGGTCCTGCTCGCGTTCGCACCCGCCGGCAAGGATGCGCTGACCCTTCCGCCGCCGAACGGCGCGGTCGTTCTCGACCGGGTGGGCTACACGGTCGAGGATCGGGCGATCCTCAAGCCGACGACGCTGTCGGTCGAGCCCGGTGAGTTCATTGGCATGGTCGGCCCGTCGGGCGCGGGCAAGAGCACGCTATGCCGGCTGTTGATCGGCGTGCTCAAGCCCAGCTCGGGCATCGTACGCCTGGACGGCGTCGACATCGCCACCCAGAGCCGTTCGGTGCTCGGACCGCATGTCGGCTACCTGCCGCAGCACACCGGTCTGTTCGCCGGCACAGTCGCCGAGAATATCGGCCGCTTGGCCCCCGAGCCGGACGCCGAGCGTGTGGTTCAGGCTGCCAGGGCCGCGGGCGTGCACGAGCTGATCCTCCAGCTGCCCAAGGGCTACGACACGCCGTTAGGGGACGACGGCGCGCCATTGTCGGCCGGTCAGCGCCAGCGGATCGGGCTTGCCCGCACCATCTACGGCGATCCCAAGCTCGTGGTGCTCGACGAGCCGAACGCCCATCTCGACGGGGCCGGCGAGAATGCGCTCGCGAGCACGCTCATGGCCCTGAAGGAGCGACAGGCCACGGTAATCTTGGTCACGCACCGCCTGAACGTGCTGCGCCATGCCGATCGGATCATCGTGGTGGAGAACGGCGAGGTGGTCAGGTTCGGCCCGCGCGACGCGATCCTGGGCGAGCTGGTGCGCCCGGCGCGCGCGGCCTGAGGAGCATGGCGATGGACCAGCAACCCAAGGCGGGCGATGCGGTCGAGTGTGCCGCCGGCTTCCGCGGCCCGGTCATCGCGGCGGCGACGATCCTGGTGGTCTTCTTCGGCGGCTTCGGCACATGGGCGTTTCTCGTCCCGTTGTCCGGCGCTGCCGTGGCGCCGGCCTATGTGGCGCCCGAGGGCTTCCGCAAGACGGTCCAGCATCTCGAGGGCGGGATCGTCTCGGAGATCCGCGTGCGTGAGGGCAGCAAGGTCGAGGCGGGCGACGTGATCGTCGTCCTCGACGACACGCGGGCGCTCGCGGACTACAACGCCGCCAAGGCGCAGCTCGTGTCGATGCTGGCCCGCAGCGCCCGGCTCGCCGCCGAGGAATCCGACGCCGAGACGCCGGCGTTCGCGGAGGATCTGCTCGCGGCGGGTGCGGAGGACCCCACGGTGCGGGCGCTGATCGACGCGGAGCGGCGGAGCCTCACGGCACGGCGACGGGCTTTGGCCGATCAGGTGGCGATGCGTGACGGCAAGGTCGCGCAGGCGCGGGCAGACCTCGCCTCCTATGAGGGCTCGCTCGTGAGCGTGGATCGTCAGATCGAGCTGATCGACGAGGAGATCACCACGGTCGAGGACCTGCTGCGCAAGGGGCTCGACCGCAAGCCGCGCCTGCTCGCGCTGCAGCGAGCGCGCGCCGATCTCGAGGGCCAGCGCAATACGGCGGTCAACAGTGCCGCGGGCACGCGCGAGCTCATCGTTGCCACCCAGGCCGAGCGTGCGGCGCTGGTCAGCAGCCGGGCGGAAGAGGTCGCGACCGACCTTGCCGAGTCCCTGGCGGCCGCGACGCGGCTGCGCGCCGAGGTCAAGGCGGCCACCGACCGGCTGGACCGGACCAGAATCCGCGCGCCGGTCGCGGGCGAGGTCGTCGATCTGAAGCTGCGCACCATTGGGGGCGTCGTCACGCCGGGCGAGCCGATCATGGATCTGGTGCCGCGCGACCAGCGGCTCGTGATCGAGGCGCGCGTCTCGCCCAAGGACATCGATGTCGTGCATCCGGGCCTGAAGGCCGACGTCCACCTGACCGCGTTCCACACCCGGCACATGGCGCGGGTGCGGGGCGAGGTGGTGCAGGTGTCCGCCGATCGCCTGACCGACCCGAAGACCGGCGAGCCGTACTACACCGCCCAGATCTATGTCGACATGGCCGAGGTGCAGAAGAAGACGCCCGAGGTGAAGCTGAGCCCGGGCATGCCCGCCGAGGCCATGATCATCACGGGCGAGCGGACGACCTTCGAATACCTGATCGAGCCGATCCGCAACAGCTTCCGCCGCGCCCTGCGCGAGACCTGAGGGTAAGCCGTACTGCAGCCGTCGTGTTGATTGCTTTCGATTCGGCAAGGATTGACGGCTAGCGCCGCCGCATCCAAGCTATCGGCATTGACGCGCGGGATTGGTGTCGTGGCCTCGGTCGGATCAGCTGCTGGGCAAGGTCCCAGATTGGGCGTGGTGTCGCTCGCTGCGGCTGTCGGCCGAGTACGGCGTACTGTGGCCGGAATTGTCTTTGCCGACGGCGCAGCATACAGCAAAGTGATGGAGTGCAGCGAGGAGGCTGGCCGCGCACAGCTGCTCATGGCTCGGAAGTTGTTCGCCGATGTGTTCGAAGCGCATGACGGACGAATATGCGGTGTTTCCGGCGATTCTCTCGTAGGACGCTTCTCGAGTGCCGTTGATGCGGTCGCTGCCGCGGTTCGCGCCCAAGATGAGCTTGCGGCTGCCGTCAGTGACTATCCCAGCGAGCTGCGCCTATTGTGGCGAATTGGGATCCACTACGGTGACGTCATGGAGGAAGGCGTCGACCTCGTCGGCGATGCCGTCAATGTCGCCGCTCGGCTGCAGCAATTGGCGCCTCCTGGCGGCGTGTGCATGTCCGGCGTGGTGTATGACCTCACCCACAAGCAGCTGCCGCTGCGAATGCGGACCTTGGGCCCTTGCCGCCTGAAGAACATCGCGGAACCGGTGGTCGCCCACGTCACCATGGGGACGACGACGGCCCGCAGGTTCGGTCGGCAGAGCGCGAGCCTGCGGAAAATCCTGCTCACGACGGCCGCTGCAATCTCTCTGCTCGTCGCGGCTGGGGCCGTGGTTGGCAAGCTGTCGCCCAACCTTTGGTGGCCCACTTCGACGGAGCAGAGCTTGGCCGCGGAACGGGCGCGCGACGAGGCCAGGCCATCGGTCGCGGTATTGCCGATCAGTAACCTCACCGGCGATGAGAGCCGCGATCTTGTCGCTTATGCGGCAACCTTGGAAGTGCACCAGGTCCTCGCCGGGCAACTGGCATTTCGAGTGATATCTCAGGATTCGGCCGAGTCGATGCTTGCCGAAAAGCTGACCCCGAGAGCGCTCGCGGATAGCTACAGGATCGGTTACGTGGTGCGGGGTGGTGTCGTCGGAACCGACATCGCATCGAAGCTTAATCTGGAGTTGCTCAACGCCGCGTCCGGCGACATAGTGTGGGCAGACTCCGTCGAGCTACGATCGCCCAAGGTCCTGGTTCTGCCAGGGAACCTCCTGCAACGCATGCTGGTGAAGTTCTCGGAAGCCGCGGGGACTTCGCGGGACAGTCAGATGATGTATACTCAGCTTAATGATGAAAGGATCAATATGTCCGCGTTCCAGGACTGGGTTACAGGTATGGGGTTGATGTTCGAGAATAGCGCAGATTTGAATAACCAATCTCGAACCTACTTCGAGAAAGCAATGAAGACAGACCCGAGCTTTGGTCGTGCATATTTGTATAACTCATACAGCTTTCTGAAGGAATGGACGAATAACTGGAGTAACGATTCGGCTAGCTCAAGAGATAAAGCTCTTCAGCTTGCCGAAGAGGCGGTCAAGCGGTTTCCTGATGGTCACTACGGCTATTGGGCGCGTGCGCTTGCTCTTCTTTGGTCGGATCGGATAGATGAGGCAATGATCGACTATAAGCGTGCGTTGGATCTGAGCCCCAATGATCCTGTGCTGCTCGCGGATATGGGTGATGCGTTGGTTGCCGACGGACGGCCGAGTGAGGCAATAGTACAGATCGAAAAGGCCATGTCTCGCAGTCCTAGCAATGCGTGGTGGTACAGCTGGAATCTTGGTTACGCGCAGCTGTTCGATGGCCGCTATGACGATGCAATCAAGACCATCGAGAGCATCCCGGAGCAATCGAACGATCTGAAGATCGTCCTGGCCGTGGCTTATGTCCAGCGAGGAGGGCCAGACGACCTGACCACCGCGCAGAGGCTGATCTCGGAATTTGTCGCGAATGACACTCGCTTCACGCTCGCCGAAGCAGCGCGTCAACCCTTCCGGCAGGCCCAGGACCGCGAGACTTGGCTCGGCAGCCTTCGCCGGGCAGGCCTGCCGGAAGGGCCGGCCGCTAAACTCCCATAGCCGGAGACCGGACCCGCCTCAGACGCATCAGGGTCCGTGCCGCCGGCGCACGCCGACACCGAGCTTGGGCGGGGCGATCGCCGCCGCCTTGCTCGCCTGGGAGGCGGCCAGCGCGGTCGCGGTGGCGGTTCCCGGCATGGGCGGCACCGGCTCCTCGTACAGCCAGGCGTGCAGCAGCGGGCGGGCCTGCCTGCCGCCGATGCTTGCGGCGAGGTTGATGAAGTCGCCCGAGGTGGCATTGCCGTTGCGGTAGGTCTGATACCAGCGCCGAATGGTCTGCCAGAACGCCCTGTCGCCCACGGTCCGGCGCAACGCCTCCAGGGTCAGGGCGCCCCGATAGTAGGTGTTGTCGGCGAACAGGTCCTGCGGGCGGCTGACGACGGCCGGGCCGATGCCTCGGCTGACAGCGTACTCGTAGAGGTCGTTCAATGCCTGGTCGAAGCCGGCCTGGTCGCCACGGAAATCCCACAGGAACTCGAAGTAGGTGGCGAATCCTTCGGCGAGCCACAGGTCTCGCCACTCCGCGACGGTGATGGAATCGCCGAACCACTGATGGGCGAGCTCGTGCACGACGGTGAGCTCGTCGACCCAGGAGCTCTGGAAGGTCGACATTGCCTGGGTCTCGAGGGCGTAGGTGAGCTCCGGATCGTCGACCAGCACCGAGCCGTAGCCGTCGAATGGGTACCGTCCCACCAGCTTCTCGACGAAATCGATCATGGCCGCGGTCCTGCGCAGCGCCGCCACGCCGGCAGGCGGAGTGGCCGCCGTGATGTAGTTGCGGACCGGCACGCCGCTCGCCGACTGGCTGCGCTCGAGCTTGAACTCGCCGATGTCGGTGATCGCGAGATAGCTCGCCATCGGCTGGCGCTGCTCCCAGACATAGCGCCGCCGCGTGCCGAGGTCGGTGAGCGAGACCGGCACGCCGTTCGCGACGGCGGTGTAGGGCTCGTCGGCCAGAACGGTGAAGCGGTAGCTCGCCTTGTCCGTCGGGACGTCGTTCGCGGGATACCAGGTGCCCGCACCCACGGGCTCGCTGACGACGTAGGAGGCGCCGGTCCATTTGCTCCAGCCCAGGCCAGGGATCGAGCTTGGATCGTCGACCGTCGGGTCGGGGATGGTGCGCGGCACGCCCGAATAGAGGATGACGGCCTTGAACCGGTCACCCCTAGGGATGGCCTGGGCCGGCCGGACGATCAGCTTGCCGGGCCTTTGGCTGAACCTCGCCCTGACCCCGTCGATCTCCACGCTCTGGACCCTCAGGTGGCTGAGATCGAGCGAGAACTCGTTCAGGCGCTGCGTCGCCTGGATGCTCAGTACCGCGCGGCCGTCGACGTGGGTGCCCTTGCCCTGGACGTCCAGGCGGATGGCGTAGTGCCGGACATCGATCCCGACATTGCCGAAGGTTGGGAAAAAGTCGTCGATCGCGTGCGCCGATCCGTACGACACGCCGAGCAACAGGACGGCCGTGGCGGCGGTATTGCGGAGTCGTGCGAACTGGCGACCAAAGGCCAGGAGCTGCATGAGGTCGATCTCCTCCGGCGGGAGCGCCAGCTCCCGCTTGTCGCTTTGCGCTGATCAGCAGAATGGCCGGACCGCCGGCCGCTGTCGACCCGCGTCGCGCCGAAGGAAACTCAGCCCGGTGTCGGCGCGTCGGCGCGCAGGAGGCCCTCGGCCTTCAGGTCGGCCCAGAAGGAGGCCGGGATGTCGACCTCGAAGATCCGGTGGTTCTCCCCGATCTCCTCCGGCGAGCGGGCGCCGGGGATGAGGGTGGCGACGTTGGGGTGGCCGAGCGGGAACTGCAGGGCAGCGCTGGCCAGCCGGACATGGTGCCGGGCGCACACGGCCTCGATCCGCCGCACGCGCTCCATCACCTCCGCGGGGGCGGGGGCATAGTTGTAGTAGGCGCCCTCGACCGCGCCGGTGGCCAGGATGCCGGTATTGTACGGGCCGCCGATCAGCAGCGAGATGCTCTTCTCCGCACAGTAGGGCAGGAGCGTGTCCAGCGCACCTTGCTCAAGCAGGGTGTAACGCCCGGCCAGGAGGAAGCAGTCGAAGTCGCCGGCGCGCGCGAACTCCTCGCAGGCCTGCACCTCGTTGATGCCGGCGCCGATGGCGCGGACCACCCGCTCCTCGCGCAGCTTGAGCATGGCGCGGTAGCCGCCGCCCATCACCTCGCCGAAACGCTGCAGTCGGGCTGCCTCGCTGCCGTGCGTCCAGACGTCGACGTCGTGGATAAGCAGGATCTCGATGCGGTCCAGGCCGAGGCGCTGCAGGCTGTCCTCGACCGAGCGCATCACGCCGTCATAGGAATAGTCGTAGACACCCTCGAACGGCAGGATCTTCTTGAACAGGCCGCCGTCGAGCTGCTCGGCGGGCCTGGGCCGCAGCAGGCGACCGACCTTCGTGGACAGGACATAGCTGTCGCGAGGCAGCCAGCGCAGCGCCTCCCCGATCCGATGCTCCGACAGGCCGAAGCCATAGAGGGGGGCGGTATCGAACAGGCGCATGCCGGCATCGTAGGCCGCACGGACCGTGTCACGTGCCTGACCGTCGGAGAATTCCTGGAACAGGTTGCCGAGCGGCGCACCGCCGAAGCCGATGGCCGGTACCTCGAGGCCGGAATTGCCGAGCGCTCGGCGGTCGGTGACGCGCATCATCGCAACTGCCCCCTTTTGTGGTTGGCGCCCGGGATGGCGAACCACCGGCATCCCGTCAAGCGGCGGGGTTCTCCGGGACCCGCGGGTCGATCTCGGCGACGCGCGGCGTGGTCGCGGCGATGTCGACGAAGCCCTCCTTGGCGGGCGGCGAGGCCCGGCGCGACATGCGCCACAGCACGAAGGCCGCGAGGCCGGTGGCGACGATGCCGCTGTAGAGGAACAGCCCCCGCGGCCCCAGCACGTCCAGGAACGGTGCCGCGACGGTCGGCCCGAGGGCCGCTCCGGCGGCCCAGGCGAGCAGCAGACTGCTGCTCACCCCGACCATCTGGTCGGGCTCCGCGAAGTCGGACGCGTGCGCCATGGCGACGGCGTAGAAGGTCAAGGAGGTGCCGCCGAGGAGCAGATAGAGCCCCAGCAGCCACAGGCCCGCCGGGATCAGGGCCGTGACCACCGAGAGCAGCGCCACCATGCTGGCGCAGCCGACGATCACGAGCCGGCGGTCCATCCGGTCGGACAGGCGCCCCAGTGGCCACTGGAACAGGAAGCTGCCGAGCTGGAAGGATGTCAGCAGCCAGACCGTCGTGCGAGCGTCCAGCCCGACCCGGGTGCCGAAGAGCGGCGTCAGGCCGAGCAGGGCGCTGTTGACCAGGCCCGACACGAGGCAGCCCGCGACCCCGGCCGGCGCCAGCCGATAGAGTGCCAGCGGCCCCAGATATTCGAGCCGCAGAGGCGGGGGCTGGGGGGTCCGGGTCAGCGCGACCGGGATCAGCGACAGGGTGAACACCGCACCCGCGACCTCGAACCAGACTGGCGAGCCGGCTCCGATCTGCGCCAGTAGGACCTGCGCGCCGACGATCGCCACCTTGGTGGCCACGAGATAGAACGAGAGCACCCCGCCCCTGGCGTGCGGCGGCGCCGCGGCGCTCAGCCAGCCCTCGACCACGGTGAACAGGCCCGCCTGGCAGAAGCCCATGACGATGCGCAGGAGGACCCACAAGGCGATGAGGCCGCTCAGCGCGAACACCATGCTGGTCACCGAGCAGATCGCGGCCAGCACGGCGAAGGCGCGGATGTGGCCGACGTCGCGGATCAGCCGCGGGTTGACCACGCAGCCGGCCAGGAAGCCCACGCCGTAGCCCGTCACCACGAGGCCGGTCACCGTGCCGGAGTAGCCATTGAGCGCCAGGGTCAGGGGCAGGATGACCGACAGCACGGTGTTGGCGAACTGGAGCAGGGTGATGCCGCCGACGATGCCCGCCGCTGCACCATAGTGACTGAGCATCGCTGGTTGGGTCCGCCACGCCTGGCCGCTCGGTCAGGGCGGCCTACGCCTCATCCACGCCACGGCGCAAGCCAGGACCTCGACCGCCCTGGGCCGCGCTGCGATAATCGGTGGCGGGAACCAGGATACTCTTCACCGGGCCCGCCTGGTCCTTATCTTAGCCTCTGACGTGTAGTCGGAGAGACGGGATGAGCGGACGGACGGTTCTGGGCGGCACGATCCTCGGCATTCTGCTCGGGATCCTGTGGCTGCGGGCCTCGACGCTGTGGGTGTTTCATCTGTTCTGAGCCGGATCCGGCCACCTGGGAGTATCGTGGGCGTGCAGCAGAAGGGACACCAGGCGCCAGGCACCTCGCGGCGGGTCGGCGGCGGGCAAGTCACGGGGGGCCTCCCGGTCCTGCCGATGTCGCCGGCGCGTGGCTGGCTGTTGAAGATCTGGGCCGGTCTGTTCGTCTGGCCGCTGTTTCTGGCCCTGATGCGTGGCAGCTTTCGCGAGGCGCTCGCCTTCGTGACGGCGATGGCACTGCTCTATCTCGGCGGCCGGTCGGTCGAGCGCGGCAGCCGCGAGGAGGTCCTGAACCGGGGCTGGGCGCTGGCTCGCAGCCCGACCCCTTGGAAGCTCATGGGCTCCTTGGCGGCCGGTGCCGGGGCCATGGTGGCGAGCCTCGGCTCGGGCGATCCGCTCAGCATGGGCGTGCTCTACGGTGTGCTGGTCCTTGGCGCCTCGATCCTGACCTACGGGCTGGACCCGAAGGCGGACCGGGCGGCACTCGAGGCGGCGGCCCAGCGGGCGGGCATTCGCAGCAAGGAGGTCCTGGATGCGCTGGAGGAGGCGCACCGGAAAGTGCGCGGCATCGAGCATGCCAGCCAGGGCCTGCACTCGCGTGAGCTCAAGGCCCGCCTGGACCGGATCTGCAGTCAGGCCCGCACGATTCTCGGCCAGCTCGAGCAGGACCCGAAGAACCTGACCCGAGCCCGGCGCTTTCTGGTGACCTATCTCGATGGCACGCGGGACGTCGTCGCGAAATATGCCGCGCAGCAGCGCGATCTCGCCGACACGGCGCTGGCGGAGAACTTTCGCCGGGTCCTGATGACGATCGAGCAGGTGTTCGACGAGCAGGAGGAAGTCCTGAAGCAGGACGACCGTCTCGACCTCGAGGTGCAGATCGAGGTTCTCGAGACCCAGCTCAAGCGTGAAGGCGTGCACTGAGCCGCCGGACGGGACCGTACAGCAGAGGGAGAGGCTCCGTGGCCGACCAGCCGACCAAGACCGAGGATAGCGCGGTCACCCTGCCGCCCCTGGCGACCGAATCGCTCGCCGGCCGGCTCGCGGTGCTCGACAAGGAGCTGGCCGGCGACCTGCAGATCGATCTGGTGGGGCCGGTCGAGCAGCAGGTCGCGCAGGCGATGCGCGAGCTCGACATCAGCGACAGCAACTCGATCATCTTCTTCGGCAGCAAGGCGCAGCAGCAGCTCAGCACGGTGTCCGACACCATGCTGGAGAACGTCCGCACCAAGGACATCGGCCCGGCCGGCAACGCATTGAACGCGATGGTGGCGAAGCTGCGTGAGATCGACATCGGCGATGTCGACCCGACTGAGCGGCCCGGCTTCCTCGCCCGGCTGTTCGGCGCGAAGAGCGAGGTGCAGAAATATCTCGACAAGTACGAAGACGTGCGCAGCCAGATCGATACGATCACGACCCAGCTGGAGCAGCACAAGACCAAGATGCTGACCGATATCGTGCGGCTCGACAAGCTGTACGAGGCCAATCTGGACTATTTCCGTACTCTCGAGATTTATATCGCAGCGGGTCGCGCCAAGCTCAAGGAGGTCGACGAGCAGGTAATCCCGGCCCTGGCCAAGGAGGTCGAGGGTTCGGACGACGTGATCAGGGCGCAGAAGCTGCGCGACCTGCGCGCCGCGCGCGACGATCTCGAGCGCCGCGTGCACGACCTCTTGCTGACGCGCCAGGTGACCATGCAGGCGCTGCCGTCGATCCGGCTCGTCCAGGAGAACGACAAGGCGCTGGTCACCAAGATCAATAGCACCATCGCCAACACGGTGCCGCTCTGGCGGCAGCAGCTGGCCCAGGCGGTCACCATCTACCGGATGGGCGAAGCCGCGGATTCCGTCAAAGCCGCATCCGATCTCACCAACGAGCTGCTCAAGAACAACGCTGAGAACCTGCAGCGCGCCAACGCCGAGGTGCGCCGGCAGGTCGAGCGCGGCGTGTTCGACATCGAGACGGTGAAGGAGGCCAACGCGCGGTTGGTCGCGACCATCAATGAGAGCCTGCAGATCGCCGACGAGGGCAAGCGCAAGCGCGCCGAGGCGGAGCAGCAGCTCCAGGCGATGGAGGCCGAGCTGCGCAAGACGCTGGCTTCGGCGTCGGCCCGGGCCGGTGGGCAGCCTGCGCCCGGATCGACGCGGCGTTGAGGCCGCCGGAGCCTGCGGCATCCGGCCGAGCGGTTGGCCATTGCGGCCGGCCGGTTTGACCCTTAGACCTGAAGGGTGGACAGCAATCGGGAGCGCCGCATGGCGACCTGTCTGTCGGACACGAGCAGGCCACGCAGCAGCGCCGGGACTCCGCCGTCGCTTCCAATGAGCGCCGAGCGCGCCGGCTTCGATCTGGAGGCGTGGCTGATCCTGCAGCGGGGCAATCTCGCCGTGGCCGAGGAGGTGCGCGCACTCGTCGCCGACGCGTTCGACGAGATCGCTCGGACCCAGTACCGCTACCTGAAGAGCACCGTCGGCCGTGCCGGACCGGCCGTCGGCACTTCCGCCTCCGCCTACTGGGGTCTGACCCTGGACACGGCCGAGGAGGTGATGGGTCACGCGCTCGATGCGCAGCGCGAGATCGGCGGCCTGCTCGCCCGCTGTCTCCGGGTCAACCTCGCGGAACTCACCACGCTGCCGCTCTGATCCGGGCAGCGTGACCGCGAGGAACCGGGCGCGTCGTCACGTCCGAATGCACGGGCTGCGTTTGGGTCAGTCACCACCTGGTGCAGTGTCAGTCGTTTACAATACTACTGCACCGCGAGTAAACTCGCCCAACAATAGCAGCAAACTGGGTACTGACATCAATCAATGGGCTGCGACGATCGGCAGTGTGGCCCGTGCCGATGATTTGCTGCCGGATGTATCTCGCGCGCGTCGGGAAATCCTGTACTCGATACGGCGTTGCCAAACATTGGAATCCGTGTCGTGGACGCCGATAGCGGCTGGTTCGATTTCGTCATCGTGGGCGCCGGCTCAGCCGGCTGTGTCCTTGCGGAGCGACTGAGCGCCTGCGGCTCCAGGACGGTGCTGCTTCTCGAGGCCGGCGGCTCCGGTGGAAACCCACTGCATCGCCTGCCGATGCTCGCTGCCCGGCTGTTCCAGTCGCGCTGCAACAACTGGTACTTCCACACCGAGCCGCAGACGCACTTGGTGGGACGCCGGATCTTCCTTCCGCGCGGGCGCATGGTCGGCGGCTCGTTCGTGTTCAACGGCGCCCAGTACGTCCGCGGTCATCGCTACGATTTCGATCACTGGCGTGCCCTCGGCAACCGTGGCTGGTCGTTCGCCGAGGTGCTGCCCTACTTCAAGCGTCTGGAGCGCCACGAGCGCGGTCAGGGCGCGTTTCACGGCGGCGACGGGCCGCTCAGGGTGGCGAAGCTGGCCGAGATCAGCCCTCTGTCCGAGGCCTTCCTCAGCGCCTGCGTTCAGGCCGGCTACCGGCACAACGAGAACTTCAACGCCGCCTCGCAGGACGGGTTCGGCGTCTACGACTTCAACATCGAGGCTGGCCGTCGGCAGACCACTGCCCACACCTACCTGCGCCCGGCGCTCGGGCGCCACAATCTTCGTGTCGAGACCCGGGCCGCGGCGCGCCGTATCCTGGTCGAGGAGGGGCGCGCGATTGGCGTCGAGTACAGCGCCCGCGGGCGGATCTGGCGCGCCCGCGCCGGCTGCGAGGTGATCCTGTGCGGCGGCTCGATCAACAGCCCCAAGCTGCTCATGCTCTCGGGGATCGGTGATGGCGCCGCGCTCCGGCGGCTGGGCATCCAGGTGCGACAGGATCTGCCCGGCGTCGGCGCCAACCTCCAGGATCACCTCACCGTTTCCCTCGGCTACCGCTGCACCCGCGCGGTGTCGCTGGCCGGCACGCTGCGGGCCGACCGGCTGGCGGTGGCGCTGGTTGAGGCCGTCGTCGCAGGCCGTGGCCCCCTGTCGCGCAGCCCGCTGGAGGCTGGAGGATTTCTGCGCACCCGAGCGGGGCTGCCGGCACCCGACTGCCAGGTCGTCTTCGTGCCGATCCATGCTCCGCGCGGCGGCCGCCAGATCTGGTTTCCGGGCGAAAGCGTCGGCGACAGCTTCGCCCTGAGAGTCTGGCCCAGCCGACCGGAGAGCCGCGGCTTCCTGGCCCTGCGCTCGCCGGATCCAGACGAGAAGCCGATCATCGACCCACGGTTCCTCAGCGCCGAGTCGGACTTGGCCGTGACCCGAGCCGGTCTGCGCGCACTGCGTCGCATCGTGGCGCAGCCGGCTTTTGACCCCTATCGCGGCGAGGAGCTCGACCCCGGATCGGATTGGACTGCCGACCATGGGCTCGATGAGTACATTCGCGCCACAGCGACGACCGGGCACCATACTTGCGGCACGGCGAGGATGGGACATGACCGGCTGGCCGTGGTCGACGATCGGCTGCGGGTGCACGGGATCCGCGGCCTTCGCGTCGCCGATGCCTCGATCATGCCGACCATGGTCAGCGCCAACACCAACGCTGCCACGATCATGATCGCCGAGAAGGCGGCCGATCTGCTCCTGGAGCGGTCGCCTCTCGCCACGGCCCCACCACCCGAGACGGGGATGATGCGGGCGGCGGCGTTTGCCGGTTGAGCCTCCCGGTGTGCTGGCTCTGCGATTGACAACGGCGGGAGGCGCCGCCACATCCGCGCCGGCGCGCGGCCCAGCCTGGCGGACGAATGAGCACCCTCCTCGACTTTGAGAAGCCGATCCTCGAGCTCGAGGGCAAGGTCAAGGAGCTCCGCTCGCTCGCGGCCGGCAGCGAGCTCGACATCGCCGAGGAAGTTGCCCGGCTCGAGGGGCGTGCGGCGAAGCTGCTGTCGCAGACCTACGCCAAGCTCACCGCCTGGCAGAAGACCCAGGTCGCCCGCCACGCCGACCGGCCGCACTTCACCGATTACGCCCAGGCGCTGATCGAGGACTTCACGCCGCTGGCTGGCGACCGGATGTATGCCGAGGACCACGCGATCGTCGGCGGTCTGGGTCGATTCCGGGGCCTGTCGGTCATGGTGATGGGCCAGGAGAAGGGTGCCGACACCGAGGATCGCGTCCGCCACAATTTCGGCATGGCGCGCCCGGAGGGCTACCGCAAGGCCGTGCGCCTGATGCGGCTGGCGGAGCGGTTCCGGGTGCCGGTGCTCACCTTCGTCGACACGCCCGGCGCCCATCCGGGCGTCGACGCCGAGGAGCGTGGGCAGGCGGAGGCGATTGCCCGGGCGATCGAGGTCTGCCTGTCGCTCGACGTGCCGATCGTCGCCACCGTCGTCGGCGAGGGTGGCTCGGGCGGTGCCATCGCGCTCGCCGCCGGCGACCGTATCCTGATGCTGGAGCACTCGATCTACTCGGTGATCTCGCCAGAAGGCTGCGCCGCGATCCTCTGGCGCAGCGCGGACCAGGCCTCCGTCGCCGCGGAAGCTCTGCGGCTGACGGCGCAGGATCTGCTGGGACATCGCCTCGTCGATCTGGTTATCCCCGAGCCGATGGGCGGTGCCCATCGCGGCAGGGCGACGACCATCGCGGCCGTGGGCGATGCGATCGAGGGTCAGCTGCGCCCGCTGCTGCGGCTTCCCTCGGCGGAGCTCAAGCGGCAGCGGCGCGACAGGTTCTTGCGCATGGGACAGGCCGCCGACGGCTAGCCTGCCGGGTGCGGGACCGCGACCCTTCGCCCTGCGGGGCCAGCCTATAGGGTAACCTCATGCTCACCACGCGCGACGAGATCCTGGAGCGGCTGGCGGCGCTCGGCATCGAGCACCGCACCCACCTGCATCCCCCGGTCTTCACGGTCGAGGAGGCGCAGCTGCATACCCGCCACCTCAGCGGCGGCCACTGCAAGAATCTGTTCCTGAAGGACAAGAAGGGCGGCCTGTGGCTGGTCACCTGCCGCGACGAGCTCAAGGTGGACCTCAACTGGCTCTCGCGCCGGCTGGGTGCTCCCCGCTTCTCGTTTGGCCGCCCGGAGCTGCTGGCGGAGGTGCTGGGCGTGACGCCGGGCAGCGTCACGCCGCTTGCGGTCGTCAGTGACACGGCGGGAAGCGTGAAGGTGGTGCTCGATCAGGGGCTGCTGGCGCACGAATGGGTGAACTGCCACCCCCTCCAGAACGACGCGACGACGACCCTGCGTGCGGCCGATCTCGTTCGCTATATGGTCGAAACGGGCCATGCCCCCATGCTCGTGGAATTCGACTGATCACGCGCCCGAGGCGATCATGCCTCGATCTGCTTAAATCATACGCACATTAACGCTCTTGCGGCACCGCGGTGATCGCGACACTGTTCGGCGGTCGCCTGGAAGCGGACTCCGCGCGGGATGGCACAATACGGAGCCGAAGGCGCGTGGATGGGGCGGTGACGATCGGGTCGCCGACTCGATCTGGCGGAACCATGGGCTCGGTTGGCTCGCGGCATGGCAGCGGGCAAACAAGAACATTTGAGGACATGCACCATGGCGTTGATCACGGGCACCCAGGGTCCCGACAGGATCACTGGTACGGAGCAAGACGACGACATTTTTCGGTGCGAACGTAGTGATACGGTCTATGGCCTTGGCGGCAATGATCAGGCCCGTTACCAATCCGGGTAACGATATCGTTCATGGTGGCGCAGGCAATGACTTTGTCTGGGCCAAGCGCGATGTCGATCGCCTCTTTGGCGACAGTGGCAACGATATCCTCTTCGGGGGCGACAGTGACAATGAGCTCAACGGCGGCACGGGACGCGACGTTCTGATCGGTGCGTCTGCGGTCGACATCATCCGCGGTGGCGATGATTCCGATCTGCTGTGGGGTGAAGGAGGTGCCGATGCTCCTCACCTGCTAAATCGCGCGATCTGCTGATCGGTGGCTTGGTCGACATCTCCACCGGTGGCAGGTGCGTCTGACGTCTATGCGTTCAGTGACCTCAGATAGTCCGGCCGGTGACAATCGCGATCACATCGTGCGATTCGGCGACCGGTCGGGCGATCAGGATCTGATCGATCTCACCGGCCTCGACGCCAATCTGAGCTTCATCGGCACCGCTTCCTTCACGGCGGCTGGCCAGGTCCGTTACGAGACGGTCGGTGGCAACACGATCATCCAGGTCAACACCGATGCCGATGCTGCCGGTGCGGAGTTCGAGCTGGCAGCTCGATGGTCGATGGTGGCCCCTGGACCTGACCGATTTCATTCTGACACGCGGTGTCAATGCGACCCCGGCGGGTTTCCCGCTGATCGGGGGCAGCGCGTCCGAGATCTCAACGCGAATGACCTCGGCACGACGGTGATTGCGGGCGAGGGTGCCGACAAAGTCTCGGGCGGGGTGGGAGACGACCGCATCTTCGGCATGGGGGGGGTCGACGTCATCGATGGCGGTGGCGGCTTTGATGTAATCGTCGGCGGCAATGCCAACGACGTGCTCTCCGGCGGGGACGGGGTCGACTACATCATGGGCGGCTCCGGCGACGATAGGCTGACGGGCGGGGACGGCGACGACGTCCTTGAAGGCAACGACAACGATGATGACGTCTCCGGCGGGGCTGGCAACGACATGGTCCTGCGCGGCGACCTCCATGACCATCTCGATGGCGGTGACGGTGACGATGTCCTGAATGGCGGGCGCGGCACGGACACGCTGCTCGGCGGTGAGGGCAACGACGTGTTCCTGTCGACGGTGCCGAACGACAGCCGGGTCGGCGCCTCCTTGCGTGACCGCATCCTCGATTTCGGCGACTCGGACGGGAACCAGGACGTGATCAATGTGGCGGCGATCGACGCCGACACGACGAGGCTCGGGGATCAGGCATTCGACTTCATCGGCGACGCTCCGTTCACCGCGGCCGGTCAGTTGCATTGGTACGCCGAGGGCGGCAACACCATTGTCGAGCTGAACATCAACGCCGACCCGGCACCCGAATTCCAGATCGAGCTGGTGGGCTTCGACGGCTCGTCCCTGGATGCCTCCGACTTCACCCTCTAGCCGCATCGAATTACACGCATCGGTTGAGCCAGTTCGTCCCAACCGCCGGGCCGAGTGGCGCGGATAGAGTGGGTCGTATCTGCGCTCAACCATTACGTGCTCGATTGGTTTGTGGAATGTAGCAACGGCGTGCGCCCATGACGGATAGATCGCGTGTAACGCGAAATTCATGATCTGTTTTAATATGTAATGATAGTTGAGTAATCTTATAGTTGAACTCTGTAGTTATTTGAGTAAGATCAAGATTGTTGGGCCGCAAAGAAGCCTTCGCCCGGCGAGCGGTGCGCAGGCGTGTGGCGGACGCGTCTGATTCGCAGGATGACAAACAGTATAACCAGCCCATGCTCCCCCTGAGGCGGTGGTGAGGCTGCAGCGGTCAGGCGTTATACATGGGGAGCAAACGCCTGTGCTCAGAAAACTCAGCCGTCGGGAACTCGTTCGCGGTATTGGTGGTGTGGCGGTCGCCGGACTGGCGGGCGCCACCATGGTGGGTCGCCCCGCCCGGGCCGGGGTGGGCTGGGGAACCGGCCCGAACTCCGGGCTGCCTTTCTGGCATGGCGGCTATTCCGACCTGGATCACATGGTGAGCCTGCTGCCGCCCGGGCGTGGGCTCGATCTGATCGGCGAGTTCGAAAGCGAGGGCACCTATCTCGGCGTCGCCACCGCTTGTGCCAATTCGTGGGGCAGGAAGCGCTGGTACCTCGACTTTCTCAAGACCGGCCGCACCTCCGCCTTCCAGTGGTCCAGCTCGCCGTTCTGCAGCGGCCCCAGCATGGTGGTGCCAGACAGCTGGCCGACCAGCGCCGCGGCGGTGACGGCTGGAACGCATCTGCACTGCTCGGCACCTCCCACCTACACGGGCAGCGAGACAGCGGCCGAGCGCGCGGCCAAGCAGCGCCAAGTCTGGCAGATCGCCGCCGATGGTTGGCTGGACCCGATCTGGCGCCAGAAGATGCTGATCTTCAAGCGCGACTTTTTCATCAAATATAATCTGAAGTCGATCCGTATCGTCCTACGCGCCTGCCACGAGCTCAACACCGCAACGACCTGGGGCAAGCGAGACTACCGTCGTGCCTATGGAATGCGTGAGCTGACGACGGTCGGCGACTATCAGATCGTGCAGGAGGCGTTGCGAAGGTATTTCGCGGCGTTTCTCGACGTTTTTGGCAATGTCCAGGCGTCGATTCCGAACGACTATGCATACACCGATTCCCAGCTTTGGCCGTACTGGAATACGGTTAAGCGGCACAACGGGCCGGTCGATGTCCGCCTGACCTGCCCCGACAACGCCAAGCTGATCGGCCCCGACAACTACAACTTCTATCCGGCGGCCCTCACCGAGGTCGCCTTCCAGGCGTCGCTGATCGAGCGCGACAGGAAGGGCTGGCCGGTCGGCATCGGCCCGTGGCTGGAATGGGCCCGGTCCGTGAACAAGGGCTTCGCCCTGGGCGAATGGGGTCTCGTGAGCAAGAAGATGAACGCCGACGGCACCCGCCCGACGACCCAGGGCTGGGACAATCCGATCTTCATCAAGGGCACGCTCGACTTCTGCATGGCCAATGCAGAGGACATCGCCTTTATCTCTTACTTCAATCGCGACAATTCCGCCTCGGCCGATCTTCCGGCGCATCTGCTCAAGATGTGGGACGGCATCGACGACGAGTTCGCCATCTGCGCCCGGACGCCGCCAGGCGACAACAATCGTTGCGGCGCCCGCGCCTACCGCCAGTGGATGGCCGCGAACGGCTAGGGCTGCGCCAGGACGGCGGGGCGTCAGCTCGCAGGGAGCGGACGCCCCGGCTGCCATTGCTGCTCGCCCAGGCGGTCGAGAAACGCCAGTGTCCGTGCGCGGGCGGCGTGGCTGAGGAGCACGAGCAGGTCGCCCGGCTGCGCCCAGGCGAAGGCATCGCGGACCGCGTCGGTCTCGCTCTCGGCGGCGGCGACGGTGCCAACGGGCGCCCCGAGACGCCCGAGCTCGTCGCGTAGCAGGGCGGGCACCTCGCCCGGGCCGCGCCCGCGGAGATAGCTTTCCATCTCCTTGACGATGATCCGTTCCGGCCGCATCGCCCAGACGGCGGCGGCGAGCGCGCGGATCTCGGCATCGGTCCGATCGCCGGCCTGCCCCAGCAGGACCAGCCGTCGGCCGGCCGGCATGGCGGCGGAGACCCATTGGGCAATCGCGGCCACGCCGTGCGGATTGTGCGCGAAATCGACCAGCACTTTGACCCCGCCGATCTCGCGCAGGAGGCCGCGACCTGGATTGTCGGCCTCCTCCGCGCCGAACCTGCGCAGCGCCTCGGCCATCGCGGTCGCAGGCAGCCGCAGCGTCACCGCGCCCGCGATCGCCGCCAGGGCGTTGGCGAGGTTGTGCCGTGCAGCGCCTTCCATGCCGATGCGGACCTCGGCCGCCGGCACGATCGGGGTCGAGCTGCCGTCCCGGCGCAGCACGAGCCAGCCCTGCTCGAGAGCGGCGCCGTCGCGAATGCCGTGGGCCGGCGCCATGGTGAACCAGGCGACGGGCGCACCGCTGCCGGCCGCGCGCTCGACCAGCCGCGGATCGTCGGCATTGAGGATCAGCGGGCCGCCGTGCAGCGCCTTGGCGACGACGAGCTTGGCGTCCGCGACACCGTCCAGATCGAGAATGCCGTACTCGCCGAGATGATCCGCCGCGACGTTGGTGACGATCGCCGCATCGGCCCTGGCCAGCGGCAGGCCGCGCCGCAGGATGCCGCCGCGGGCGAGCTCCAGGACCGCCAGCTCGACCCGCCGGTCGCGCAGGACCAGTCTCGCTCCACCGGGCCCGGAAAAGTCGCCGCGGTCCAGAATCTCGTCGCCGACCCGCACCCAATCGCTCGAGCTCAGCCCGACCACCTTGCCTGCGGCGCGAGCCATGGCCGCCAGCAGCCGCACGGTGGTCGACTTGCCGTTGGTGCCGGTGACCAGGATCACTGGGACGTCGTGGATCGAGGCCCAGTCGACCGCATCGGGCGCCGGCAGATCGTCGTCGAACCACCGGTCGCTGCCGCGCCCCAGGCCGACCGACACGCGCCGATCCCCGACGACGCAGGCGACGCCGTGCGCCCGGGCCGCGTCCGCCAGCGCCAGCAGGGCTGGGTCGGCGTCGGCCACGATCTCGCGCCGGATGCTCGCCGCGGCCGATTCCAGGGCGGGCATGGGGCCGGCGCCGAGATCGGCGGCGGCCGCCTCGCACGCCCACTCATTGACCAGGGTCGCCGGGTAGAGCCCGTCGGCCGGCGCCGCCACGGCCAGGCTCGCCCCGCCCAGGAAGCGGCGCGTCGCCAGCACCGCATCGGGCCAGCCGACCGCCTGCAGTATCAACCGCGCTTGCCGCCGCCAGTGCCCGATCAGCTCGTCCTCGCGCCCGACCGGGCAGCTCGCCTCGAGCACCGCACCCGGGCCGTCGAGCAGCAGGTTGGGTCCGGTCAGGCGGCGCGACTCGCGCCACGCGACCCGAGGCGGCGCTTCGGGCATGGCGCGCCTAGTCGGCCTCCTCGGGCTCGCGGGCGAGGCGTACCCCGCGCTCGTCGCGGACCAGCGTCGCGCCCTCGGGCAGCTGGCCGAGATCCTCGAGCGGCGGCAGCTCGTCCGGTGCTTCGGGCGCGGCCACGGCGCCGGCGGGAGCCGATGTCGGCGGGGCGGCGGACGGGTCCCGCCCGAAATAGATGATCTGCTTCCAGCAGCGGGTCACGTTGTCGGCGAAGACCAGGACCAGGTCGTTGGGCTCGGCCGCCTCCAGGATCGCCTGCACCGCCTCCTGCTCGTCGGGGATGATGGTGATCTGGTCCGGCCGCACGCCGTTGGCGAGCAGCCCGGCCTCCAGCAGCTTGGGCACCTCCTCGGGCTTGCGGCCGCGCGGATTGTCGTCGCGCTTGACGATGTAGCGGTCGAACTTCGTATCGGCCGCGATCTTCGCGACCTCGGCAATGTCCTCGTCGCGCCGGTCGCCCGGCATGGTCAGCGCCACCAGCCGGCGGCCGCGCACCGGCGTGCGCTCGACGAGTTGGCACATCGCCCGCACAGCGGCCGGGTTGTGGCCATAGTCGAGGATCACCTTGAACGGGTGCTCGTTGAACACGTTCATCCGGCCCGGCGCCTGGAAGAACGACGTATCGAAGGTGCGCAGGCCATGCCGGATGTCGTCGAGCTTCTTGCCCATGCTGTAGGCGACCGCGGCGGCGAACATGGCGTTCTGCACGTTGTGCAGCGCCCTGCCCTCCATGGTCGCCGGGATCAGATGGGTCCACAAGAGCGGGATGTGACGGCCATTGTCGTAGAGCACGATCTGCTGGCCGTTGAGCCCGTCCTCGAGCACGACCGCCCGCGCCCCGGCGCGGATGTGCTCGCGCACCAAGGGGTGGCGCGGGTTCATGGTGACGTAGCAGAGATGCGTGGCCGTGGTGTAGTCGGCCATCCGCAGGCACAGCTCGTCGTCGGCATTCAAGACCGCGGTGTCGGTCGCGACCTCGACCACGATCCGCTTGACCTCGGCGAGCTGCTCCAGCGTGTCGACGCCACCCAGGCCCAGATGATCGCCCGAGACGTTGATGACCGCACCGACGTCGCAGGCGCGGTAGGCCATGCCGCGCCGGACGAGGCCACCGCGGGCGGTCTCGAGCACGGCCGCATCGACGGTCGGATCGTGCAGGATCATCTGCGCCGCGACCGGCCCGGTCATGTCGCCCTTCACCGTCAGGTCGCCGTCGATGTAGACGCCGTCGGTGCTGGCGAGGCCGACCCGGTGGCCGGCGAGCTTCATGATGTGCGCCACCATCCGCGAGGTGGTGGTCTTGCCGTTGGTGCCGGTGATCGCGCAGATCGGGATCGTCGACTGGCTCCCGGGCGGGAATAGCATGTCGAGCACTGGGCCAGCGGGATCGCGCGGCGTGCCCTCGCTGGGCGCCACGTGCATGCGGAAGCCCGGGGCCGCGTTCACCTCGCAAATGCCGCCGCCGACGTCCTTGTAGGACTGGGTGATGTCGGGGGTCAGGAAGTCGACGCCGCCCACGTCCAGGCCGATGGCACGGATGGCGCGGATGGCCATCTGCCGGTTGTCCGGATGGATCACGTCGGTGACGTCGATCGCCGTGCCGCCGGTCGACAGGTTGGCGGTGGCGCGCAGGAACACGATCTCGCCCTCGGGCGGCACCGTGGCCTCGGTATAGCCCTTCTTGGCCATCATCCGCTCGGCTTGCTCGTCGAGCTCGAGCCGCGTCAGCACCTTTTCATGACCCACACCGCGCCGCGGGTCCTGGTTCACGACGTCGACCAGCTCGGCGATCGTGTGGCGACCGTCCCCGACCACATGGCCCGGCATGCGCTTGGAGGCCGCGATCAGCTCGCCGTTGACGACCAGCAGCCGGTGGTCGAGGCCGTCGAGGAAGCTCTCGACCAGCACCGCCCGGCTGTGCTCGCGTGCGGTCGCGAAGGCGACGCGGACCTGGTCGTCCTCGGTCAGGCGGATGCTGACGCCGCGGCCGTGGTTCGCATTCAGCGGCTTGACCACCACCGGGTAGCCGACCCGCCGGGCTGCCGACACGGCGTCCTCGGCGTCGTAGACCATGCGCTGATGCGGCACGGGCAGGCCGAGATCGCCCAGGAGCTTGACGGTCTCCTCCTTGTCCGAGGCGAGCTCGACCGCGATGTGCGGGGTCGAGCTCGTGATCGTCGCCTGGACGCGCTCCTGGAAGCGGCCGTGCCCGAACTGGATCAGGCTCTGCGCGTTGAGCCGCAGCCAGGGGATGCCGCGCTTCTCCGCGGCTGCCACCAGCGAGGCGGTGCTCGGTCCCAGCGCCTTGCTCTGAGCGAAGCGGATGAACCGGTCACGGCGGCGCGCGAAGTCGAAATGCTCGGCGTCGAACTCGTCGGGCTGCAGCTCGCGCGGCAGGAGCGAATGGAGGAGCTGCAGCGCCAGCTGGCCGGCCTCGAGGCCGACATCGGACTGCTCGTACTCGTAGACCACGAAATAGTGGCCGTCCTCGCCCGTCCCCCGGGTCTTGCCGAAGGTGACCGGGGTGCCGGCGACGTTCTGCAGCTCGATCGCGACGTGCTCCAGGACATGGCCGAGCCAGGTGCCTTCGTCCTCGTCGAGGCGCCGGACGAAGCCGCCGGGCTCGCTGTACGAACAGCCATGCTGCCTGAGGCCGGGCAGCGTCTCCAGGAGTCGGTCGACGAAGCCCTGGCCGAGACGCTTGGTGGGCCAGTCCTCGAGCTTGCCGAGATCCAGGGTCAGCCGGATGACCGGGAACAGGGCGTAAGTGTTGGGACCGACATAGACCTGCGAGTTCAGGATCTTCACGGCGATCTCCCCGCTGCCCGGGCCGTCCGCGCCGGACCCGCCAAGGCTGCGGGCGGCGGTGACGGCCGGCGCACGCTCCCGTGCCCCAGCGCGAGGAGCAAATCGCCCTTGCGGCCAATGTGCAACCGGAATCCCGCAGCCGGGTTATCATCCGCGATCTGAACCCCCGCGGCGATCCGTTCGGGCATAGGAACCCGCGGTTGATCTTCTGTCAGCTATTTTGTCAATTGCCATTCCGCGAGAACTGGTGACTGATCAGTGATAGCAAATAGGTGCGCCGCCGGGGCCTGGGCCGGCGCGCTTCGAACTCTGTGTGTGAGCTCATGCTCACTTCGGTCGCTGGCCGAAGCATTCGCCTATGGGTCTGGTGGCCATGCGCATCTTCTCGTCGTTCCTATTCTCGGTGATGTTGATCTTCATCGCTCTATTTTGCTCTCTGCCGTCCGCCCTGGCGCGGCCGAATTTCGTTCTCGTGCTGACCGATGACATGGAGGTCGCGCCGGTCGGCTACATGTATTGGACCAAGACCCTGATCCGTGCCCAGGGCGTCGCTTTCCAGCGCGCCTACGTCGCCTCGCCGCTTTGCGCTCCCGCGCGGGCCACGATCCTCACCGGCCGCTATCCCCAGAATACCGGCGTCCGTCGCAACAGCCACAAGGCCTATTACGAGCAGGGCAATCCAGCGCGATCGCTGCCGGTCTGGCTGCACGACGCCGGCTATCGAACGGCGCTGATCGGCAAATACATGAACGGATATCCTGCACCCGACGCGATTCCTTATATTCCACCTGGCTGGGATATGTGGTCCGTGCGCTATCGCGCTAAGCCTTATGACGGACAATATAATTACTGGCTAAATGAAAACGGCAAGTCCGTTTACTACGGCAACAGGCCTGAGCATTATTCAACGGACGTCTACCGCAAGAAGGCCGTGGCGTTCATCAAGGAGACGGTGACCCACGACGCACCGTTCTTTCTGCAGCTCGCGGTGCACGCGCCACATACGCCCTTCGTCCCGGCCGCGCGACACGCGTCGCAGTTCCCGACAGTCAGGGCGCCGCGTTCAGGACCAGGCATCGCCGCGGGCCTCAAACTCGATCATCTGGTGGCCAACGTCGACATCGCGCCGACGATCCTCGAGCTGGCCGGCGTGCCGATCCCGGCCGAGATCGATGGGCGGTCGTTCGCGCCACTGCTGGGCACAGGGCGGCCCTCGCCCGACATGTGGCGCCAGGTCCTGGCGATGAGCTTCCAGGAAGGGGACGATGCCTTTCACGTCCCGACATGGCAGGGGATTCGCACGCAGCGCTACACCTATGTCGAGTATCCCGGGACGGGCGAGCGGGAACTCTATGACGACCTGCTCGATCCCCACCAGCTCGCAAACATCGCCGCGACCGCCGACCAGACCTTGATGGCGCGCCTCTCCGAACGCAGCCGGCTGCTGGCCGCCTGCGCGCAGGTGGCCTGTCGGGAAGCGGAGGATCTGGCGCTGCCTTGAACTGTGACGATCGGAGGCAATGGCGATGCAGTGGACCGGAAGACGGCGCGCGGCCCTGGAGCTGGGATTGGGTGGCATCGCTGCGGCGGGCCTCGTGCCGGCAGGCCCGGGAAGGGGCCTGGCTCAGGCGGCTGTGCCGGTTGTCGATCCGGTGCCGCGCATCGTCGCGAGCGGCAAGCAGGTGGAGCTGTTGGACTTCGCCATTCCGCCCTCGACCCGCGCCTCGGCGCCGAGGGCCCTGTTGAACTTTCTGCATCACGCCGGCGACGGCACTGCCCGGGTGTTCGCCAACGATAGCCGTGGCAAGATCTGGGAGCTCGATCGCACGACCGGCGCCACGCGGCTGTTTCTCGATCTGGCACGATGGCGGGGCAGCGCTCTTGTGCTTGGGCTGCAGTTGGGCCTGCGCAGCTTCGCCTTTCATCCGAATTTCGCGCGACCTGGCTGGAACGGCTATCGCCGCCTCTACACCTTGAGCGTTGAGACGGTGGCCAGTCGACCGGCCGGGGTCCGGGTGTTCGAGGGCTCGTTTCCGACCAAACATGACAACGTGCTCGCCGAGTGGATGGTGGACGCCCCCAGCCCGGGCGTCGTGCTGCGCGGCTCCCGGCGCGAGGTGCTGCGGATCGCGCAGTTCGGCAACGAGCACGGCACCGATCAGATCATGTTCCGGCCTGGTGAGCGGGGTCTGCTCTACGTCGGTTCCGGGGACAGCAAGAATTCGCCGAACAATAGCGACCCGTACAACGTGGCGCAGGACCCTTCGAGCGCGCTTGGAAAGATCCTGCGAATCAACCCTTTGCGCCAGAAGGACGGGCGAAGCTATGCCGTGCCAGCCGGCAATCCGTTCGTCGGCCGCAGCGGCTATCTGCCAGAGATCTGGGCACTTGGTCTACGGCACCCGCAGAACTACTGCTTCGATGCCCCGACGGGGAAGATGATCCTCATCGACATCGGCCAGGCGCAAATCGAGGAGGTCAATCTCGGCGTGCGTGGTGCCAACTATGGCTGGCCGCACCGGGAAGGCACCTTCGCCGCTGACCGAACCAACGAGACCATTCTTTATCCATTGCCGGTCGACGATTCGCGCTTCGGCTACACCTACCCGGTAGCGCAGTACGATCACGACGAGGGCAACAGCGCCCGCAAGGCCGCGATCACGGGCGGCTTCGTCTATCGCGGGTCGACGATCCCCGAGCTGGTGGGTGAGTATCTGCTGGGCGACATCATCACTGGTCGGATCTTTCACGTTCCGTTGGCCGATCTGCAGCTCGGTCGCCAAACCCCGCTCAAGGAGCTGACCCTTTGCCGGGGCGGGGTGCCGGTGACGCTGATGACCCTGGCCGGTGTCGGCGATCGCGTCGACCTGCGCTTCGGCCAGGACGAGCTGGGCGAGATCTACGTGCTGAGCAAGCAGGACGGAACGATCCGCAAGCTGGGGCGCGTTGCCGCCCCCTGACCCCTCTGGCCGAGTCCTTCCGGTCCGGCTAGCCTTGTGTGGGACGACGAGGGAGAGAGCGAAGGTGAAGGTCGAGCAGCGCCTGGCCGAGCTGGGCATCACGCTGCCGCGGGCGCAGTCGCCCGTGGCGAACTATGTCGGTGCGGTCCAGACCGGGAACCTGTTGTTCCTCTCCGGGCGCGGGCCCATCGGGCCGGATGGCGAGGTCGCGACGGGCCTCGTCGGCAGCGACGTCACCGTCGAGGAGGCCTACGGCCATGCCCGGCTGGTCGGGCTGCAGCTGATCGCGACCATGAAGGACGCGCTGGGCGACCTCGACCGGGTGGCGCGCATCGTCAAGCTGCTGGGGATGGTCAACGGCGCGCCCGGCTTCGGCCAGCAACCCGCCGTGATCAATGGCTGCTCGGACCTGTTCGTCGAGGTGTTCGGCGACAGGGGTCGCCACGCCCGCTCTGCCGTCGGCATGGGCAGCCTGCCGAACAACATGACCGTCGAGATCGAGGCGATCGTCGAGGTTAGCTGAGCCGGCTCCGATCTGCCTCTCCGGTGATTTGGCCGACCTGATTGGAGGATGAGGATATGTACATGTGCGATGAAGTGCGTGGCACCATCAGGCCTGACCGCATCCGTGCGGGCCTTCCCATTCTCTGTTCCCGCCGCCTGCCGGCTACTGGCGCCCTTCCCCGTGCCATAGCGGCGCGTCACCTGTAGACGAACCACGCCGGCTCTCGCACGGATACAGCGGCTCCTCACCGCCGTCTGGCTCAGCCCTTATATTTGGCGATGAGCTTCTTGTAGGCGGGCGTATTGACGGTGCCCTTGCCCTCGCTTACCGCGTAGTTGGCCGCCACCCGGCGCTTCATCATCTGGATGCGCAGCTGGTTGGTCGGATGGTCGCCGTGCAGGAAATTTACCAGGGCCGGCTGGTCGCCATAGCGCTCGTAAAAGATCTCGAAGACTTTGGGCGCCTCGTCCGGATCGTAGCCGGCCGCGACCATGTAGCCGACGCCGATATCATCCGCGTCCTCCTCCTGCTGGCGACCGTAGCCGCTGATGCCGGCCTGGAGCGCGATCCTTCCGGCGAGCGCGAACCATTGCCGGTCCTCGGGTCCTCCCGTCGCACTGGACATGAGCACCGTCTCGCCGGTGCCGCCGACGAGCGCGATCATCGTCTCGTCGCGCAACGCACTGGCAACATGGCCTTCAGTGATGTGCCCGATCTCGTGACCGAGCACCATCGCCATCTGGGCCTCGTTGTCCAGGGCATGAAGCAAGCCGGTGGTCACGTAGATCTGGCCTGCGCCGACGGTGAAGGCGTTAAGCTGGTCGTCCCGGATGACCGCCACCTCGTAGTCCCAGTGCTCGGTGCCCTTTCCTTGCGCAAGCTTGCGCGCCATCTGCGTGAGGTGGGTCTCGAGCTTTCGGTCGTTGACGCGCCGGTACTTCTTCTCGACCTGCTTGGCCCCGGCCGCCGCCAGCTCGATCTGCTTCTCCGGCGAGGTATCCAGTTTCTCGACCAGTTCGGCGAGCTTGGGCGAGAACTGCTTGACGATCGGGGTCACGTTTTTACTGACCGTGGATAGGACAGTCTCGAACGCGTTCTGGCCATCGCCGGTGCCGGACGACACACATGCCGTGAGCGGCAATACGAACAGGAGAGAAGCGGTGCACGCGATCAACCAATATGAGAAATGTTGCGACTTCGCTTGAAGAAACTTCGCCATCAGCCTGTCCTTAAAGCGTGTGAATAATTAATTGCATGCTGTTTATCATGGCTGCTAACGTTTGGCAATGTTCGGGAGCTATTGCGGGGTTGTAGGGGTATTCATGTGTTGGTTCCGCCTTGCCAGGATTCAGGGATGACACTTCGGCAGGAGGAGTTTCTCGCGCGGACAGGGCTGCTGGTTAAGGCAAGCGTTTGCGTTGCGCTGGCCTACCTGATGATCTTCCAGGACGACTTCCTGGGCCTCGGAGGAACAATCAGCCACCAGTCGGCCCGCCTTGTCGAACTCGGGGCCGGCATCCTGAACTCCCATTTGTATCCGGGTGAGGCCCAAAAGCACCTCGTGGTGGTCACTATCGACGAGAACAGCCTCGCCTCGACCCGCGAGACAAATCCACCCTCGCACCATTTTCACGTGCGTGTGCTGAGGCGGATCCTTGCCCAGCAGCCCAGGGCAGTGTTCGTCGACATTCTGCTTGACACTTGCCGCGACGGTACGTCCGAGCTCTTGCAAACGCTGAACCTCGCCAGATCCAAAGGAATACCTGTCTATGTCGCCGCCGGTCGGCCGGAGCGTGCTCCGGCAAGCGCGGATCGGGCGATCAATGTCTGCGGCGAGAAGGTCGATCTTGCCAGGGCATGGAGCGCCCGCGCAGCCCTCGGCGTGCTGCCCGAGATCGCGGTGCGCGCAATTCCGGTCGATGTCATGCACGCCGTAGGTGACGCGGAGTCGGACGAGTACTGCCTAGTGCCGGGGATGGATCGCGAGCACTTGTGCCTCCCGGCCGAGCAACTGGCGACATTGCCCGCCCAGCCGAATAACGTCCGTCTGTCAGCCGCCTATCAGATCTACCGCGACCTCTGCGGCGCAGTTCGTTGGCGGCATTGCGGCAAATCCGAGGATGCGCCGCTTGTCCGATGGCCGCCCCGGGCAGAGAAGCTCGACGTAATGTGGGGCTATCGCGCTGCGGATTCCTTTCCCGGCTCCGCGATCGGGACGCCTGGTTGTAGGGAGCAGATCGGGCTGGGCGAAACCGTCCGGCGGCTCATTAGGAGGGGCCTCGACTCGCTCCGGTTGCCATGCCCATACACGCCGAGTGTCTCCGCGATGTCCCTGCTCGTTGGCAGCGGCAAGCTTGAGCTTGGGGAGCGTCTGCTGGCGGGCGCCCCTCAACCGCACGCTCCAAACGATCGCCGTCCGGCAGGCGTGCCACTAAGTCTGTCGGGCAGGGTCGTCCTCTACGGTTTCGACCTTGCCGGGTCGTCCGACGTGATCAGGCCGCCAACCCATCTGATGCTGCCAGGTGTGTTTCTCCACGCTATGGCTCTCGACAATTTACTAACCTGGGGCGAGCACTATAAGGCGCCTGCTATTTGGCTCGCTGGCCATCGCATTGCTGGAGACTATGTCACCTTTGCTACATTCATAGCAGTGTTCTTGCTTTGTTTCTTGGTCCGTTATGTAATTATGGATCAATCGACAGTTCTTGGTATAATTTTGGGAGCTATGGCTAACTGGTATAATTTGCCGATTTTGTGCCTATTATTGGGAGCTTTCTATTCTATCTACTTAGATCTTGCTACCTATAATTGGCTTGCTATTGTCGGATTCGCGTCTGCGGTGCCTGCGGCGCTCGATTCGCTGGCGGCCCGCGGTGAGGCTCTGTCCAAGACCGCGGTGGCAGTCGTGCCTTGGCTACGTCAGTTGCCGAAGCGGCTGTCGGCAATAGTCGTGCGGTGACCACGTTCTCAGCTAGGAGAGCATCATGCGATTTGCCATGGTAGTGGCGGTGCTGTCGGGGCTCGCAATGGCGATGGTGGGCGGAGCTCGCGCCGGGTCTTACGTTACGGGTGTGCTGGTCGAAAAGCTCAACATCTACCTTGAGGAGAACGGCACCAAGCCCGTCTATATTGTCGACGCGGATAAGGTGGCCGAGCCGATTACGGTGAACAGCGAAGATGGCGATTGGGTCGAGATCGTCGTGGACGGCGAGTACTACTGGGTTCGGCGGTCGGATGTACAGCTCAGCCGAGAGCAGGTCGCTGGCGCGCCGATGAAGGCGGCCGCTGGCCAGGGTGCACGGTTAGGTTTCGGCGGCAACTGACGCGGACGGGCGGCTGGTCAGCCGGAAGACGTGCTCGGGCAGATCTGCGAGGTCCGCCACGACCGCCTCTGCCCCCAGTTCGTGCGCCGGGATGGCGGTGTAGCCGAAGCTTACCAGCACGCACGGCATCCCGGCGCCACGTGCGGCGAGGAGGTCGTTGCGGCTGTCGCCGACCATCACGGCGCGCGTCGGCGTCACGCCCAGCGCGGACAGGACCGCGGTCAGATGTGCTGGGTCGGGCTTGCGCACGCCCGGCAGGACGTCGCCGCCGACCACGGCGTCGAAGGCGTCGGCAAGCCCCAAGACCGCAAGCAGGGCGAGTGTCGGCGACTGCGGCTTGTTCGTGCACAGCCCGAGTCGGACGCCCCGGGCACGCAGCTCTGCGAGCAGCGCCCCCGCGCCTGTATAGGGCCGGCTGTGCCGGCAGGGCACCTCCGCATAGCGTTGTGTGAAGCGCCGCAGCAAATCGTCTGCCTCGGCGCGTGCGCCAACATGGGCGCCGGCGCGCTCGATCAGCACCCGCGCGCCGTCGCCGATCATCGCACGCACGGCGGCCAGATCCGGCGCCTCATGGCCGGCCTCGAGCAGCACCTCGGCCAGCACGGCATGGATGTCGGCCGCGGTGTCGATCAGCGTGCCGTCCAGGTCGAAGACCACGGCGGTGGGTCGGGTAGGCAGGGGACAAGCTCCGGGTTGAGCGCGAGCACGAAATCGTTAATGTTGCTGGTGGCCGAGCCACCCGACCTTGCCCAGCGGAGAAACCACAGGCATGGCCGCCAGTCTATGCGTCACCGTGCTTGCCGCCGGCAAGGGCACGCGGATGCGCAACGCGCTGCCCAAGGTCCTGCATCCGCTTGCCGGTCGGACGCTGCTTGAGCATGTGCTGGCGCTGGCGGGTGGGTTGGAACCCGCCCGAACGCTGCTCGTGCTGTCGGCGGGCATGGACAAGGTCGCCGAGGTCGCGAGGCGCACGGCGCTCGCTCCGGCGATCGTGATCCAGGAGCCGCCGCGTGGGACGGGCCATGCGCTGCAATGCTGCGTGCCATCCCTTCCCGCCGACGGCACCGTGCTCGTCCTCTTCGGCGACACCCCGCTCATCATGCCCGAGACGCTGCAGCGGCTGCTCGCGGCGCGGGCTGCGGCCGATGCGGCGGTCGCCGTCCTGGGCATGCGGCCCAGCTGCCCGGACGGCTATGGCCGGCTGCAGGTCGAGGGCGAGCGCCTGGTGGCCGTGGTCGAGGACGGCGAGGCCGGGCCGGAGCTGAAGGCGACGGCCTTGTGCAATTCGGGCGTGATGGCCTTCGACGCGGCGCGGCTGGGCGAGCTGCTGGCCGAGCTGCCGCTCCATCCGGACAAGGGGGAGTACTACCTGACCGACACCGTGGCGGCGGCGGTGGCCCGCGGCTGGCCCTGCGTCCACGTCGAGGGCTCGGCCGAGGAGGGGCTGGGGGTGAACTCCCAGGCGCAGCTCGCCCAGGTCCGCGAGGTCGTCCAGGAGCGACTGCGCGCGCGGCTGCTCGAGCAGGGTGCCATCCTCGAGGCGCCGGCGACGGTCCAGCTCTCCTGGGACAGTGAGATCGGCCCCGGTGCCGTGGTCGAGCCCTATGTCGTCCTCGGTCCCGGTGTGCGGATCGGCGCCGGTGCCCGCATCCACAGCTTCTCCTATCTGGAGCGCTCGACCGTCGCCGAGCGCGCCGAGATCGGCCCGTTCGCCCGCCTCCGGCCGGGCTCGGAGATCGGCGAGGCGGCCAAGGTCGGCAATTTCGTCGAGACCAAGAACACCAAGCTGGCGCCGGGGGCGAAGGCCAGCCATCTGAGCTATCTCGGCGACACGAGCGTCGGTGCCGGGGCCAACATCGGCGCCGGCACGATCACCTGCAACTATGACGGCTTCGGCAAGTACCCGACCGAGATCGGGGCCGGGGCGTTCATCGGCTCGAACACGGCGCTGGTGGCCCCGGTCACGGTGGGCGACGGTGCGATCGTGGCGGCCGGCAGCACCATCACGCAGGCCGTGCCGGCCGATGGGTTCGCCGTGGCCCGGGCCCGGCAGGAGACCCGCCCCGGACGGGCCCAGCGGCTGCGGCAGAAGCTGCGGCAGAGAAAGGAGACTTGAGCTTGGAGCTGGCGGCAACGCGGAACGCCGGGCGCTTCCCGATCGCGAGGCGGCTCACGGCGACCGTCCTGCTGGTGCTCGGCCTCGCGTCGGCCGGCGCTCGTGCCGACAGCCTGGGTGACGTGAGGACGGGCAACGCCGCCTTCGCCGATGGCCGCTACGAGGCGGCCGTGGACGCGTTCGGCCGTGCGATCCTGGCCGGCGACCTCAACCACGAGGCCTTGGCGATCACCTTCAACAACCGTGGCGTCGCCTACAGCGAGCTCGGCGACTACGACCGCGCCATCGCCGACTATGGACAGGCTCTGGCCCTGGTCCCGGGCGATGCGACGGCGATCCGCAACCTGAGGATCGCCTATGTCCGCCGTGCCGCGGCTTCGGCCCGGCTCGGCGACCGGGCCGCGGCGATGGCCGACTATGACCGGGCGATCGAGCTGGAGCCGACGCATCCGCTGGCCTATCTGCGGCGCGGGCAGCTCGCGCTGGAGCGCGGCGATCGGGATGCCGCGATCGCGGACCTGACCCGCGCGCGCGATCTCGACCCGCAGAACACGGACATCGCCGGGCTCCTGGCCGCGGCCGAGCGCATGCCCGCGGCTACCGCCCAGGCCGAGCCGCCGCAAGCGGCGGCCACAGCGACGGAGGCGATCGCGCCGCCGCTGCAGTCGGTCGAGCCGGCCGCGGAGCCTCCTGTGCAGCCAGCGGAGCCCCCTGTGCAGACGGTGGCGCCTGCGGAGCCGGCCAGCCCGCCGGCGCCGCAGGCGGGCGACTACTCGATCGAGCCGTCTCCGGACCAGGCCCAGCCGGCGCCATCGGCTGGGCCCGCGATGACCGTGGCCGTCGGCGGGGCAGGCCGGCCGTTCCAGGCCCTGGCCGACGTCAATGTCCGGCAGGGGCCGGGCAACGCCTATCCGCGGGTCGCCACGCTGCCGGTGGGCAGCACGGCGATGGTGACCAGCGAGCGGCTGGGCTGGCTGGAGATCCGCCTCGAGGGTGGCACGGGCTGGGTCTACCGCAAATGGCTGCGTGATCTGGGCGCGGCCGGTGCGGCCCCGCCGTGAGGCGCACCGGTCACAGCTTGTGCTGTAAATCGCCAGCTCAACTGTAGGTATAGAGTGCCATCATTTTTCCCTTCAGTGAGCGCCGCGTTTGGGTTAAGTGTATTGTTAACGTACTTGGTTAAGATGCACTGATAGGTGCCTGCCCCTGGGGACTCTCCGGGAACGCGGCGGGTAGCCGCCGTGGGATCGGGACGATGGGCTGGGGCAGACGGCTGGTTTGGTTCCTTCTCGTCGTGGTGGTGCTTGGCGCCCCGGGCGCGGCTTCGGCCCGGCAGGAGGCGTCGATCCTGGTCGATCACGAGAGCGGTGCCGTCCTAGTCGCGCGCAATGCGGACGAATCGGTGATCCCCGCCTCGCTCACCAAGATGATGACGCTTTATCTGACCTTCCGGGCGCTCGAGGCCGGCCAGATCGACCTGTCCTCGCGCATCAAGGTGTCCAGCCGTGCCGCGGCGATGCCGCCGACCAAGCTCGGCCTGACGCCGGGCGGCACGATCGAGGTCGAGGACGCGATCCTGGGGCTGGTGACGCGCTCCGCCAACGACGCGGCATCCGTGCTGGCCGAGGCGCTCGGCGGCAGCGAGGACCGCTTCGCCATGGCGATGACCCGGACGGCGCGCAAGCTCGGCATGACCCGCACCGTGTTCCGCAACGCGTCCGGCCTGCCCAACGGCGAGCAGCGGACGACGGCACGGGACCTCGCCAGGCTGGCGTCGCGTCTGATCAGTGACTATCCCGGCTACTATCGCTACTTTGCGAGCCGCAGCTTCAGCTATCGTGGGCGCAGTCATCCCAACCACAACCGGCTGCTCGGCGTCTATCCAGGCATGGACGGCCTGAAGACCGGCTATACCCGCGCGTCGGGCTTCAATCTCGCCGCCTCGGCGGTGCGCGACGGGCGGCGGCTGGTTGCCGTGGTGGTCGGCGGTCGCACGGCGGGTGCCCGCGATGCGGCCATGGTCGACCTGCTCGATCTCGGGTTCGAGCGCGTCCGGCGGCGCGATCCGGTGCTGGTCGCCGCCAAGGAGGCCGAGCCGCCGCCGCCCAAGTCGCAGCCGGGCGAGCGCGAGATCGTGGTCGCGAGTCTCGACACCACCGCCTCCGACGCCGTCGTCGCGGTGCCCTCGACGCGCCCGAGGACGGTCTCGAGCCAGCGCGCGGTCAAGGCGTCGGCAAAGCCCAAGAAGGCGGCCGCCAAGGCCAAGGCGACCAAGCGCGCCGCCAAGGGCGCCTATGCCATCCAGGTCGGCGCCTTCCGGGCGCAGTCGCAGGCCAGGACGGCGATGAAGCAGGCGGTCAAGCTGGCGCCGGACGTGCTGCGCGGCACGGCGCCGAGCATGGCGGCGCAGAAGGTGCGCAAGCAGACCCTCTACAAGGCACTCCTGGCCGGCCTGTCGCGGCCGGACGCGGAAGCGGCGTGCCGGCAGTTGAAGAAGCGCAAGCAGGACTGCATGGTGATCCGCGTAGCGCCGCTCACGGTGGCGGGCGGCTGAGCCGCCGCCCGGGGCTCCCTCGACCGGTGGTCGCGTCGTGGCCGGAAGGGGGCGGAGCGGTGGCGAGGGGCTGAACTGGCCGAAGGGCGTGGCGCGGTTGCCCTCGGCGAGGCTGGGGAGCGATCGCCATGGATGGCAGGCTGCAGGTCAGTTTCCATGGAATGGAGACTTCGGCGGCACTCGAGGCGCGGATTCGCGAGCGCTTCGAGCAGCTCGAGCGCCGCTGCCCGGGCCTGACGCTCTGCCGCGTGTCGATCGAGAAAGAGAGCCGCCACCATCGCACCGGCAACCAGTTCCGGGTCGGCCTTCTGCTGCACAGGCGGGGCCGCGACATTGTCGCGGGCAAGGGCAACGCCAAGGATCAAGGCCACGCCGACGTTTATGCCGCGCTGCGTGACAGCTTCGATTCCGCGGAGCGGCAGCTGGAAGAGCTCGAGCGCTGAGCGGCCACAATGCCCGGGCTGAAGGGCGCCGTCCTGGTGACCGGCGCCGCCCGGCGCCTCGGCGCCGCCATGGCCTGGGCGATGGCGGAGGACGGGTTCGACGTGGCGATCCATTGCCGCGGCTCGCTCGCGGACGCGGAGGCGCTGGCGCGGCGGATCGAGGCGCTCGGCCGGCGGGCCGCCGTGGTCGTCGCGGATCTGGAGCGCGAGAGCGAGGTCGAGCGCGTGGTCGAGGAGGCATGCGTGGCACTCGGCCCGCTCGCGATCCTGGTGAACAACGCCTCGACCTTCGTTCTCGACCGTCTCGCCACCGCCGATCGCGCTTCCTGGGATCGGCATCTCGAGACCAATCTGCGGGCACCGATCGTCCTCAGCCAGCGCTTCGTCGCCCAGCTCGGCCCGGCTGGCCGCGGCCTGATCGTCAACCTGCTCGATCAGCGGATCGGCAACCTGACCCCGAACTTCCTGTCCTACAGCATCGCCAAGGCGGGGCTCTGGGCGGCGACGCAGGTTCTTGCCCGTGAGCTGGCGCCACGGGTGCGCGTCAACGGCATCAGTCCGGGGCCCGTGCTGCCTGCGCCCGGCACGGCGCAGGCGCGCTTCGACGAGCTGGTGCGCGCGACGCCGCTCGGCATCGCCACCACGCCGAAGGAGATCGCCAACGCGCTGCGCTTCATCGTCGCCAGCCCGACCATGACCGGGCAGGTGATCACGCTCGACAGCGGCCAGCAGCTGGGCTGGCTCACTCCGGAATCGCCGCAGCTCGACTGAGCGAGGGCAGCCAGTGGCCGACGACGATGACGCGCTCGATCGTGCCGAATCCTTCGTCGATCATTCGTCGCCTCCCTGGCGCCGGCCGCGGCGACTGCCCAGATTCGACGAGGCAGTCGGGGAGACCGTGATGCAGGATTGGCTGGTGCCGCTGGACCGGATCATGGCGGATCTGGCGGAGGAGCCGGAAGGCAAACGTTTCACCTACCCGATCCGCCACGGCAGCATGCGGGTCGGCGTCTACGCGCCGAGGGGGCGCGACCCCCAGTCGCCGCACGAGCAGGACGAGATCTATATCGTCATCGCCGGCAGCGGCACCTTCGTGAAGGGCGGCGAGCGCCGGCCGTTCGGCCCCGGCGACGTGATCTTCGTGGAGGCCGGGATCGAGCACCGCTTCGAGGAGTTCGGGGACGACTTCGCGACCTGGGTGGTGTTCTGGGGGCCCAAGGGAGGCGAGGCGGCGTGAAGCCCCAGGCGCAGGACCGCGGGCAGGGCAGGGCGCTGCCCCCACCGCTGTGGCTGGTGGACCGGCTGCTCTATCGCGACGGGCTGATCCTGATCATCGACAAGCCTGCCGGCGTGCCGGTGCATGCCGGTCCGGGTGGCGGCATCAATCTGGAGCACTATTTCGAGGCGCTGCGCTTCGGCCTGCCGCAGCCGCCCTCGCTCGCGCATCGCCTGGACCGCGATACCAGCGGTTGCCTGGTGCTCGGCCGGCATCGCAAGGCGCTGGCGCGGGTGGGGCGGCTGTTCCAGCAAGGTGCCGTCGAGAAGGTCTACTGGGCCGTGGTGCATGGCCGCCCGAAGGAGGCGGAGGGCACGGTCGATCTGGCCTTGCGCAAGCGCTCCGAGGTGCGCGGCTGGTGGATGGAGGCCGACCCCGCCGGCCAGACCGCCCGCACCGACTATCGCCTGCTCGGCGAAGGCGGCGGCCTGAGCTGGCTGGAATGCCGACCGCGCACCGGGCGCACCCATCAGATCCGCGTGCACTGCGCGAGCCTGGGATGCCCGATCCTCGGGGATCCGGTCTACGGCGAGCGCAGCTCCGCTCCGCTGCCGCCCCTGCATCTGCATGCGCGCTCGATCGCCCTGCCGCTGTATGCGAACCGCGCGCACGTCATGACCACGTCACCGCCACCGCCACATATGTTGGAGGCGCTGCTCGGTTGCGGCTATGTGGCTGAGGTGCCGTCCGAAGCGGACCGTGCTGGAACCCGAAGCGGGGAGTGACCCATGTTCAGCCTGATCGTCAGCCTGATCGTCGCCGGCGTCGCCGGCTGGCTCGCCGGCAACATCATGAAGGCGCAGCCGCTGCAGATCGGCGGCAGCCCGATCATCGGCAACATCCTACTCGGCCTGATCGGAGGCTTCGTCGGCCGGGCGATGCTGTGGGTGATCGGCTTCGGCGCCAGCGGCCTCGTGGGCGGCCTGATCGCCGCGGTGCTGGGCGCGATCGTGGTGATCTACGTCGTCGACTACCTGCAGAAGAAGAGCTGATGGCCCGACCGGGCGGGTGGTGGCGGCCCGCCCCGGTCGCGGTCAGCCGGCCTTCTGGTCGTTGTTGTTGTTGGTGGTGGTCACGACGGGGCTGGTCTCCTCGTCCTTGAGGCCCGCCTTGAAGCTCTTGATGCCCTTGGCGACGTCGCCCATGACGCGCGGGATCTTCCCGGCGCCGAACAGGATGACGACGATCAAGAGGACGACGATCCAGTGCCACGCGCTGGTGAAACCCATCGATGCTCTCCGTAACGGCCCGCCCCTATCTAGTGCGCCCGTGTCGCGGTGCCAACAGCGGGCGGGCACCTACTTGCGCACGATCCCGAGCGCGCTGCCGCTGACCAGGGTCGCGACGTCGGCGAGCACGGCCGCGAGGCCAGGGCCGCCGGGCGCCGCGAGATAGCGCGGCTCCCACACCGGGCGGAACTTCTCCTTGTATCGGCGCAGCCCCTCGAAATTGTAGAGCCGCTCGCCGTGGGTGAACAGCAGCACGCCGAGCCGGGTCCACAGCGACGCGAGCTGACGGTCTTGCAGGCCCGACAGCGGTGCCATGCCGAGGTCGAACCGGCCGTAGCCCTGCGCCTTGCCCCACAGCATGATCTGCGCGAACAGATAATCCATGACGTCGCGGACGGCCCGCCCGCGGAACCGCATCAGGTCGATCGACAGCTCGTGGCGGTCCGAGGTGACCCACAGATTGGCGAACGCGACCAGCTCGCCGCCCGCGCGGACGGTCGCCAGCGGGAACTGACGCAGATAGTCGGGATCGAACCGCCCGAGCGAGAAGCCCTTCTCCTGGGCCGACTTGCCCTCGAGCCAGCCATCCGACACGGCCTTGAGCTCGGGCATCAGGGCGGCGACCCGTTCGGGCGGCTCGACGGCGAACACGGCACCGTCGCGCTCGGCCCGGCGCACGGACTGGCGCAGGCCCGACCGCTCGGGGCCCTCCAGGCCGAACCGCCCCAGCGGCACGAAGGCCTGCTCGCCCAACTTGAGGAAAGTCAGGCCGAGCTCGACGAGGTCCGGCAGATCGTCGGGGCCGACCTCGTAGAACACGGTCCGGCCGCCCCACACGTCGCACAGCTCGCGAAACTGCCAGAGCAGCTCCAGGCGCTCGGCGCGGAGACCGATCGGCCCGCCCATCGCCACCCAGCTGCGGCCCTGGACGCCATACATGATGAAGCTGCGCCCGCTCTCGCTGAACAGGAAGCGCTTGTCGCCCAGGAAGGCGAGCCCGGCGCTGGACGATGCCTGCTCGGCCGTCGCCAGTGCGGCGCGCACCTCGGCCTCGGCCGCCTCACCGCCGGCGGGGTGTGCCTCGGCGGGCACGGCAAAGTGCAGGAGCTGCATCCCGCCAAGCAGGACGGCCGCGATCATCACGCCGGCGGTCGCGCGCAGGAAGCGCGGGGCGTCGGCCTCGGCCAGGAACTGCCACCAGAGGTCGTGCGTGTACTCGACGTGGCGGTAGCAGAAGAAGCCGAGCCAGGTGGTGCCGATCAGCACGGCCAGGATCGCGACCAGCCACGGCGCCGAGAAGCGCTGCGCGACCAGCCTGCTGCGACGGTAGAAGGCGCGGTGTGAGGGCAGCAGGGCGGCGAGGACGACGCCGAGATACAGCGCCTCTTCCCAGTCGCCGCCCTTGGCCAGCGAGAACACGATCCCCGCCGCCAGCACGATCGCGGTGGCCCACCAGGCACCGTCCAGTCGGCGCCGCAGGCCGAGCGCCAGGGCGAGCAAGGCCAGGCCGGCGAGGCTACCCAGGAAGTGCGACAGCTCGATCAGCGCCAGGGGCACGATCGGGACGAGCCAGTCGAGCCGCGAAGCCACGGTGGGGGTGGCGCCCGAAACGAGCAGGACCACCCCGGCCACGAAGACCAGCGTGGCGAGCAGGTTCGGCAGGACCAGCGCCGCGCCCTGCCGGACCAGATCGAGCCGGCCCGCGACCGCCGCACTTCCGGCGCGTGCCTGATGGGCCGCGAACACCATGGCCGCAACCAGGAGCGGCAGAAGATAGTAGATCAGCCGATAGGCGATGAGCGCGGCCGCCACGCCGGGGGCGTGAGCGCCTTCGGGGAGTGCCACGAGCAGCACCGCCTCGAACACGCCGAGCCCGGCCGGGACATGGCTGATCACGCCAGCGATGCTCGCGGCCGTGAACAGGCCGGCGAAGGCGAAGAAGCCGATGCCGACAGGCGGCAGCAGCAGCCACAGCGTCAGAGCCGCGAGCGACCAGTCGACGGCGGCGAGCAGCAGCTGCGCCGCCGCCATGCGCGGGCGCGGCCAGGCGAAGGACCATTCGCGCCAGGTCAGGGGACTGCGCACCCAGAGCCCGGCCAGCGCGTAGAGCCCCAGGACGGCCGCGAGCGCGATCCCCAGAGCGCGCGCCGAGACGGCCGTGAGGCCCAGCAGACCGCCGATCTCGCCGGGCGCTACGAGCCCGCCGAGCGCCAGCATCGCCGCCACGCCGACCCAAAGGGTGAGGCTGTTGAATGCGACCACGCCGGCAATCTCGGGCGCGGCCAGGCCCCAGCCGGAATAGAGGCGGTAGCGGACCGCCCCGCCAGTCAGGAGCGGCAACCCCATGGCATGGCTGAAGGCGTAACCGATGAATCCGGCCAGCGCCCCCTGGCGGAGAGGCAGCGGACGGCCGACATGATGCAGCGCGAGCGGATCGTAGAGGGCAAGGATTGCGTAGCTGAGTGCGGCCGCAAGCAGTGCCAGCGCCAGCTTAGCGCTCGACAGGGCGCCGACCGCATTGGTGATCTCGGCGAAGCTGTACGCTTCGAGCTCGTGATGGATCGCCCAGGCGGCACCAACAAACAGGGCGAGCGTGATCGATGGTACGACGAAGCTCTGCCAAGTCCGCTCGGATGCCGGTGCGGGCTCCTGCCCCGGCACCGCTTCCTTGTTCGCCGCCATCCGGGACTTCCGGTGCAATCTCGACATGATGATCTTCCGACCGGTCATGGCGTTCCTGCTCGCCGGCCTGCTCACGGGGGCGGCCGTGGCGCAGGCCGCCGATGCGCCGATCGACGGGCTCACGCTCGGACGGTTGGACGTGCACAGGCCAGTTGGCGAGCCGCGGGGGCTCGTCTTCCTGTTCTCCGACCTTGATGGCCCGGATGCGGAGACCGGGCTTGCCGTCGACCGCCTGGTCGATCTGGGCCTGATCGTGGCACCGGTTGCGCTGAGCCCGTTCCTCGAGCGCCAAGATGCCCTCGGGCGCGAGTGCCTCTATCTGGTCAGCGACATCGAGGAGGCGAGCCGGCGCATCCAGGCCGTCGGCGGCCGCGACCGCTATCTCACGCCGATCGTCGCCGGCACCGGCATGGGGGCGGCCGTGGCCTATGCCGCCCTGGCGCAGGCGCCGGACGCCACGCTCGCCGGTGCTGCGAGCGACGGCTTCACCACTCGGATCGAGACGCGCGCCCCTTTGTGCGCAGGCGCCCCGGTGGCCGCCGATCCGGATGGGGGCTTTCGCTACGGGCCGCATCCCCTGCCGGGCTGGTGGCGGGTCAGCCCCTTGCCGGACGACGCGGCGGCCGCCCAGCAGTTCGCGGCGGCCGCCGGCGTGGTGGATGCGCTCGTGCCAGCACCGGAAGGAGACGTCGCAAACCGCTTCGAGGCGCTGCTCGAGCCTGCCGTCGCGGCGGCCGCCGCGGAGCCACTGGCCGGCCTCCCGCTGGTCGAGCTGCCTCCCACGGCACCTGGCGACGTCATGGCGATCGTCTATTCAGGCGACGGCGGCTGGCGCGACATCGACAAGGACATTGCCGGCCGCCTGCAGGAGCTTGGGGTGCCAGTCGTCGGAGTCGACAGTCTGCGCTACTTCTGGTCGGAGAGAACGCCGGACGCGGCCGCCGCGGATCTCGGCCAGATCATCGCCCACTATCGGCAGGCCTGGAGCCGCGGCAAGGTGATCCTGATCGGCTACTCCTTCGGTGCCGATGTCCTGCCCTTCCTGGTCAACCGGCTGCCAGAGGACGAGCGTGCGGCGCTCGCCCGGATCTCCCTCCTAGGCCTGTCGCGAACCGCCGATTTCGAGATCCATGTGACCGGCTGGCTCGGGGTCGATGCCCATACGGGCTCGGTGCCGACTACGCCCGAGCTCGCGCGCATGCCGACCGGCATCGCGCAGTGCTTTTATGGCGTCGAGGAGACGGACACCGCCTGCACGCTTCCGGAGATGAAGGACGCGCAGATCATCGAGACCCCCGGCGGCCACCATTTCGACGGCGACTATGGCAAGCTCGCGGACGCGATCGCGCGCGGCTTCATCTCTTGAGCCCGCGCCCGATCTCGGGCCATGCCCGATCTGCGGCCGACCGATGATCGAAGGGCCGAGCGTCGATCGGCACCATTTCCTGCCGCGAACCGAAGGCGGCCGTGCCGCCGCGCCGGTCCATCGCATCTGCCACCGCAAGCTGCACACGCTCTGGACCGAGCGCGAGCTGGCTCGGCTCTACAGCACGCCCGAGGCGATCCGCGGACACCCCGAGATCCAGCGGTTCGTCCGCTGGCTGCGCGGCAAGCCGCCGGAGTTCTGGGCGCCGACGCGTACGCAAAGGCGTCGCTGAGCGGCGGCAGGCGCCAGCCGCTCAGCGCGACCTCGGGCGGCGCTCAGGGCGTGCCTGCCACCTGCTTGGCGAAGACCTCGAACTCGTCGTCGGTGGCGAGGGCGTCCGCCGTCCAGACGACGAGATAGCGCCCGGACCGGGCATTGTAGACGACCCCGGGCGGGAAGCCATCGGCGTCGCGGGCGGCGTCGCCCTCCGTGCCGGTGTACGAGACACGGAAGTTTCCGCCACGCCGGCTACCGTTGGCGGCTAGACGCTGGGCGAACACCTCGTTGTCGTCGTCCACAGCCAGCCCATCGGCAAGCCAAGTGATCAGGAACTCCTTGCTCTTCGGATCGTAGGCCGCGTTGGCCTGCCGCGCCTGCCGGGTCGGATCGCCGATGGGGCCGGTTTCCGAGATGGGCACCGCGCGGCCGAGCAAGGTGCCGTTCGCATTGATCCGCTGTGCGAAGATCTCGTAGTCGTCATCGGTCGCCAGCGCATCGGCCGACCAGATCACCAGATACTTTCCGTTGTCGCTGTTCACGGTCACGCTGGGTGGGAAGGCGTCGCGATTCGGATCGCCGTCGGTGCCGGTTGTCGAGACGCGGAAATTGGTACCGAGGAGCGTGCCCTGGGTGCTCAGGCGCTGAGCGAAGATCTCGTTCTCATCATCGTTCAGGTGATCACTGACCCAGGTCACCAGATATTCGTTCGTGCGCGGGTTGTAGACCACGCCCGCCTGACGCGCCGAGCGGGCGGCGTCGGCCTCGGGACCAGTGACGGAGACGCGCACGGCCGGCCCCAGCAGTGCCCCACGTGGGCCGACGCGCTGGGCGAAGATCTCGAAATCCTCGTCGACGGCGAGCGGATCGGCCGACCATACGACCAGATACTCCCCGCTCTTGGCGTTGCTCGCCACACTCGGCGGGAACGCGTCGCGGCTCGCGTCCCCATCGACGCCGGTCGTCGAGATCCGGAAGTTCCCGCCTACCAGCGCGCCGGTTGCCGAAACCCGTTGCGCGAACACCTCGAACTCCTCGTCGGTCGCCAGCGCGTCGGCACGCCAGGTGACGAGATATTCGCGGGTCCGATCGTTGTACGCGACCGCGGGGCTGAAGGTGCCGCGAGTCGCCTCGTCCTCGGCGCCGGTGACGGAGATGCGGATCGGCTCGCCGCGCAGGGAGCCCGTCGGCCCCACGCGCTGCGCGAAGATCTCGGTATCGTTGTCGGTCGCCAGGCCGTCGGCGGACCAGGCGACCAGATACTCGCCGCGATGCGGATTGTAGGCCACATAGGGATCGACCGTGTCGCGATTGGCGTCACCGATCTCGCCGGTGGTCGAGATCTGGATCGTCCGCTCGATGGTGCGGGCTTGGGCCTCGAGAGCGGGCCAGCCGAAGGCCCATACCGTGGCGAGCGCCGTCGCGCAGAGCATAGTTGCTGGCCGCCCGCCCCATGCAGGGGCGCGTCCCTTCGCAAGCATCGTTCCTCGCAGAGTGGCTGAGCTGTCGGCAAATCGAAGCCGCACCTAGCAGGCGGTCTCCAGGCCAGCCACTACTTCTCAACCATATGAGAGTAATTCCAGATATACTGATCCAGGCAAGAGTTGGATTCGCTCCAATCTTTTCTCGTGTATTCTACAGGGTCACGCTCATCCCGCCGTCGACCGTGAGCACGTGGCCGTTGACGTAGGAGCCGGCGTCCGAGGCGAGGAACACGACCGCGCCGCCCAGCTCCTTGGGCTCTGCCCAGCGGCCCAGCGGCGTGCGCTTGCAGACCCAGGCGGAGAAGGCCTCGTCGTTGACCAGGGCGGTGTTCAGCTCGGTCGCGAAGTAGCCTGGTGCCAGCGCGTTCACCGTGATCCCGTGCGGCCCGAGCTCGGCCGCGAGCGAGCGGGTGATCCCGTGCAGCCCGGCCTTGGCGGCGATGTAGCCGTGGATCGTCGGTCGGCCGAGGAGCGCGCCGACCGAGCCGGTCGAGATGATCCGGCCCGAGCGGCGGGGCAGCATCAGACGCGCCGCCTCGCGGGCAAGGCGGAAGCAGGCGGTCAGGTTGATCGCCACCACCCGCTCGAAATCCGCGTCGGTCCATTCGGTGACCGGCACGCGGTGCTGCACGCCGGCATTGTTGACCAGGATGTCGAGCCGGCCGTGCCGGGCCTCGATCTCCGCCATCGCCGCCAGCGTGGCCGACCCGTCATTGACGTCGAACGCCAAGGGCTCGCCGCCGATCCGATTGGCCGCCGCCGCCACCGCTGCCCCATCCCGAGCGTTGACGATGACATGGGCGCCGTGGGCGGCGAGCGCCTCGGCCATGGCGAAGCCGAGGCCGCGCGAGGCCCCGGTCACCAGCGCGACGCGGCCGTCGAGCCGGAACAGGTCGGACATGCTTTGACTCCCGTCCCCGGCCGCGCGACACCCCCCTCGGTCGCAGCGGAGGACGAGCCACGGTGCAGCGTAACCGGACGATGATCAAGGCGGCCGGCCGCACTCTGGCCCTGCAGCATCTGCAACCAGACGGAGCCGCCGCCGGCCCGACGCTCGTGTTCCTGCACGAGGGCCTGGGCTCGATCGCGCTGTGGCGGGACTTCCCGACCCGCCTGTGCGAGCGGCTCGGTCTCCCGGGCCTGGTCTACGATCGCTGGGGCCATGGCCAGTCCGAGCCGCTCGACCGGCTGCGCGGCCTCCGCTACCTGCACGAGGAGGCCGAGAGCTTCCTGCCCGAGGTACTGGCCGCGGCGGGCGTGGATCGCCCGGTGCTGATCGGCCACAGCGACGGCGGGACGATAGCGCTGCTCTACGCCGCACGCTTTCCCGAGCGCCCGCCCGCTGTCGTGACCGAGGCCGCGCACGTCTTCGTCGAGGACATCACCGTGGCCGGCATCCGGGCGGCTGGGCGCGCCTACGCCGAGACTGACCTCGCGATACGGCTGGCGCGCTACCACGGCGACCGGACCGAATCGCTGTTTCGCGCCTGGCACGATCGCTGGCTGTCGCCGGATTTCCGGGCATGGAACATCGAGGCCGGGCTCGCCACCGTGGCCTGCCCCGTGCTCGTGCTCCAGGGGGAGGCCGATCAGTACGGCACCCGAGCGCAGGTCGACGCCATCGCACAGGCCGTCTCGGGGCCGGCCGAGACCGCGCTGCTGCCGGGCATCGGCCACACGCCGCACCAGGAGGCGGGTGACCAGGTCCTCGCGCTGATCGCGAGCTTCCTCGGCCGACACCTCGGCCCGGCCTAGAGCCGCGCGGCGAGCGCCTCCACCCGACCCAGGAAGCGCGCCCGGCTCTCGGGCATCGAGCTGTCCATCCGGTAGTGCCCGAGCCAGAAGGTGCGGCACCGCGGATGGCACAAGGGCTTGACCCCGCGCAGCACGATGCGCCGGCCGGGATCGCCGATGACGAAGCGCACCCACCACCAGGGCGAGCCGTAGGTGGAGAAGGCGCCGACCAGCCGGATATTGTGCAGCCGGCCCTTGATCGGTGCCAGGCCCTCGGGCAGCTCGAAGGTGGCGTGCGGCACCCAGACCCGGTCGATCCAGCCTTTGAGCATCGCCGGCATGCTGTACCACCAGGTCGGGTAGACGAAGACCAGCCCCTCCGCCCAGCGCAGATGGCCGAGATGCTCGGTGACCGGCTGCTCGTTCTCGCCCGGCGTGTGGTAGCTGAGCCGATCCTCGGCGCTCATGACCGGATCGAAGCCGATCGCGTAGAGGTCGAGCACGCGCACCTCGTGGCCCGCGCGCTTTAGACCCCGGACCGCGCTGCGCTGGACCGCATGGGCGAAGCTCTCGCGCACCGGATGGGACAAGACCAGGAGCACCCGCATCAGAACCGCTCCATCGCCCCCTGGACGTTCTCGAGAAAGCGGCGGCGCTTCTGCTCGGTGGTCGTGTTCATGTTGTAGAGCGCAAGATAGCGGACGGATGCGGACGGCTTGATGAACCAGCGCAGATAGCGCGTGATCAGCTTGCGCGGCGGATCGCCCATGGACCAGGCGACGTAGCGCGAGCGGCCATAGGTCGACACACCCGCGATCTGCCGCACGTTCTGCAGCAGCGGCCGCACACGCGCCGGGTCGCTGAGGTCGAACGCGACGCCCGGCAGAATCAGCCGATCGAAGAATCCCTTCAGCATGGCCGGTGGGCCGAAGCACCAGGTCGGGAACTGCACGACCAGCGCCTCAGCGCGCCGCAGTCGGTCGATGTAACTCTCCAGGCCGCGCTGGTTGCACTCGAGATCGTGGTAGCTGCGCCGTTCGCCAGCACCGAGCACGGGATCGAAACGCTCGACATAGAGATCGCACAGATCGACCGAATGCCCGGCCTTGGCGAGCCCGGCCAGGGCTACCGCCCGCAGCGCCCCGTGATAGCTCTCTGGGACGGGATGGCAGTAGAGGTAGAGCACGCGCATCGGTCAGGCGGCGGCGATGGCTTCGATCTCGACCTTGCAGGCGGGCAGGACCAGCGCCTTGACGATGATCAGCGTCGAGGCGGGGGCCGGGTCGGCGACCCAGGCGTCGCGCACGCGCATGTAGCCGTGGCGGTACTCGGCCTCGGTCAGGAATACCGTCAGCCGCACGACGTGTTGGCGGGCAAATCCGCCCGCGGTGAGGCAGGCCTCGATGTTGGCGAAGGCCTGCTCGGTTTGGTGCTCCACGCTCTCGGGTACCGAGCCATCGGGCCGCATGCCCAGCTGGCCGGAGACGAACAGCAGGCGCTCGGCCCCTGCCGTCCCCACGGCGTGATGGTAGCGGCCGAACGGCGGGCGTACCTCTGGAGGTGAAAGGTGCCGGACCTGCATCGCGCTCGCCTCGCTCGTCTTGCTCGTTCCCGCACCTCATGCCATGTCCGCTACCACCAGGGAACGTCCGGTGGAGGGGAACGGGGATGCTGCGGCTGCCGGGCTGGTGGCACGAGCTCGCGAGCCCCGAGTTCCGCGCCCTTGACACCGAGGCGACGGTCGCCCTTCTGCCGGTCGGCGCCATCGAGCAGCACGGGCCGCACCTGCCGGTCGCCGTCGACACCTGCCTCGTGGACGCGGTCGCGCGTCGGGCCCTGGAGCTGCTGCCCCTGGGCACGCCCGTGCTGGTCCTGCCGACCACCGCCGTCGGCAAGAGCAACGAGCATGTCGACTTTCCCGGCACGCTCACGCTCTCGGCCGAGACCCTCGGGCGGGTCTGGTACGAGATGGGCGCCTCGGTGCGGCGGACAGGGCTGCGTAAGATCCTGCTGTTCAACGGCCATGGCGGCCAGCCGCAGGTGATGCAGATCGTGGCGCGCGAGCTGCGCATCGACCACGACATGCTCGCCGTCGCCGCCAACTGGTTCTCCTGGGGCCTGCCCGACGGGCTGTTCGCGCCGGCCGAGATCCGCCACGGCATCCATGCCGGTGCTGTCGAGACATCGATGATGCTCGCCGTGCGTCCCGATCTCGTCGACATGGCGGCCGCTGCCGACTTCGTGCCGGTGACCGTCGCCGACGATCTCGACTATCCGCGGCTGCGAGCGCTCGGCGCGGCGGGGCTCGGCTGGCAGACCCAGGACCTGCACGGCTCGGGCGCCTGCGGTGACGCCACGATAGCCACGGCGGAGGCCGGCCGTGCGGTGATCGAGCATGCTGCCGGGCGCCTGGCCGAACTCCTGCAGGAGCTTGTCCGCTTTCCACTACAGCGATTGCGCGAGCGTCCCGGCGCGTGAGGGGGAGAACGATCATGGTGACGAGAGTAGCGACCATGCTGGCGGCCGCGCTGGCCCTGTCCTGCGCGGCGCTCGGCCCGGTGCTGGCCGAGACCTCGCTGGCCGACGCCTATGCGGTCATCGCCGGCAAGAAGAAGGTCGACCTGACTCACAGCTTCGGCTCGAACACGCCGGTCTGGGAGGGCTTCGGCCAAGCGACCATGACCGCCGCCGCCGATCCGACCACCCACATTCCCTACACGATCGAGAAGGACGGCTTCCGGACCACCTTCTATTCGATGGTCGGCCAGTACGGCACCCACATCGACCCGCCGGCCCATTTCGACCCGAACGGCCAGACCATGGACCAGATCCCGCTGGACCAGATGATCATGCCGCTCGTGGTGCTCGACAATACACCCTATCAGGCGGCGGACCCAGCGCACGCCTTCAGCCTCGCCGACCTCCAGGCGTGGGAGAAGGAGCACGGCTCGGTGCCCAAGGGTGCCTTCGCTGCGCTGCGCACCGACATGTACAAGGACTGGACCGCCGATCCGGCGCATTTCAAGCGCCACCCGTTCCCGGCTTGGTCGCTCGACGTGGTCAAGATCTTGTTCGAGCAGCGCGGCGTCGTCGCGATCGGCCACGAGGCCCTCGACACCGACATCACCCCGAGCATGGATTCGGAGACCTGGCTGCTGCGCAACGGCCACTACCAGATCGAGGTCATGGCCAATCTCGACCAAGTGCCGGCCACCGGTGCCGTGATCGTCGTCAGCTGGCCCAAGGTCGAGAACGGCTTCGGCTTTCCGGCACGGGCGTTCGCGATCCTGCCGTGACGCTGGATCAATCGCTCTCGTACAAAAACCGCCGGTCGTGGCTCTCATCGTAGGCGGGATTGTCCCAGCCGATCATCTTGCCGGGGTTTAGCAGGCCCTGCGGGTCGGCCTCGCGCTTGAAGGCGAGCTGCGTCTGGTCGACCTTTTTCATCCCGCCGCCTTCGAGCGTGTACTCGTGCGGGTTGAAGATCGGGCAGCCGGCCTCGTTGTGGCGGTCGATGATCGCCTGTAGTCGCTCGTCACTCGTGTAGCGGACGAGCTGCAGGCCGAAGCAGGCAATGTCGCCGCCGAAGCGCACGAACTCGAGATGCATCGGCACCTCGTCGCCGAACTCGCCGGCCATCTGAGCGACCTTCTCCAGGTGCCGCGGCGGCGGGAACAGCGTCTGCAGGTAGGTGATCGTCCGGTCGTGCTTGAGCGCGTGCAGCGTGGTGTGGTTCCAGGTGTACTCGAACAGCGGCTGGGCCAAAGGCGGCAGCTCTTCGACCGGGCCGCGGTGGGCAATCCGCGCCGGCCAGGCCGCGAGCGCCTCCTCCACGGCGTCGAGCGCGAAGTCCGCCACCATGAGGATGAGCGCGTGCTCGCCTGCGCGAAGCCGGTCGGGAAACAGCCAGTCGTGCGCCACGGGTGCGGCGATCACCGAGACCAGCTTCTTCAGGATCGCGTCCTCCCGCGCCAGCGCGTCGGCGCAGCTGGCGGCGGTCATCAGCTCCGGCAGGCCGACCAGCAGCTCGATCCAGCGATAGGCCGGTGCGAGCGGCATCTCGAGCTCGGTGATCACGCCGTTGGTGCCGTAGGCGTGATTGACCTTCTGGATGTCGCCGCCGCGCAGCTCGAGGATCCTGGGCTCGGCCTCCATCGTGACCACGCGCGTCATCAGGATGTTGCCGCGGTCGCGCAGCAGGCCCCAGGTGATCGAGCCGATGCCGGAGCTGCCCCCCGCGACGTAGCCGCCGAGCGTCCCGGTCTTGTGCGTGCTCGGGTGCAGGCGCAGCTCCTGCCGGCTGTCGGCGATGGTCGCGGCATCGAGCTCGGCGAGCTTGATCCCGGCCTCGGCCCACACGCGCCCCTGGCCGATCGCCTTGACCTGCGCCATCTCGGACAGGTCGAGCACGATCCCGCCCCGCAGCGGCATGGCCTGACCATAGTTGCCGGTGCCGCCACCACGGGCCGTCAGCGGCACCCGATGGCGGTAGCAGGCTGCCACGGTGCGGACGACCTCGGCCTCGTCGCGCGGGATGATCACCGCCTCGGCGGTGACATGGTCGAGCTCACGTTTGAGGATCGGGCTGTACCAGTAGAAATCACGGCTACGTCGCCGCACCTTCTGCGGCTGCGTCTCGACCGCGAGCCCCGCGAGATCCCCCAGCACGTTCTCGACGGCGCTCATGCGCTCCTCCGCGGTGACAGCGGCCGGAACGCCGCGCACGACCCGAGGATAGATGCCGCGCCGGTCCAAGCCAACGCGGCGAGCCGGCCCTACATGCGCACCGACGAGCGGTCGGAGGCAGGCGCTCCCGCCTCGGCGATCTGCTCGAGCCTGCGGGCGATCTCGTGCAGCGCGATCTCGACCTCACCGTCTGCGGGCGCGATGGAGCGCAGCAGTCGCGCGGCCATCGACACCTGGAGGCGACTGAGCTCGTCGAGCCCGCCGCCGCCGAGGCGGCTGCCGTGGCGCTGGCTGGCCAAATTCGCTGATATTGCCGCGGAATTGTTCATGATAGCCACCAAATAACTATTAATGGTTGAGTCTCCCGCTTTGCCCCCCGACCATCCGCAATGGCCGGCGGACTTGACTATGTGCGCCGCAATCGGCTCACCTCCCTGGAATGTGTCCGCTGATGGACGCCTTAGCGCAGGTAATCCACTATAGGTGTCGCCTAATTTACAGTCTGGCATGTAAATCGATGCTCACATTAGCTCGAACCCGAGAACCGGCAGGCGAACTCAGGGCGATCGCCACGCGCAGCGCCTGGTTCGCCGGGCTGCCTGCAGCGCTGCGGGACCAGCTGCTGCGGTATGCGCAGATCAAGAGCTTCCGCCGCGGGTCGTGGATCTACGTGCAGGGCGATCCTCCGCGGGGCCTCTGGGCGGTGATCGAGGGGGAGGTCTCGTTCAGCAAGATTGGCCCCGGCGGGCACGAGATCATCCTGCACGTAGCCGGACCCGGCTTCTGGTTCGGCGTGTTTGGCGTGATATCCGGCTTGAGCCTGAACGTGGCGGTCACCACCGTCAGCGACACCACCATGCTGTTCGTGCCGCGCAAGGCGGTAAATCTGATCGTCGACCACCAGCCCCGCTATGCCCTCGATCTCCTGCGGTTGACGTTCCGTCGGGCATTGGAGCTGTTCGATCTCGTCGAGCAGGTCACCCGGCCGAGCCCGCGCAGCCGCGTCGCCTCGCGGCTGCTGCTGCTGCTGCAGACCGCGAGCGAGCACAGCCCCGAATCGCCGGCTCCCACCTTGCGTCTCTCGCAGTCTCAGGTCGCCGGCATGACCGCGCTCTCGCGGCAGTCGGTCAGCCGGGCGCTGGGCGAGCTGCACACCGCCGGTGCGATCGAGCTGGGCTTCCGGCAGATCAGGATCGCCGACGCGGGCAAGCTGCAGCAGTTCGCCGAGACCCTGGACTAGGAAGCGCTCAGCCGGTGAACCGCGGCTGGACGAGCCCGACCACGCCGGGCACCCGCGTGGCGAAGATCCCTCCGGCCTGCGGCTGGCGCGCCTCGGTGCCGGCGCTCAGGCCTGTGCCGATCGAGGTGACGAACAGCGTGTCGAGCATCGCACCGCCGAACGCGACCTTGGTCGGCTTCTCCACCGGCACCTCGATGATCCGATCGACGGCACCCGCTGGGGTGAAGCGCACCAGCTGCCAGCCGCCGACGCCGGCCATCCAGTAGCAGCCGTCGGCGTCGACCGCCCCGCCGTCGGGCCGCCCGGCCAGTCCGTGGGTGTCGACGAAGACGCGCCGGTTGCTGATCCCTCCGCCCTCGACGTCGTAGTCGCAGGCCCAGATCGTCCGCACGCTCGCCTCGGAATCCGAGAAGTAGAAGACCCGGCCGTCCGGGCTGAAGGCGCAGCCATTGGTGACCGTCAGCCGATCGAACAGACGCTCGCACCGGCGGTCGGGCCAGAGCCGGTAGAGCGCGCCCACCGGCTCGCGCGGCCCCATCGGCATCGTCCCGGCGATCATCCGCCCGGCCGGGTCGGTGGTCCCGTCGTTGAAGCGGTTGCCGGGCCTGTCGGCTTCCGGATCGATGATCGGGACTAGGCCGCCCTGGCCGTCGAGGAAATGAAACCCGTCCTCGAGCGCCACGACGAAGCCACCGCCCTCGCGCAGCGCGAAGCAGCCGATCCGTTTCGGCAGTGCGATGCTCGTGTCGCGCCCGGTGGCCGGATCGAACCGATGCAGCGCGCGGCCCTCGATGTCGGCCCACCACAGCACCTGCTCGCGCTCACACCATAAAGGTGCCTCCCCGAGCTGGGCCTTCACGTCCAGCACGCAGTCGACCTTGGTCATCGGCTCCCTCCCTTTGGCCGGTAGGAGCCGCATAGACCGATCCAGCGACGGTAGCCAGCGCGCTCAGGCTGCCGCTGCCTTGGCCCAGAAGCGATCGAGCATGCGCCCGTTGTAGGCGACGAGATTGGCATGCTGGCGGGCCGCGTCGCGCAAGGGTGTGGCGAACGGGCCGCCGAGCAGGTTGCACACGAAGGCGTGCACCGTGCAGTCGGCCTTGGTCGGCGTCGCCCCCATGAAGAACGGCTTGTCGCCCAGCCAGTCGGCGACGGCGTCGATGTCGTCGATCGCCAGAGCCCGGATCTCGTTCTGGCTGTGCGCGCCCATCCCCTGACCGGCCAGCCGGGCGCGGCAGCGCTCGCGGATCTGGTCCTGGACCGCCGGCGGCAGGCCCTGGAGATAGGCGTCGCGCACGATCGGCCAGTTGTGCGGGTCGATCCAGCGCTCGTGGAGGATCGCGAAGTAGGTGCGCTCCTCGAGCATGACGCAGAACGCATGGGCCACGGCCCGCTCGGCGGGGCTGAGGCCCTGGTCCAGATCGACGCCGTAGCGCGTCTCCAGCGCCCGGATGATCAGGGCGGAATCGCCGATCCGCTCGCCGTCGAGCTCGACGAACGGCGCTTTGCCCTTGGGCGTCGCCGCCGGGTCGAGCACGGGCTCGATCCGGTAGGCGAGCCCGCTCAGCCTCAGGAAGGTCTCGAGCTTCATGCAGAAGGGGCTGGCGTTGGGCAGGCCGAAGAAGCTCTTGAACTGGTGCAGCACGATCATCGCTCGGCTCCGGCCGCTTCATGCGGTCCGCTCTTGCTAGTGCCCGCCTGCTGACAGCATCCTGTCAGCAGGGTTGCGGCAGAGTGGGCCGATGCGGCCGGCGGAGCGACTGTTCCAGATCATCCAGATCCTGCGGCGCCGTCGCGGCGTGGTGACCGCGCAGGCGCTGGCGGCCGAGCTCGAGGTGTCGGTGCGCACCGTCTATCGTGACATCGCCGAGCTGATCGCTCAGCGCGTGCCGATCGAGGGGGCGGCCGGGGTCGGCTATCTGCTGCGCGAAGGCTTCGACCTGCCGCCGTTGATGTTCTCCGAGGACGAGCTCGAAGCGCTCCTGCTCGGCACGCGCATCGTCGAGAGCTGGGCCGACCCGGAGCTGGGCCGCGCCGCCGCGGACGTCCTCGCCAAGATCGCCGCGGTCGTGCCAGTATCCCGGCGCGCGCGGATCGAGAGCCTTGCGCTGGCCGCCCCGCCGAGCGAACGCCGGTCCGAGATCGCGATCGACATGGCCGCCCTGCGACATTGGGTGCGCGAGGAGCGCAAGGTCCGCATCGACTATCTCGACCTGAAGGGTGCCGCCACGGTCCGCACGGTGCGCCCAATGACGCTCGCCTTCTTCCCCCCGGTCTGGCTGCTGCTCGGCTGGTGCGAGCTGCGCGAGGACTTCCGCTCCTTCCGGGTCGACCGGATCGCCGCGATCGAGTTCCTGCCCGAGCGCTATCCGCAGGAGCCCGGTCGGCGTCTCGTGGATTATCTCGCCACGATCCGCTACCGGCGGATGGCGACGGCAGGGGAGGCGATCGCATGACGACCGAGTTCGTGCTCGATCCGAGGCTCGAGCATTCCAGCGTGCCGGTGGCCGACTGGCCCTTGTGCGCGATCCGGCTCAAGGACGATGCACGGTTCCATTGGCTCTTGCTCGTGCCGCGGCGCGCGGCCGTGGTCGAGCTCACCGATCTCGCCGAAGCGGACTATGATCAGCTCTGCGCCGAGATGCTGGCCGCGACCCGGCTGATCCAGGAGGTGGCACGACCCGACAAGGTCAACGTCGCGACGCTCGGCAATGTCGTGGCCCAGATGCACCTGCATGTCATCGGCCGCTTCCACAGCGATCCGGCCTGGCCCGATCCGGTCTGGTGTCATGGCGCGGGCCCGACCCTCCCGGCCCACACGCTGGCGATCCTCGCCGAGCGCTATGCCAAGGCGGCGCGCCTGCAGTTCCAGGCGCTGTAGTTCTCGTTAGATCCATTCCATAGTGTTCTTAAAGTAACCGGGCTTCCGCTACTCTTCAGGAGCGACTATCCAACGCCGGTCATTCTTACCGTCGGAGCGGGCACATGGCTGGGTTGTCGGGCGTCGTGGTGAGCCAGCTTGGCACGGGCGAGCAGCTGCTGCTCTGGGCGCTGCGGCAGCGGCGCGCCGACCGCGGCGCGACCAGCCCGCTCCTGGCCCACGGCTTCCGCCTCGCCTGCGGCCTCGCCGGCGTCGAAGCGGCGCTGGAGCGGTTCGAGCGCCTGTGCAGGGCGCTCGAAGGCGAGGGTCCCTGCGCCGTCTGCCCGCTGCGCTGCGCCGTCCTCAGCGCGGACGAGACGCGCTGCATAGCACTCGTCGCCGCCGCCCAGACCGGCGAGGCGCAGGCGATTCGGCGGCTCGCCGCGATGCTGGTCGGCGCGCTGCAGGCGCCCGGCCTGTGCGAGGCTGCCCGGGAGCTGGCGGCGGAGCTCGACCGGGCCGGCGTACGTGTCGCGACACCCGTCCGATCGGCCGCCGTCCTGCACTGAGCCGGGATATCCTTGGCTACAGCGCGACGGGCAGGACCGGTCCCGAGAACAGGACGGGCCCCGAGGGCGTGCCCGTCACCGAGCCGCCGGTGGGCTCGAGGCTGACCTCGAGCTTTCCTTTCGCCAGAGCATCCGCGATGTCGTGCGACAGGACGAAGACCGTGGTGGTCCCGCTCCTTTCGCTCGGGAACAGGCCCAGCGAGCGCAGCGCGCCGTCGGACTGCATCCAGACCTCGAGCATCTTGCCGCTGAAGTCCCGGGGCGGCGTGATGTTCAAGCGGAGCGCGAGCCGGCCCTCGCTGACGTTCAGGTCGGCCGTCATCATCGGTCGCTCGTACTTGTCGATCAACACCGCCACATGGCTCGGCGCCAGATTGGTGGCGTTCAGGCGCGCCTCGATCGCCCCCAGCCGCGCGGTCAGGCCCGCGATCTCCTCCGGCGTCTGCGCGAGGCGTCGCGTCGCTTCGTCGATTCGCTGCAGCTGCGCTTCCATCAGCTCGGCCGTGACAGCCTGCTCGGGCGCGACCGGTGGCGGCTGGAGCGCGACGTAAAGAAGCATGGCTCCAGCCGCTGCCGCGCCCAAAGCGCTCAGACTCCGCCAGAAACGGACATCGGCCCAGAGCCGGTCGAACCAGCCACGACGCTCCGATCTCGGCTGTGCCCACAGTTCCTCGGCAATGTTGGCCCACAGCCGCGGCGGCGGTTCGAGCGTCGGGGCCGACTCGGCCAGGTGATTCAGCCGAAGCTCCCAATCCTCGGCCGTGTCGGCGAGCTCGCGGTCGTTGGCCATGAGCCGTTCGAAGCGCCTGCGCGCCGCTCCCCGCAGCGTGCCAAGGGCATACTCGGTCGTGAGCCGGTCGCGCAGCTCGGGGTTATCGTAGTTCATCTTCCACACACCTTTTGAGCTGGATCAAACCGCGCCGGATCCAGCTCTTTACCGTGCCGAGGGGGGTGCCGAGACGCCGTGAGATCTCGTCCGCTGTGAAACCGCCATAGTATGCCAGCAACAGGCTCTGGCGAGGCTTTTCGTCGAGCCCGTCGATGCAGTCCCTGAGCCGCTGGGCTTCGCGGCTGAGCAGAGGCCCGGTGCCCGGGTCCGCTGCCTGCTGCTCCCAATGCGCGATGATCGCATCGTCGTAGGGCGCCTCGCGTCGCCGCACCCGGAGCAGGTCGAAGCACCGATTGCGCACGATACGGCCCAGCCACGCCATCGCCGAGCCGCGATTGGGATCGAAGCGGTGGGCATGCCGCCAGACCTGGACGAACGAGTCCTGCACGGCGTCCTCAGCCAGTTCCCGATTGCGAACTATACTGTTGGCGAGCCAGAAAAGTTGAGGTGCCGTCAGTTCGTAGAGGCCGTGCAGCGCAGCCTGATCGCCATGGCCGCATGCCTCGAGCAACTGCTCCCGGCTCGGAGCCTCCCTCGGCCGGGAATTGCCGATCGGCTCGATAGGTTTCCCGACCGGCCACGCAACGGAGGCCATGTCACGCAGAGCCCGAACCCGCCGGCTTCCAGCGTGCCAACTCGCCGCAATAGCCGGAGATCTCTGCCAAGGCATCGTCTGCCTGCTCCGGTGCTCACCCCTGGTCACGACCTGCTGCCGCGAGGCATCGGTTCGTGGACGCCTCTGGTGCACGATACCACGAGCGGAGCCAGATCACGAACAGGTGATATGGCACGGCTGCTGCATCGATCGCAGGGCCAATCGGCGTTCCACGATCAGGCAAACGGAAGGTCCGTTCGCCTGAGGTAAACATCGAAAGGTTGTCCGCGATGACTGTGAACGCCACTGTCGGCGCAATGATGGCGCTCGTCCTGACGGTTGGGTCGACTGCTGCCAACGCCGGCGACATTATCGCTCTTACTGGCCATCGAACACTGCAGGTCATCGACCGGTCACCTGCAGTCGTGCGGACATTTCAGGTGACCGGTGTCGGCAGCGCGTTGCTCGGCATCGACGTTCGGCCGGCCGATGGCAGATTGTATGGACTGTTGGTGAACGGCCAGGTGGTGACGATCAGCACACGGACCGGCGCGGCGACCCCGAAGGTCATGCTGGCTCTACCGGCTGCGCTGCCTGCGCATGCGCGCTTCAGCGTCGACTTCAACCCTGCGGTCGATCGCCTGCGTATCGTCTCCGACGCCGGTACGAACCTCGCCGCCAATGTCGATGACGGCAGCGTGGTCGCCGGCGCGGCGCCGGCGTTCCCGCCGCCGCCTGCCGTGAACCCGTTCGGGGGGACGACCCCCGCGGTCGTTGCCGTTGCCTATACGAACAGCAAGGCGGGGGTGAAGGGGACCCTCCTGTTCGACATCGACGATGCGACCGACGCGCTCTATCTCCAGCAGCCGCCGGCGGCCGGGATCCTTACTAATATCGGCGGCCAGCTCGGGATCGGCGTCGGCACGGTCGGGTTCGACATCCGCCTCGAACGCGGTCGCAACGTCGCCTACCTCATCAGCGGGCAGAGGCTTTTTCAACCCGACCTCCTCACCGGGAGCGCAGGCCGGGGGAAGCGCATCAACGGCCTGAGCAGCCCGGCCCGCGACCTCGCGGCATTGCCCTCGAGCTAGACTTGACGTCGACCGCAAGGCGGCCGAGCGGCGACGCTATGGGCGCCGCTCGGCACTGCCGGACCGCATCAGGCCGCCTCGTCGGCCAGGCTGTCCATCCCCGCTGCCTGCATCCGGTAGAGGCTGCGATAGCGGCCGTCGTGCCGGGCCAGCAGGCCCTGGTGCGTGCCCTGCTCGACGATCCGGCCGCGGTCGAACACCAGGATCCGGTCCACCTTGCGCACGGTCGAGAGGCGGTGCGCGATCACCAGCGTGGTCCGCCCCGCCATCAGATGCTCGAGCGCGTCCTGGATCAGCTGCTCCGCCTCGCTGTCCAGCGAGGAGGTCGCCTCGTCCAGGATGAGGATTGGCCGGTCGGCCAGGATCGCCCGTGCTATCGCTACCCGCTGCCGCTCGCCGCCCGACAGCTTGACGCCGCGCTCGCCGACCAGCGTGGCATAGCCGGCGGGCAGCCGCCCGATGAACTCCTCCGCGTGCGCGAGGCGCGCCGCCTGCGCGATCTCCGCCTGGCTGGCGTCCGGGCGTGCATAGGCGATGTTCTCGGCCAGCGAGCGATGGAACAGCACCGGCTCCTGCGGCACGAGCGCTACTGCCTCGCGCAGGCTGGCGAGGGTGGCGTGCGCGATGTCCTGGCCGTCGATCAGGATCCGGCCGCCCTGCAGGTCGTGCAGGCGTTGCAGCAGCTTGACGAAGGTCGTCTTGCCGCTGCCCGAGTGTCCCACCAGGGCCACCCGCTCACCGGCCCGGATGTCGACCGAGAGGGCGTCGAACAGCGGCTCCGCATGCGGGCCATAGTGGAACCGCACCCGATCGAAGCGCACGGCACCACCGGCGAGCATCAGTGGCCGCGCATCGGCCCGATCCCGGATCGACGCCGTCGTGCGGTGGTACTCGATCAGCCGCTCCATGTCGTTGGCCGCCTGCTGCGCGGTCCGCAGCTGCTGGCCGACGTCGCGCAACCAGCCCCGCACCAGGAGGAAGCTGGTCAGCACATAGGTCACGTCGCCCGGGCTCGCCTGGCCGCGCCACCACAGCCAGAGGGCGCCGCCGACCAGCGCTGCCTGCAGCACGAGCAGCATGGCGTTCTGCGCCATGCCGGTGACGATCGACGCGTACCAGGCCCGCAGCATGTTGGCCTGCCAGACATCGAGCACACGACCCAGCCGCGCATCCTCGCGCGCCTCCGCGGCCGTGCTCTTGACCACGGCGTTGCAGGTCAAGGCATCGGCGATTGCCCCGCCGACGCGACTGTCGCTCTCGACGGCGAGCCGGCGGATCGGCGCCACATAGCCCAGCGAGAGATGGATCGAGATCGCGCTGTAGAGCACGGCGCCGATCAGGAAGATCAGCCCCATCAGCGGCCAGTGCCACAGCATCAGCACCACGGCACCCAGCGTGACGGCGATCGATGGGCCGAGATGGAAGTAGACCGCGTCGCCGAAGCTGTCGAAGGCCCATATCCCGCGCGTGATGTTCCGCACGGTCGAGCCCGCGAAGGTGTCGGCGTGCCAGTCGCTGGCGAAGCGCTGGACATGGGCGAAGGCCTGCGCACCGATCCGGCGCATCACGGTCATCGCCACGCCAGCCCAGACGAAGTCGCCCGACTTCTGCAGCACCTGGAACAGCACGCCCAGGCCGAGCACCCAGCCGAGCGCCCATACCGCGTCGGCAGGCGCCGCGCGCTCGCCGGCCAGCGCGTCCACCAGCCGGCCGATCGCCACCGGGGTGAAGATCTCGGTCATGGTGGCGCCGAACATCAAGGCGCCGGCGAATATGACGGGTGCCGGGGTCTGCCGCCATTGCGCGACGGCGAACGCCAGCACGTCCTTGAAGCGAACGTCCATGGTCGTTTCAGTCGAACGGATTGTGCAGCCCAGCACGTGGTGTGGGGCTTGGGGTCGGGTGAGCTGGGGGGGTCGGCGGCGGCCGGCTCTTATAGCTTGAATCGCCTCGGGCGCGCAACCGTCCGGCGCGAACGTTCCTAGCCGCCCTTGCAGCGGGCGAGATCCCCCTTCGTCCGCGCGCTGTCCGGCTTGCGCGCGAGCCGGCCGGTCAGCAGGCCGCGCGCCAGGCTGCGCTGGCCGTCCCGCAACGCCGCCTCGATCAGGGTGAGCTCGAGGATGTCGCGCTGCGCGGCGCTGCCGGTCATCAGCGCGGCATGCGGGCGGGCCGCGCCGAGGCGATCGACCGCGATCCCGTAGGCGCCGTGCGCGAATGCCGCCATTGCCTGCGCCACGGGCAGCCCGACCAGGCGGGCCATGCGGGCAGGCTCGCCTTTGACCTCCGCCTGCTCGCCCAGCGAGCGCAGCAGCTCCCCGAGCGCGAAATCGTGTCCGCCGGCCGCCAGCGCCACGGCGAGATGGACGTCATTGAACACATGGACCCGCGCGAGTGCATGCGGCGCCATGAGGTCGGCCACCTCCTGCCAGCGGCCGCCGACCTCGACCCCGGCGAGGCCGAGCCGCCAGAGCAGGGCGGTCGCGTCACACAGGTTGAGCAGGATGCTGTGCGGGCCGGGCCTGATCAGCCGGTCGTAGACCGCCAGCGCCGCTTGATGGTCCTCGCGGTCGACATGGTAGAGCGCCATGTGCCAGGCATTGTGGACGGCGAAGTAGTTGCCCGGCGCCCAGTCGGCCTCGCGCGCCGCGTACCAGGCGATCCCCTCCGCGTCGCGCCCCTGCATCTCCAGGACGTGGCCGACAGCGTGGATGCCCCAGACGTCCCTGGGGTTCGCCTCGACCGCCGCTCGGCCGAGCCTTTCGGCCTCGGCATACTCGCCCGCCTCCTCGAGGCCGAAGGCGAGCATGGCCTGAACGAAGCCGCGTCCCGGCAATCCTTCGTCCCAGCCGGCGAGCGCGCGGTAGGCCGCAGTTGGTCGCTGCCGCTGCCAAAGAAGTCGGCCTGGTGCGCGAACATCAGGGCCGGCAGGTCGCGCGGATAGGCGGCGAGCGCCTCGCCGAACGCCCGGCTGGCGGCGGCGAAGTCGCCCGCCGCCCAGGCGCGCGCGGCCGCCAGGTGCAGCCGCTCGCGTGGTGTCGCCTGCGCCAGCCGCGCCTCGACCGCGGCGAGGCTGCGCGCCGCCTTGGCCGCGAATCCCGGCTGCAGCGCGAACAGGTAGATGTGCGCCCGCAGAAGATGGCCCATCAGCAGATCCGGATCCTCGGCCACCGCTGCGTCGAGCTTGCCGATCGGGTCGCCCGTGAACCCGAGGACGTCGAGCAGGGCCGCCTCGAGCCGCTCCACCGAAGCCACAGCACCCACGGTCAAGGGCTCGCCACGCGGATCCGGTGCCAGCATCGCTTCTCTCCTTGGCGCGGGTGTGAGCTTTGCAATGCGATGCACCGGCTCCAAGCCACGACCCGGTGAGAAGACAGGGGCAGCCACGATTGACAATGGAGAAGGCATGGCGCAGTTGCTAGGGGAGCGATCGGGGGAACGGCTTGCGAAATGTATCGCCTGCCACGGGCAAGCCGACGTAGTGGGCTTCACCGCTAAGTCATGACGCACTGTCCTGCCACCAGCTGCCGGAACAAGAAAAGATGAGCTATTTCCTGCAGCAATTGGTCAATGGTTTGACCCTCGGCTCCATGTATGGCCTGATCGCCATCGGCTATAGTATGGTCTATGGCATTATCGGCATGATCAATTTCGCTCACGGCGAAATCTACATGATTGGTGCCTTTCTTACGGTCATCATCTTCACCCTCCTGGGCATGATCGGGCTGACTTGGGTGCCACTGGCATTGGTGACCGTCCTGATCGTCGCGATGCTGGTCACCGCCGCCTATGGCTGGTCGGTCGAGCGGATCGCCTATCGACCGCTGCGCGGCTCCTTCCGGCTGGCCCCGTTGATCTCCGCGATCGGCATGTCGATCTTTCTGCAGAATTACGTCCAGATCACCCAGGGTGCCAACGTCAAGCCGCTGCCACCCAAGATCTCCGGGGGCTTCATCTTCGGCGCCGGCACGGCGTTCCCGGTCCAGATCGGCTATACCCAGATCTTCGTCATCCTGCTGACTCTCGGCCTGATGCTGGGCTT
>JBGAKU010000129.1:0-15954 GCA_044224255.1 Geminicoccaceae bacterium
GGCTGGCGCTGGTCGACGAGCTGGCGGCCGAGGGGGAGCTCGCTCACTACCACCTGCTCGCCAGCGTCCGCGGCGATCTGCTCGCCAGGCTCGGCCGGCCCGACGAGGCACGCGTGGAATTCACGCGCGCGGCAGCGCTGACCCGCAATGCCAGCGAGCAGGCGCTGCTCCTGCGTCGTGCTGCCGCCCCGTGAACCGGCGACTGCCGCCGCTGGGCGCCCTGCGCGCCTTCGAAGCCGCCGCTCGCCACGAGAGCTTCGCCAAGGCGGCCGACGAGCTCGCGGTGACCCCCGCGGCGATCAGCCAGCAGATCCGCCAGCTCGAGGCCGACCTCGGCGTCACCCTGTTCCGCCGGCTGCCGCGCGGTCTCGTCCTGACGCAGGCCGGCCGCAGCGCGCTGCCGGAGTTCGCCCAGGCCTTCGCGCACCTGTCCCGCGCCGTTGAGGGACTGCGCGGCGGTTCGCTCGTCGGGCCGCTGGTGGTCTCGGTCATCCCTTCCTTCGCCGGGCGCTGGCTGGTGCCCCGGCTCGGCCGCTTCGTCGCCGCCTATCCCGAGATCGAGATCACCGTCCGCTCGGAGCTCAGGAACGTCGACTTCGCACGCGAGGACGTCGACCTCGGCATCCGCTACGGCAAGGGTATCTATCCCGGCCTCGACACGCGGCCGCTGTTCACCGAACGGGTGTTCCCGGTCTGCGCGCCCGCGCTCCTCGCCGGCGAGCGACCGCTCAGGAAGCTCGACGATCTGCGCCACCACACGCTCCTGCACGACCGTCAGCTCTCCAGCGACGAGCCCTCGCTCTACTGGCGTACTTGGCTGCGCGATTTCGGCGTCGAGGGCTGGGACCAGGACCGTGGCCCCGGCTTCACCGACTCGCTGATGATGCTGGCCGCCTGTGAGCGCGGGCTCGGCGTGGCACTCGGCCGTGGGGGCCTGTGCGCAGACGAGCTCGCGAGCGGCCGACTGGTCCGACCGTTCCAGGAAAGCCGCCCCGCGGACTATGCATACTATGCCGTGACGCCTCCGGGACACGCCGAGACGCCGCGCGTCGGCGCCTTCCTCGCCTGGCTGGAGAAAGAGGCGGTGCGGACACGGCTGGTGACCGAGGAGCGCTGAGCCCGCGCGCCTCGGCTGCCTAGAGAATCTCGTCCGGGTGCACGAAGCCGCCGACGCGCGGCGGCACCTCGACCGCACGGTGGTCGTCGAGCGCTGCACCCAGCTCCAGCATCACGCTCTGCGCCACGAGCGGGATGACCGCATGCAGCCGGACCGCGTCGTCGAGGAGCCATGTCGCCGCCGCGCCCGCCGGGTCGGCGGCGGGCCACAGATGCGCCATCACGGCTTCCGGCTCGGCCTCGTTGGGGTAGGCCTCGAGCAGCTGCCGCGCCTCGCCGAGCGCATGCGTCACGACGGTGGCGACGCCGGCGCGGACCATGAGGGCGTAGTGGGCCGCTCCCGCCTGCCCGGCCCGCACCACACGGCCGGGCGGCACGAGACGGTCGATCGCGACGGCCGCGAGCTCGACGCCGCGATCGTCGCCGGCGAGCAGGGCCGTGGCGGGCGCCTCGATCAGGGCGCAGTCGACATGGAAGATCGAGCGGTGCCGCATCCGACGAAAGCGGCGCAGCGTGTCGCCCCAATAACTGAGGGTCGGATCCACCACCACGTCGCCGGGCTCCATGACGACGTAGCAGCGGTCGATCATCTGATCGACCTCGGGCCCGGCGGGCAGGTCGAGGAAGAATCTCCGGGGATGCTCGAGGGCCTCGAAATAGCCCTCCAGGGTGTCGACGCTAGCGATCCCGTCCTGCGCGCCGTCGAGCGCAATGCAGGCAACCGGCTCGAGCCCCGCCCGGGCCAAGCGCCCGGCGAGACCCGAATGATGACCGAGTATCCCCACCCGCATCATGTCGCCCCTGACCTTGATTGGTCAGAGTCTTAGTGCGGTGGCCAGGACGAAGGAATGGCCGACCCCCTCAGGCCGGCCATTGGTCGCAGCTCAGCCGTTGCCGGCGGACGAGTTCCGGGCCGGGATCGGCGTGCTGTTGCCGCTGGAGGTGGCGACGCTCTGGTTCTTGGCGGCAGTGTCCATCGGGCAGGCCATGGCCGCACCCGAAGCGATCAGCAAGGCGGCCGCTGCGGCGAGCATGACAATGCGCATGTCCGGTCTCCTACGGTCGGTGACGCGCTCGATTGTGACATTCCGGTAAGCTCAGACAAGCGCTCCTCGTTCACAAGCCTGTTGCCGGCAGCGCCGTGACGCGGCAAAGCCGGGGCGGCCTGTTCTGCGAGGTGAGGATGCGCGATCCCTACGAGGTGCTCGGCGTCGCCCGCGACGCGACCGCGGACCAGATCCGCCGCGCCTATCGGGCGTTGGCCAAGACCTCGCATCCCGACCTGCACCCGGGCGACAAGCAGGCCGAGGAGCGGTTCAAGGAGGCCTCGGCCGCCTACGAGCTCCTCTCCGACGAGGAGAAGCGGCGCCAGTTCGATCGCGGCGAGATCGACGCCAGTGGCGCGCCGAAGATGCGCGAGCAGTTCTACCGGGATTTTGCCGAGGGCGCCGGCGGCGCGCGCTATTCCGGCTCCGGCTCGTTCGAGAACGCAGCCGACCTCGACGACATCATCCAGGACCTGTTCGGGGGCCGCGGTGGCGGGCGCACCGTACGGATGCGCGGTGGCGACGTCGGCTATCGGCTGGAGATCGGGCTGGTCGAGGCGGTCAACGGCGCCAAGATCCCCTTGCGGCTAGCCGACGGCGCCACGATCGAGGTCACGATCCCGCGCGGCGTGACCGAGGGCCAGACGCTGCGGCTGAAGGGCAAGGGCTCGCCGGGCATCGGCGGCGGCCCTTCCGGTGACGCGCTGATCGAGATCGGCATCCGGCCGCATCCGGTGTTCGAGCGCAAGGGCGACGACCTGCACATGGCGCTGCCGATCACGCTCGGCGAGGCGCTGCGGGGCGGCAAGGTCACCGTGCCGACCCTGCAGGGTCCCGTGGTGATGACCGTCCCGCGCCGATCCTCGACCGGTGCTGTGCTCCGGCTGCGGGGCAAGGGCGTGCCGCGCGGCGATGGCGGGGCCGGTGATCAGTATGTCCGGCTGGAGATCGCCCTGCCGCCGGACGCCGACGATGCGCTGGAGGGTGCCGTGAGCGAGTGGGAGCAGCGGCATCCCTATGATCCGCGGGCGAAACTGTTGCGGGAGGTCGGCGGATGAAGCGCCTGGAGGAGGTGCTCGGCGAGCTGCCCACGGTGGCACGGACCGAGATCCTGACATGGATCGAGGCCGAATGGGTGCGGCCGGAGGCCGACGCGACCGGCCCGAGGTTCCGGCCGGTGGACGTGGCGCGGCTGCATTTGATCCGGGAGTTGCGCCAGGACCTGGATATCGGATCCGAGGCGATGCCAATCGTCCTGTCGCTCATGGACGAGATGTACACGCTACGCCGCAGGCTGGCGGCCCTGGCACGAGCGCTGGCCGAAGCACCGGACGAGGTCCGCGTAGATGTCCGCGCGAAATGCAGGGCCTATTTGACGGCCGCAGAAGAGGAAGGCGACCGCTGATCGTGGCGTATCCCGCTACACGACTTCCCGACGGAACTGGTTGATATGTCTGGGGCTTCCATCCTCGCCGCAGGCTATGAAATATTCTTCGCGCACGGCAGCGGCCGCGAGCGGTGTTGCTGCAATGCAGCAGTGCTTGACTTTCCTTTCGGACCTTCCTAGGGTCCGGCCCGTCCTTGGCGTTGGCCAATCCACTCGGCTAAAAAAAGTGCCGGGTCCGAAGACCCGGCGAAGTAGATCAGGGAGGCTAAACGTCTGGGCAAACAGCAAGGTCGCTAGACCTTGCCCCATTCCGGGTATTGCGCCCGGAATGCGATCGGCCAACCAAGGTTCGCCGATCCGCTGCAGGCCGCCCAGAGCAACGGCCGTGCTGCACTGCAAAAAGTAGTGACTGGGGCCCGTGTTGGCTAGTGCCGGGGCGCAACACGGCTCTGCGTTCAGCGCATGGCTGCCATGCGACCGGCGGATCGACGGTCACCAGACCGGATGCTCGGCCACCTTCTCCAGCAGGAAATCGCGGAACACGTTGACCCGCTTGGAGGTCTTGAGCTCCTCGGGATACACGAAGTAGGCGGTGAAGCTGGGCCCGGCATAGGCGTCCAGCACGCGCCGCAGGGTCTCACTGGCGGCGCCGAGATAGTCCGGCAGCGAAGCCAGCCCCAAGCCGCTCTCGGCGGCCCTGAGCATGCCGAACACGTTGTTGACGGTCAGGGTCGGCGTCCTCAGCGCGCCGGTCTCGTCGTCCTCCTTGCCGGCGCCCAGGACCCAGTTCAGCGACGGGACGGGAATTGCCGGATCGTTGCCGTAGGAGATCAACCGGTGCTCATCGAGGTCGTCCAGCGAGGTGGGCGTCCCGTGCCGCTCGAGATAGCTCGGCGCGGCGTAGATGTGCGTGTTGACCGTCATCAGCCGGCGCTGGATCAGGTCGGGCTGGGTCGGCCGCGCCACCCGGATGGCGACGTCGGCCTCGCGCATGCTGAGATCGGCATCGTTGTCGCCGATGATCAGCGAGATGCGGATGTCGGGATGGCGCTCCACGAAGTCCGGCAGCTGGGCGATGAGCCAGATCGTGCCGAGGCCGATCGTCGTGTTGATCCGCAGATGGCCGGCGGCGCAGTCGCGGCTGTTGCCGAGGGAGGTCTCGACCGAGGCCATGCGCTTGGCGACCTCGTCGGCCGCCTGAAGCAGGATCTCGCCCTGCTCGGTCAGGACGAGGCCGCGCGCGTGGCGATGGAACAGCGCCGCGGCCAGATCCTCCTCGAGACCGCTGATCTGGCGGCTGATCGCCGACTGGCTCAGGCCCAGCCGCTCGGCTGCCCGCGTGAAGCTGCCGGCGAGGGCCACCGCATGGAAGACCCGCACCCGATCCCAGTCCATCATCCTATCGTTCTACATGGTTAGCGCTGCGTCGCCGCGACTCAGCCAATCCCTGCGAGAAAACGCTCCGCGTCCAGAGCGGCCATGCAGCCGGATCCGGCCGCCGTAACCGCCTGGCGGTAGATCTTGTCCTGCACGTCGCCGGCCGCGAAGACCCCCTCCACGGAGGTCCGCGTCGAGCCAGGCTCGGTCAGGACGTAGCCCTCGCCGTCCATATCGAGATGGCCGCGGAATATCTCGGTCGCCGGGTCGTGGCCGATCGCCACGAACAGGCCGTCGACCTTCAGATCGTGTGCCTCGCCGTTGTGGACATGCCGCACGCGCACGCCGGTCACCGTCTTGGGATGCTCGGTGCCGAGGACCTTCTCGACGACATGGTCCCAGAGCACCGTGATCTTGGGATGCGCGAACAGCCGGTCCTGCATCACCTTCTCGGCGCGCAGGCCGTTGCGGCGATGGACGAGCGTCACGTGCTCGCACATCTGGGCCAGATAGAGCGCCTCCTCGACCGCGGTGTTGCCACCGCCGACGATCGCCACTGGCTTGCCGCGGAAGAAGAAGCCGTCGCAGGTGGCACAGGCGGACACGCCGGCACCGGAGAAGTGGCGCTCGCTGTCGAGGCCGAGCCAGCGCGCCTGGGCACCGGTCGCGATGATCAGGGCATCGGCGGTCCAGGTGGCGCCGCCGTCGAGCCAGACGCGGAACGGCCGCTCCGACAGGTCCACCCCGGCCACGAGGTCGAACAGCAGCTCAGCGCCGCAATGCGCCGCCTGCTGCGCCATCTGCTCCATCAGCCAGGGCCCCTGGATGACCTCCGCGAAGCCCGGATAGTTCTCGACGTCGGTGGTGATGGTGAGCTGGCCGCCCGGCTGCAGGCCCTGGATCACCACCGGCGAGAGATTGGCGCGGGCGGCGTAGATCGCGGCCGTCAGGCCGGCCGAACCCGCACCGATGATCAGAACCTTGGTGTGCTTCCCCGCGCTCATACCGCTCCGCTCCCGTTGGGGGGCAGGGACGGAGCCGCTTCCGGACGTGCCGCCGGTCGGCTCAGTTGTACCCGACCTCGATGATCTCGAAATAGCGCACGCCACGCGGCGTGGTCACCTCGACGCTCTCGCCGGCCTCCTTGCCGAGGATCGCCTGCGCCAGCGGCGATTGGATCGAGAGCAGGCCGGACTGGATGTCCGCCTCGTCCGGGCCGACGACCTGATAGGTCGCCTCCTCGTCCGTGTCCTCGTCCACCAGCTTCACCCGCGCGCCGAACATCACCTTGCTGCCGCTCAGCTCCTTGATGTCGATCACCTCGGCGCGGGAGAGCTTGTCCTCGAGCTCCATCACCCGGCCTTCGATGAAACCCTGACGTTCCCGAGCGGCATGGTACTCCGCGTTCTCGGACAGGTCGCCATGCTCGCGGGCGGCCGCGATCGCCTTGATCACCGCGGGGCGCTCCTCGGTCTTCAGGCGTCGCAGCTCGGCGCTGAGGCGGGCATGGCCGTCGGGCGTCATCGGGATCTTTGTCGTCATCACGCGCCTAGATCCAATCAAGGGTTGAAAAGCAGAACCGCGCCATGCTGCGCGGGCGCGGCGCGGTCAGTGTGAGGCGCCAAAATAAGATTGCAGGGGCGCGACTTCAAGCGCACCCGTGCGGACCCTGGCAAGGGCCTGGACCACGGCGCGCGCGCCGGGCAGCGTCGTGTAGTAGGGCAGGCGCTGCATCAGCGCCGCACGACGCAGCGTGTAGCTGTCGGCGATCGCCTGCCGGCCCTCGGTCGTGTTGATCAGCATGGCGATCTCGCCGTTCTTGATCATGTCGACGATATGCGGCCGGCCCTCGTGCACCTTCTTTACCGTGGTCACGGCGATGCCGGCGGCCTCCAGCGCCGCCGCCGTCCCGCGCGTCGCCGCCAGCTCGAAGCCCTGCGCCCGCAACTGGCGGCCGAGCTCGACCATCGCATCCTTGTCGCGGTCGCGAACCGAGACGAACACGGTGCCACTCTCGGGCAGATCGGTCCCGGCGCCGAGCTGCGACTTCACGAAGGCGGCCGCGAAATCGTGGTCCAGCCCCATCACCTCGCCGGTCGACTTCATCTCGGGCCCGAGCAGCAGGTCGACGCCTGGAAAGCGCGCGAACGGGAACACCGCCTCCTTGACCGCGACCAGGCCCTGCGGATGCGACCGGACCGCGAAGTCGGCGAGCCGCTCGCCCGCCATCACCCGGGCCGCGATCTTCGCCAGGGGGCTGCCGATCGCCTTGGCGACGAACGGCACGGTGCGGCTGGCGCGCGGATTGACCTCGAGGATGAACACCTCGCCATCCTTGACCGCCATCTGCACGTTCATCAGGCCACGCACCTCGAGCGCGCGGGCCAGCGCCTCGGCCTGACGCTCGACCTCGGCCACCACCGCCGCCGGCAGCGAGTAGGGCGGCAGGGAGCAGGCGCTGTCGCCGGAATGGATGCCGGCCTCCTCGACATGCTCCATCACGCCGGCGATCCGCACGGTCTCGCCGTCCGCGACCACATCGACGTCGATCTCGACCGCATCCTGGAGGTAGCGGTCGATCAGGATCGGGCCGAGATCGGACGCGCGCGCCGCGTCGGCCATGAACGCCCGCACCTCGTCGACGCCGTGGACGATGCGCATGGCGCGCCCGCCGAGCACGTAGGACGGCCGGATCACCAAGGGGAAGCCGAGTGCCTGGGCCTTCTCGACCGCGTCCGTGCCGCCGACGCAGATGTCGTTGTCGGGCTGGCTCAGGCCGAGCCGGTGCAGGAGCTGCTGGAAGCGCTCGCGATCCTCGGCGAGGTCGATCGCGTCGGGCGAGGTGCCGAGGATGGGCACGCCGGCCTCCTCGAGCGCATGACTGAGCTTGAGCGGGGTCTGCCCGCCGAGCTGCACGATCACGCCCAGAAGCTCGCCGCGCGACGCCTCGACCCGGCAGATCTCGAGCACGTCCTCGGCGGTCAGCGGCTCGAAATAGAGGCGGTCGGAGGTGTCCGGATCGGTCGAGACCGTCTCCGGGTTGCAGTTGATCATGATCGTCTCGAGCCCGGCCTCGCGCAGCCCGAACGAGGCGTGCACGCAGCAATAGTCGAACTCGATGCCCTGGCCGATCCGGTTCGGGCCACCGCCCAGGATGATCACCTTGCGCCGGTCGCTGGGCCAGCTCTCGCATTCGCCGAAGGGGTCGGCGAGGGTGCCGGTCTCGTAGCAGCTGTAGAGATAGGGCGTGCGCGCCGCGAACTCGGCCGCACAGGTATCGATCCGCTTGAACACCGGCCGCACGTTCCGCACGTGGCGCCGTTGCCGCACCTCGGCCTCGGCGAGCCCGGTCAGCGCCGCCAGCCGCTTGTCGGAAAAGCCGTCGGCCTTGAGCGCGTGCAGCCCGGCCGCGTGCTCGGGCAGGCCCTCGTGCCGCAGGGCCTCCTCGGTGTGGACCAAGTCCCGGATCTGGGCCAGGAACCAGGGATCATAGGCCGAGGCGGTCTGAATCTCCTCGAGCGTCAGGCCCTCGCGGAAGGCCTGGGCGATCAGGCGCAGCCGGTCGGGGGTCGGCTTGGCCAGGGCGGCGAGCACGGCCTCCTTGGGCCTGTCACCGCCCTCGACACCTGGGATCTCGATCTCGTCCAGGCCGGACAGTCCGGTCTCCAGCCCGCGCAGCGCCTTCTGCAGCGATTCCTTGAAGGTCCGGCCCATTGCCATGACCTCGCCCACCGACTTCATGGCGGTGGTGAGCAAGGGCTCGGTCTCGGGGAACTTCTCGAAGGTGAAGCGGGGGATCTTGGTGACGACGTAGTCGATCGTCGGCTCGAACGAGGCCGGGGTGGCGCCGGTGATATCGTTCTGGATCTCGTCCAGCGTGTAGCCCACGGCCAGCTTGGCCGCGACCTTGGCGATCGGAAAGCCCGTCGCTTTGGAGGCCAGGGCCGAGCTGCGCGAGACGCGCGGGTTCATCTCGATCACGACCATCCGGCCGGTGGCCGGATCGAGCGCGAACTGGACGTTCGAGCCGCCAGTGTCGACGCCGATCTCGCGCAGGACCGCGATCGAGGCGTCGCGCATGCGCTGATATTCCTTGTCGGTCAGCGTCAGCGCGGGTGCGACGGTGATGCTGTCGCCGGTGTGCACCCCCATCGGGTCGACGTTCTCGATCGAGCAGACGATGATGCAATTGTCCGCGCGGTCGCGGACCACCTCCATCTCGTACTCCTTCCAGCCCAGCACCGACTGGTCGATCTGGACCTCGCCGATCGGCGAGGCGTCGAGGCCGGAGGCGACGATCTGGTCGAACTCCTCGCGGTTGTAGGCGATGCCACCGCCCGTGCCGCCGAGGGTGAAGGACGGGCGGATGATCGCCGGCAGGCCGGTCTCGGCCAGGGCGTCGCGCGCCTGCTCCAGGCTGCGGACGACGTGGCTCGCCGGCTGGTCGAGGCCGATCCGCTCCATCGCCTCGCGGAACAGCGCCCGGTCCTCGGCCTTGGCGATCGCCTCGGGCGAGGCGCCGATCAGCTCGACCCCGAGCCGCCCGAGCGTGCCGTCGCGGGCCAGCGCCATGGCGGTGTTGAGCGCGGTCTGGCCACCCATGGTGGGCAGGAGCGCGTCGGGCCGCTCGCGCTCCAGGATCTTCGCGACCATCGCCGGCGTGACCGGCTCGACGTAGGTCACGTCGGCGGTCTCGGGATCGGTCATGATCGTGGCCGGGTTGGAGTTCACCAGGACGACCCGGTAGCCCTCCTCCCGCAGCGCCTTGCAGGCCTGGGTGCCGGAATAGTCGAACTCGCAGGCCTGGCCGATCACGATCGGCCCGGCGCCGACGACGAGAATGGATTGGATGTCGGTACGCTTCGGCATGAGCGGTCAGTCGCCTCCCATCAGCGCCAGGAAGCGCTCGAACAGGTAGCGTGCATCCTGTGGGCCGGGCGACGCCTCGGGGTGGTACTGGACGGAGAACACCGGCCGGTCCTTGAGGCGGATGCCCTGGATCGTTCCGTCGAACAGCGAGCGGTGCGTGACCTCGACACCCTCGGGCAGCCCCTCGTCGGCGACCGCAAAGCCGTGGTTCTGGCTGGTGATCTCGACCTTGCCGGTGGTCAGGTCCTTGACCGGATGGTTGGCACCGTGATGGCCGAACGGCATCTTCTCGGTGCGGCCGCCCAGCGCGAGGCCCAGCATCTGATGGCCGAGGCAGATGCCGAACAGAGGCTTGCCGCTGTCGACGAGCTTCTTGATCTCGGGCACGGCATAGTCGCCGGTCGCCGCCGGGTCGCCCGGGCCATTGGCGAGCACCACGCCGTCGGGCTGCAGCGCCAGCACCTCGTCGGCGGTGCTGGAGGCGGGAACGACGGTGACGCGGCAGCCGAGGCTCGCGAGGCTGCGCAGGATGTTGCGCTTCACGCCATAGTCGATGGCGACCACGTGCGGGCCGCGGCCATCGCTGCGGCCATAGCCCTCGCCCCACTGCCAGCGGGTCTCGTCCCAGCCGTAGCGCTGGCGCGCGGAGACCTCGCCGGCGAGGTCCATGCCCTCCAGGCTCGGGCAGGCACGCGCACGGGCCTTCAGATCCTCGAGATCGAGCTCGGCGTCCGGCAGATAGGCCAGGGCAGCGTTCTGCGCGCCGCCCTCGCGCAGGGCCCGCGTGATCCGGCGCGTGTCGACGCCGGTGATGGCAGCGATGCCGCGGCTCTCCAGCCATGCCGCGAGACGTCCTTCGCTGCGCCAGCTCGATGGCTCGGGGATCGGCGCTCGCGCGACCATGCCGCGGGCGTAGGGCGTGAGCGCCTCGATGTCCTCGTCGTTGACGCCGACATTGCCGATATGGGGGAAGGTGAAAGTGACGATCTGGCCAGCGTAGGAGGGATCGGTTAGGATTTCCTGGTAGCCGGTGATCGCGGTGTTGAAGACCAGCTCGCCTTCGTGGATACCGGGATGGCCGAGGCCCTGGCCGAGGAACACCGTTCCGTCGGCGAGTGCCAGCGCGGCGTTGGGGCGCCGGCGGTCGAAGGTGGGCATCGGTGATGGTATCCAGAAGGCTGGGCACGCGGCGGACGCCGCGCACCCGGATCGCGCGTCTCTAACATGCTGACCGGACCCGTCAAGCAAGCCCGGGGTCGCTGATTGGCCGGATCTGATCTGTCGCTCGAGGAATTCAAGGCCCGGCTACCGCTGGCCGAGGTCGTCGCGCGCCATGTGAAGCTGACGCGGCGCGGGCGCGAGCATATCGGCCTGTGCCCGTTCCACCAGGAGAAGACGCCCTCGTTCAACGTGGTCGAGGACAAGGGCTTCTATCACTGCTTCGGCTGCGGCGCGCACGGCACCGCGATCGATTTCGTGATGCAGGTCGAGGGACTGGACTTCGCGCAGGCGCTGGAGCGGCTGGCGGAGATCACCGGCCTGCCGGCGCCGCGGCGCTCGCAGAACACCCAGGCCGAATCCGGCCAGCGCCTCCATGCCGCCAATGCCGCCGCCGCGGTGTGGTTCCAGGCCCAGCTCGGGGCAGCGGCGGCCCGCGAGGCGGCGACCTATCTGCGCAAGGGCGCGGCGTCGACCGGGCGACCGCGGCCGCGTTCGAGCTCGGCTATGCGCCCGGCGACGGCCAGAGCCTGCGCCAGGCGCTGCGGGCGCAGGGCTTCGAGGACCGCGAGCTGATCGCCGCCGGCTTGATCAAAGAGGCCGAGGGCCGCGAGCCCTACGCCCACTTCCGCCACCGGCTGATGTTCCCGATCGCCGACGAGCGCGGCCGGCTGGTCGGCTTCGGCGGGCGGGCGCTCGGCGAGGCGCGCGCCAAATATCTGAACACCCCGGAGACCGAGCTCTTCCACAAGGGCGAGCTGCTCTACAACCTGCCGCGCGCCAAGGCGCCGGCGCGCGAGCGGCGCGAGCTGGTGCTGGCCGAGGGCTACATGGACGTGATCGCCCTGGCCCAGGCCGGCGTCGCGCATGCGGTGGCCCCCCTCGGCACGGCGGTCACCGAGCGGCAGCTCGCCATCCTGTGGCGGCTGGCCGAGGCCCCCACCGTCTGCCTCGACGGTGATCGCGCCGGGCTCGCCGCGGCGCTGCGCGCGGCCGAGCGGGCGCTGCCGATCATGCGCGGCGGGCAGACGCTGCGCTTTGCCGTGCTGCCCGACGGCGAGGACCCGGACAGCTATCTGCGCCGGCACGGCGCCGAGGCGCTCACCGCCCTGTTGTCGAAAGCGCACACGCTGTCGCAAATGATCTGGCGCCTGGAGACCTCGGGCCGGCAGTTCGACACGCCCGAGGCGCGCGCGGCGCTCAGCCGGCGGCTGCGCACCCTGGCGCGGCTGGCCGGCGATCCGGACCTGCGCGCGAGCCTGGAGGACCAGTTCCGCACGCTGCTCGATGCCAAGGCGCCGCGCCCGCGGCGCTGGTCGAAGGACCGCCCCCGCGCGGCGCCGGGCTGGGAAGGCGTGGGCCCGTCGCGGCTCGCCGCCGGCATCTCGCGCCGCGAGAAGGACCGCGAGATCGCCGTCCTTGCCGCGGTGCTGCGGCAGCCCGACTGGCTGGAGGGCCACGAGGAAGAGTTCGCGCACATCCAGTTCCGTGACCGCGATCTGGAGCGGCTGCGGCAGGAAGTCGTGGCCTGGATGAGCGAGACGGCCAGTCTTGACGCGGCTGGACTCGCGCTCCACCTCCACCGATACGGTTTGGGGCGTCTTCTGGATCAGTGCGCCGGCCACCTCACGCAGTCCCTCGCCACGCCGGAGTCCGCCAGCCAGGACGGCCGGCAAGCATGGCACGAAGGACTGGCCGCGATGCGGCATCGGGCGGCGCTCGAGCAGGAACGCTCTCCCGTCGGAGGGGTGCCCACGGATGACGCGGGTCAGCTCAACCGTTGGTTTTATAGACTGGATCGACTACTGAACCGCGATGGCGGTGAGGACGCTGAGCCGGTCGATGGGCCGAGCGGACCTGTCCGCTGACTGCATCGCCGCCGCGGACGCACGTTGCCACGCACCTGCCAGAGGACGAGCGGATCGTGAGGGAGCCTAGCGCAATGGCCGTGCGCCAGCCCATCAAGAATGCGGCATCCGCGTTGCGCGGCAAGTCCGCGACCAAGACGCATGTCGGCGACGGACTGGAAGCGATCCTGCAGAGCAATCCGCAGCTGCGCCGCCTGGTGATCCAGGCGAAGGATCGCGGCTCGGTCACGTTCGACCAGCTCAACGCGGCGCTGCCGGCCGACTTCCCGCCCGAGCAGACCGAGGAGGTCATCCAGCTCCTCGACGCGCAGGGCATCATGGTCCTGCGCGACGAGCCGGGCGGCGAGATCGAGGGCGAGCCTGCCGAGGGCGAGGCTCCCGCCGAGGGCGAGGCGCCCGCGGCCGAGGCCGAAGGCGAGGAGGCCAGCTCCGGGCCCGAGGAGGAGCTGGGCCGCACCGACGATCCGGTCCGCATGTATCTGCGCGAGATGGGCACGATCGAGCTCCTCTCGCGCGAGGGCGAGATCGAGATCGCCAAGCGGATCGAGGCTGGCCGCAACACCGTGCTCGAGGCGCTGTGCGAGAGCCCGCTGACGATGCGCGCCGTGATCGGCTGGCGCGACGCGATCCGCGAGGGCCGCGTGCTCCTGCGCGACATCATCGATCTCGAGGCCACCAACGACTCTGGCCCGAACGGTGAAGCGACGGCCACGACGGCGATCGCCACCACCGCCGCGGTCGCGGTCGGCGAGGAGGGTGTCGCGGCGGTCGTCCAGACCACGGCGGTGGTGATCGCCAAGCCGGCGGCTGTGGCCAAGCCGGCGGCGGCGCGCGACGACGATGACGACGAGGAAAGTGCCGAGATCATCGTCGCCGACGACGAGGAGGAGGAATCGGGCTCGGGTGTCTCGATGCCCGAGGAGGAGGATTTCGACGAGGACACGCTCTCGCTCTCCGCGCTGGAGAACAAGCTGCGCGACGGCGTGCTGGAGACCTTCGACGGCATCGCCGAGGCCTATCGCGGGCTGCGCGGCCTGCAGGAAGAGCGGCTGGAGCTGATTCAGGCCCGGCGCGAGGTGCCGGCCGAGCTCGACCGGCAATATCAGGCCGCGCGCTCGGGCATGGTCGAGCTGATGAAGCAGGTCTCGCTCAACCAGAGCCGGGTCGAGGCGCTGGTGCAGCAGCTGTTCGACCTGAACAAGCATCTGCAGAGCCTCGAGGGCAAGCTCTTGCGGCTCGCCACCTCGGCCCGGGTCACCCGCGAGAGCTTCCTGGCCAACTATATGGGCCACGAGCTCGACCATGACTGGATCGAGCGGGTCGCCCGGCTGAAGGATCGCGGCTGGACCGACTTCGTCTCGCGGCACTACGAGGATGTCGAGGGCCTGCGCGCCGACATCGCCGCCATCGCCGAGGAGGTCGGCCTGCAGATCGGCGAGTTCCGCCGCATCGTGCTGATGGTCCAGCGCGGCGAGCGCGAGGCGAGCCAGGCGAAGAAGGAGATGGTCGAGGCGAACCTGCGCCTCGTGATCTCGATCGCCAAGAAGTACACCAACCGCGGCCTGCAGTTCCTGGACCTGATCCAGGAGGGCAACATCGGCCTGATGAAGGCGGTCGACAAGTTCGAGTACCGGCGCGGCTACAAGTTCTCGACTTACGCCACCTGGTGGATCCGCCAGGCGATCACGCGCAGCATCGCGGATCAGGCCCGGACGATCCGCATCCCGGTGCACATGATCGAGACGATCAACAAGCTGGTGCGCGCCTCGCGCCAGATGCTGCACGAGTATGGCCGCGAGCCGACGCCCGAGGAGCTGGCGCACAAGCTCAACATGCCGCTCGACAAGGTCCGCAAGGTCCTCAAGATCGCCAAGGAGCCGATCTCCCTCGAGACGCCGATCGGCGACGAGGAGGATTCGCATCTCGGCGACTTCATCGAGGACAAGAACGCGGTCCAGCCGCTCGAGGCCGCGACGCTGGCCAACCTGCGCGAGGCCACGACCCGGGTGCTGGCGACGCTCACCGCCCGCGAGGAGCGCGTGCTGCGCATGCGCTTCGGCATCGGCATGAACACCGACCACACGCTGGAGGAGGTCGGCCAGCAGTTCTCGGTCACCCGCGAGCGCATCCGCCAGATCGAGGCCAAGGCGCTCAGAAAGCTCAAGCACCCGAGCCGGAGCCGGAAGCTGCGGAGCTTTTTGGATACGTGAGGCCGAGGCCCGGCGCTCGATGATGAGCGCCGGGCCACCTTGATGCCCAGGCTCATCCCTGAGGGTCCGGATATTCCGGATGCGCTCCTGGAAGCGTGGGATGACGATCGGGTCGTGTTCTTCTGCGGTGCCGGCGTCTCGGCGAGGGCCGGGCTGCCGTCATTCAACGGCTTGGTGGACTACGCCTACCAGCAACAACACCTTACCCCACCGACCTCAGATCGGGATTGGGCCTTCCCCGATCGTCTACTGGCAAACCTCGAACGGCAGTTTGGGTTGCGGCCGATCAGAGACTCTATCGTCGGGCGACTGTCGCAGGACAATGGTGACCTCGCCAGCCACAGAGCGCTAATCGAGCTCGCGATGTTTCGCGACCAACCCGGCTTCAGGCTGGTCACGACCAACTTCGACCATCTGTTCGAGCGAGCTGCCGCGGAGCTCGCTGTGGAGCTGCAGCAGCATGAAGCGCCCATGCTTCCAGCCCCCTCCGACGACCTACATCGTAGCTTTACAGGCCTTGTGTACCTGCATGGCCGCGTAGCCGACCGCCGGGACGATCATCGGCGTCTGGTCCTGAGCAGCGCTGATCTCGGCAATGCGTATCTGACCGACGGCTACGCTCGCCGCTTCGTACTCCGGCTGATCCGCGACTTCATCCCCGTATTCGTCGGCTTCAGCCTCGCCGATCCAACCCTACGATACCTGTTCGATGCCATCGATGCCGAGGAGGCGAGCCGACGGCGGCCGCGAGCAGGCCACGCCGCCTACATCTTTCGTCCGTCACATGAGACGGATGCCCTGCCTGGCATTGTCCGCATGATCCCGTACGCGGTGCGCGACGTCGACGGACTGCCGCATGGGCT
>JBGAKU010000130.1:0-15184 GCA_044224255.1 Geminicoccaceae bacterium
GTCGACACGCTCGCCGACGGCCTGGAGGACGTGGCGCATCGGCTTGCCGGCGACGGCAAGGAAGCCCTTCACCCGCAGGATGTCGTGGCCGCGGATCGCCTCGCGCAGGCGCGCCACCAGCGGCTCGGGATCGATCAGCGCCGGCACCTCGAGCACGAAGCTCTCGAACTCGTCATGGCCGTGCTCCTCCCCGCCGTCATGGTGCGAGGGGCGGTTGGCGAGGTCGCCCTCGGCGGCCACACCCAGGCCCAGCGCCACGGCCGGGTCGATCCGGCCGTGGCTGGTCCAGACCAGCCGCACGCCCGGGCGCAGCTCGGCGCGGATCGCCGCCTCCACCTCCGGCCGCTCCGCCTCGGCCACCTGGTCGGCCTTGTTGACCAGGACGAGGTCGCCGCAGCCGAGCTGCTCCTCGAACAGCTCCTCGAGCGGGGTCTCGTGGTCGAGCGCGGGATCGGCCTCCCGCTCGGCCTGGACGGCGTCGGGGTCGTGGGCGAAGCGCCCGTCGCGCACCGCCGCGGCGTCGGCGACCACGAGCACCCCGTCGACGGTGAGCCGGCTCCTGACCTCGGGCCAGTTGAAGGCGGCGACCAGGGGCTTGGGCAGCGCCAGGCCCGAGGTCTCGATCACGATATGATCCGGTGCCGGCTCGCGGGCGAGGATGGTGCGCATGGCGGGGAGGAAGTCGTCGGCCACGGTGCAGCAGATGCAGCCATTGGCGAGCTCGATCACGTCCTCCTCACCGCAGGCCTCGATGCCGCAGCCGCCGAGGATGCCGCGGTCGACGCCCATGTCGCCGAACTCGTTGATCAGGAGAGCGATGCGCCGGCCGCGCGCATTCTCGACCAGGTGCCGCACGAGGCTGGTCTTGCCCGCGCCCAGAAAGCCCGTGACGATCGTGGCCGGGATCTTGCTGCTCATCGTCTCTCCGCATGCGGGCGCCGGCCCGCGGTGAAGGCCGCCACGGCCGAGCCGGGCCAGCGGGTGGTGTCGCGCAACAGGTCGAGCATCCGCTCGCCCGCCGCAGTCGGCGCGTCCGTGGCCGGGCGGGCCAGGAGCAGGGCCGCCGCCCGCGCCGGATCGAGCGCCGGTGCGAGGGTGACGAGCCAGGCGAGATAGGTGCGCTCGACCGCGTCGGCGGCCGGCGCGCCGAGGAAGGCGCCGATCAGCCCCAAGGGATCGGGATCGGAAGGGGAATCGCGCATGACTGCCTCCGCCGGTGCACCCCGCCCGGCATCCAGGGGTGATCCAAGCGACGGCAGGTCTCCTGGCTCGCGGCTTGGGCACCTCGCTCCGCCTTCCCGGGCACGCAGACCCAGTGGCACGTCGGAGGAGGCTCGCCGCCTACAGTTGCGGGGGCAGCGCCGGAGTGGGGCAAGAGGCCCGCACCGGCTTCCCTTTCAAGTCCCGAGGGACACCGTCGCCGGGAGCGGTACCATGTCGGCCTGACGGCGGCAAGCGGAGGGGTCCGGCGGGCGATGAACGAGTTTCCGATCACCATCTTCCACAACCCGGCCTGCGGCACCTCGCGCACCGTGCTGGCGCTGATCCGAGGCGCCGGCTACGCGCCGACCGTGGTCGAGTATCTCGAGACCGGCTGGAGCAAGCCGCAGATCGAGGGGCTGCTGGCACGGATGGGTGCGGGCCCGCGCGACATCCTGCGCAGGCGCGGCACGCGAGCGGCGGAGCTCGGCCTGCTCGACCCGGCGGTCGGCGACGCACAGCTCATCGCGGCCATGGTCGCGCATCCGGTCCTGGTCGAGCGGCCGATCGTCGAGACGCCTCTGGGCACGAGGCTGTGCCGGCCGGCCGAGCTGGTGCTGCCGCTGCTCGAGCGGCAACCGCCTCAGAACAGCTCGCGGTAGCGCGCCGCCGAGTTGGGTACGGAGGTGGTCGGGAAAAGCCGGCCCTTGCCGATGTTCCAATAGGCCTCGTGGGCGAAGGCGCCGGTGGTTTTGGCGTAGGTCAGGAAATCGTGCATCTTCTGCATGAACGCCGGGTCCTCGCCGAAGAGCCCGACGGCCCACTCGCCGATGCACAGCTTCTTGCCCTTGGCCTTGGCGAAGGCGAGCCAGGCGCGCAGGCCGTAGGGGCCGCCCAGATAGGTCTCCTGGCCCCAGCGGACCCAGGGGTCGGCATAGACCGACAGGCAGATGTTGGTGATCAGGTTGGCGTCGGCGGTCGGCCAGAGCGTGCGGACGTCCATCCGACCCTTCTTGCTCATGCTCCAGGCGATGCGGAACCGCGTGGACACCGACTTGAACGCCTTGGCCGCGTGGACGAAGCAGCTCTTCCAGACCGTCGGGTTCACGCCGGCCGCGGCCCAGGGGAACCAGTCGCCATTCCCCTCCCAGCCGAGGCGGATCTCGGCGTCGCCGACACCGTTGGCGACCAGGCGCCTGGCCACCTCGCGATGGGCGGCGTCGTACTGGCCGTTCGCGCAGGCCGTGAAGGAGCCACCCGTCGGGAACAGCGGGTGCCCCAGGCTCACATTGCTGCTCGCCCGCCGCAGCGCCGGGATGTCGCTGCCGCTGGCATAGGTGTACATGCGATTCCAGCCGCCGTCCCGCCACTGGATCCAGCCGATGACCACGCCGAGCTGGGTACCGCGCCACGCGGCGAACCTCCCGGGCTCGGCGACCGCGGTCCGCATCACACCGGATTTCCACCCCGTATTGTGGGCCGAGGCGGCGGTGGCGACGAGAGCGAGCAACCCCGCGCCGACGATCGAGAGGGCCCAGGTTGATCGCTTTCCTGCTGTGCGCATGCGTCCTCCTCCCTGCTCCGCCCCGATCGGCATCGGGAGCGGCCATAACTAAAAGTAGACGCACGACGGACTGGATTCTTCCGAATGAGTTATTTCACGCGATGCCACTCGGCCCCGCTGCAGCGGCGCTGGCACGATCCCACCATCCAACGCCAAGCGTGCCCGGGCTGACAGGTGCGGCCATCCTGCGTAGCATCGGGCCGGGGAGCATGGCATGAAGCGAGACCCGGCCGACCCGCGGATCTTCGTGTCCTACGCCCGCAGCGACGGCGAGGCGTTCGCGCGCGCCCTGCGCGAGAAGCTGACGCGGAAGTTCTCGCTCTGGCACGACCTTCAGGACATGGAAGGCGGCCGCGACTGGTGGCGGCAGATCACCGAGGCGATCGACGCGGTCGAGTATCTGGTGCTGGTGATGACGCCGGCGGCGCTGCGCTCGGACGTGGTCCGGCGCGAGTGGCGCCATGCCCGCCAGCAGGGCCGCTGCGTCGTACCCGTGATGGGCGCCAAGCCGCTCGACTTCTCCAGCCTGCCGCGCTGGATGGCGAGCGCACACTTCTACGATCTCGACATCCCCGAGCAGTGGAAGCGCTTCGTCCGCCAGCTCGAGAGCCCGTGCACCAGCCCACGCGTGCCGATGATGGCGCCGTCGACCCCGGTCGACTTTGTGGCACGGCCCGAGGAGTTCGCAGCGCTCAAGACAGCGCTTTTGGATGCCCGCGGCGAGCCGGTGGCGATCACGTCGGCGCTGAAGGGGGCCGGCGGCTATGGCAAGACCACGCTCGCCAAGGCGCTGTGCGCCGACGGCGACATCCAGGACGCCTACCATGATGGCGTGCTGTGGGTGACGCTGGGCGAGAGCCCGGGCGACCCACAGGGGCGGATCGAGGACCTGATTCACGTCCTCCGCGGCGCGCGCGAGAGCTTTGCCACCCGCGACGCCGCCCTGGCGCGGCTGGGCGAGCTCCTGGCCGACCGGCGTTGCCTGCTGGTGATCGACGATGTCTGGCATCGCGGCGACGCCGAGCCGTTCCTGCGCGTCGGCCCGAGCTGCGCCCGCCTGCTGACAACGCGCGATTCCGCCGCCCTGCCTGACGATATCCACGACATCCGCGTCGACGAGCTACAGACGGAGCAGGCGGTCGAGCTGCTGCAGAAGGGTCTGCCCCCGGCCGATCCGGCGCGGCTCCGCGCCCTCGCCGGGCGCCTGGGCGAATGGCCACTGCTGCTGAAGCTCGCGAACGGTGCGCTGCGGGAGCGGGTCAACCGCTTGCGCGCGCCCTTGCCGGACGCCCTGACTCATGTCGAGCGGCTACTCGACCGGCGGGGTCTCACGGCATTCGACGCCGGCAACGCGCGGTCGCGCGACGAAGCGGTCGGCATGACCTTGGGCCTGAGCCTGGATGTCCTGAGCGAGGCCGAGCGCACTCGCCTGAGCGAGCTGGCGGTGTTCCCGGAAGACCTCGCCATCCCGCTGCCTGTCATCGAGTTGCTGTGGCAGCAGACGGCCGGGATCGACGAGATCGACACGGAGGACACGCTTCGCCAGCTGTTCGCCCTGTCGCTGCTGCTCGATCTCGACCTGACCGATCGCACCGCGCGCCTGCATGACGTGATCCGCGCCTGGCTCCGGCAACGACTCGGCTGCGATGGCCTGGCGGCGCTCGATCAGCACCTAGTGGGCGGATACCGCGAGCTTTGCGCCGGAGTGTGGCACGAACTGCCGGACGACGGCTATGCGTTGCAGCACCTGCTGAGCCATCTGCGGGTGGTCGACCAAGCGGCGTGGCGCAACATTCTGTTCGATCTGCGTTGGCTGGCGCGGAAGCTGGAGCAGGTCGGTGTTCCGGCGCTGATCGCCGACTACGAGGACTCCCACGACAAGGACCTGCAGCTGATCGGCGACGGCCTGCGACTCTCGGCGCACGTGCTTGCGCGCGATCCGGCACAGCTTGCGGGCCAGATCTGCGGTCGGCTGGGGGCGTTAGAGCAACTGGCCTGTCGGCGCATCGTGGACGCCGCGCGCTCTTGCTCGGGCCAAGCCTCCCTCGTGCCGCGGTTGCCCAGCCTCACAGCCCCTGGCGGGCCGCTGCTGCAAGTGCTGACCGGCCACGGAAGTCGGGTCCGGGCGGTAGCGGTGGCGCCCGACGGGCGGCAAGCCGTCTCGGGCGGCGCTGACGGCACGCTGCGGGTGTGGGCGCTGGCAAGCGGGACCGAGCAGCTCCGTCTCGAAGGCCACATGGGTCCGGTCTTGGCAATAGCGATAACGCCAGACGGCCAGCACGCCGTCTCGGGCGGCGCTGACGGCACGCTGCGCGTCTGGGAGCTGGCAAGCGGGACCGAGCGGCTCCGTCTCGAAGGCCATATGGGTTCGGTATGGGCAATAACGGTGACGCCCGATGGCCGGCACGCCGTCTCGGGCGGCAATGACGGCACGCTGCGCGTCTGGGAACTGGCGAGTGGGGCTCAGAGGTACTGCCTCGAGAATTGCCATAGAGGCATGATCTCAGCCGTTGCGGTGACGCTCGACGGCCAGCACGCCGTTTCGGGTGGCGCTGACGGCACGCTGCAGGAATGGGAACTGGCAAGCGGGACTCGGCGACGCCGTCGCGATGGATATAGGGGCTGGGTCCTGGCGGTGGTGGTGACGCCCGAGGGTGGCGACGCCGTCTCAGGCGACGCATACGGCACGCTGCGGGTGTGGGGATTTGCGGGCGGCAGCGAGCAAAACTGCCTCGAAGGTCACAAGGGTTGGGTCTGGGCGGTGGCAGTGACGCCCGGCGGCCGGCATGCGGTTTCAAGCGGCGAAGACGGCACGCTGCGAGTCTGGGACCTAGCGAGCCGCACCGAGCGGCAGCGTCTCGACGGACACACGGGCAGGGTCTCCGCGATAGCGGTGACGCCCGACAGCCGGCACACCGTCTCGGGCGGCGCCGACGGCACGCTGCGGGTGTGGGAGCTGGCGAGTGGGATTGAACGGCACAGCCTCAATGGACACCGGGATTGGATATTGGCGGTGGTGGTGACGCCCGACGGAAAGTGCGCTGTCTCGGGCGCGAGGGATTGCACGCTGCGCGTCTGGGACCTGGCGAGCGGAGCCGAGCGGCACCGCCTCGAAGGCCACGGGGATTGGGTTTGGGCGGTGGCTGTGACACCTGATGGCAAACGCGCGATCTCGGGCGGCAATGACGGCACGCTACGGGTGTGGGAGTTGAGCAGTGGCAAAATGATCGGGGCGTTCACAGGTGAAAGCGCGATACACGCTGTCACCGTCGTGTCAGATCGAGTGTTTGCCGCGGGAGATGCAGATGGTGTCGTCCACATCATAGATCTGATCGAGTAGTTGCCTCTCCTCAGATTTGGTCCATGAGCTCCACCACCATCGCCTCCCGCTCCGCCCCCAGATCCCCCTTCCCCGCCGGCTTCCCCGCCCGCCGGTACCAGTAGCCGGCGTTGCCGAGGTCGCCCTCGACCCGGTGCAGGTGGGCGTGGACCCAGTCGTACGCCGGGTCGCCCTCGCGCTGCTGCGCGATGCCGTGCGCGGTGTCCCATTCGCCGCGGGCGGCGTGCCAGAGGGCGCGGAGCGGCGGGGTGAGGTCGGCTGGGGGCTCGCTGGCCGCGAGGCTGGCGGTGAAGGCGGCGAGGTCGGTCATGCGGTGCTCCTGCTTGCGGGGGCTGGTCAGGGGCGCCTCAGCCCGGAGTCGCGCACGCGGCGATGGATGGTGGCGCGCGAGACGCCGAGGAGCCGGGCGGCGGCGGTCATGTTCCAGTCGCACCGGTCCAGCGCCAGCTCCAGCGCCGTCGGGCCGTCATCGTCGGTGGCGGAACTCTGCCTCGGGCCGCGGATGGAAGGCGGCAGATGCTCCGGCAGGATCGCCTCGCCGTCGCACAGGGCGACCGCATAGCGTGCGGCGTGACGCAGCTCGCGGATGTTTCCCGGCCAGAAATGCTCCTTGAGCAGCGCCATGGCCGCCGGCACGAGCTTAGCCTGGCTGCCCTGCGCGCCCGCCTCCTCGGCGAACACCCGGGCGATCAGCTCCGCCCGGTCGGCGCGGTCGCGCAAGGGGGGCAGGTGCAGCGTCGCCCCGGCGAGGCGGAAATAGAGATCCTCGCGGAACCGTCGCTCCGCGATCAGCCGGTCGAGCGGCTGATGCGTGGCGGCGATGACGGCGACGTCCAGCTTCACCGCGCGCCCGGTGCCGCCCAAGGGCGTCACGTCGCCCTCGGACAGGGTGCGCAGGAGCCGGGTCTGCAGGGCGGCCGGCATGTCGCCGATCTCGTCGAGAAACAGCGTGCCGCCCTGAGCCTCCAGGAGCTTGCCCTGGGCACCCGTCCTGGCCGCACCGGTGAACGCCCCGGGCTGGTAACCGAACAGCTCGCTCTCGATCAGCGGCTCGGGCAGTGCTGCGCAGTTGATCGCCACGAACGGCCGTGCTGCCCGAGCGCTCGACCGGTGCAGAGCCTCGGCGAAGGCACCCTTGCCCGAGCCGGTCTCGCCCATCAGCAGGATCGGCAGCCCGACATCGATCAGCCGGATCGCGGTGGCGACGGCCCGCCGCATGCGCGGATCGCCGCCGGCCAGGGTGGCGAGATCGGGGCCGTCCTGCCGGCTCTGGTGGCGCGCCACGCCCGCCCGGCAGGAGCGCAGCGGGCGGGTCGACGGCAGGAGCCGGGCGAACAGCCGGCCGCGCGCCCCGCTCAGCGCGCTGAGATCGACCGGCGCGCTGCGGGCCGTGGCCAGGAGCTCGCTCTCGCCGAGGCGCAGCACGGCCTCGACCTTGCGGCCGAGCACCGTCGCCGCGGGCTGCTGCTCGAGGCGGCCAAGCGCCTGCCGGTCGGCGCCGACGACGCGGCCCGCGGCATCCACGGCGAGCAGGCACTCCTCGGCGGCGTCGAGGAACTCGTGATCGGGCGAGAGCTGGACGAGGGAGGCGCCGACATCGTGGAAGCAGCGGCGGAAGATCCGGTTCTCCAACCGCCGCACGCTGTTGAGCACGACATCGAGGACCAGGCGCTGCCGGGCGTGATCGGTCGTGCGTGCCGTCGAGACGTCGAGCACGGCCACGATCTCGCCGGTCGGGCCGTGGATCGGCGCCACGGTGCAGGTCAGGCCGGCATTGTAGGGCGCGAAATGGTCGTCCTGCACGATCGAGACCGGCCGGGCCGTGCGCAGGCAGGTGCCGATGCCGTTGGTACCCTGATGCCGCTCGTCCCAGATCGAGCCCAGATAGAGGCCGGCGCGGCGGGCGTCGGCCTCGAGGGGCTGGGCCAGCCTGAAGTCGACCGTGATGCCGTGCTCGTCGCCGAGCAGCACGACATAGTCGTCGTGGATCAGGCGCCGGTGCAGGCGATCGAGCTCCGGCCTCGCCAGTGCGATGAGGTCGCCCAGGGGCTCGCGGAAGCTCTTGAGCTCCGTGGCCGTCAGCACCTGCGGCCCGGCCATCCGGTTCGGCTCGAGGTGATACTCGTCGACGCAGCGCTTCCAGGAGGCGACCACCTCGCGGCCGAGAGGATGCGCCGGCGGCTGGCCCCGTCCGACCAACGACGCGAGGATGCGTTCGATGTGGGTGCTGGCCATCATGCGGGCAGTCCTCGCTTCCGGGGGTGATCGTGGCCCCGGTTTGCTTCCCTGATGCGATCGGCCCGCCTCTGGCGAGGGTGATGGCCCGATCGAAGGCGGCAGTTTCCGCGATCGCCGCTCCAACGCAAGCACGACCTTGGGCCAGTGTCGCGGCTGCGACGGCCCCGGTTGCGACACTGCCGCGGATGCGACGGTCCCGGCAAGACTAAGCGCTTGATCCGCAACGCTCGGCACGGTTGGCACGCGTGCTGCTGTTCTCTCCGCGAGGTGCCCGGCGAACGCTGCCGGGCGAGCCAGAGGAGAGGCCGACATGCAGCTAAGTCGCGACGAGCTGGCGCAAGCCTACCGTCAGATGCGCACGATCCGCGAGTTCGAGGAGCGGGTCCACGAGGAGTTCTCGGCCGGCAACATCCCCGGCTTCGTCCATCTCTACGCCGGCGAGGAGGCCTCGGCGATCGGCTTCTGCATGCATCTCGGCAAGCGCGACTACATCGCCAGCACGCACCGCGGCCACGGGCACTGCATCGCCAAGGGGTGCGACGTCCGCGGCATGATGCTCGAGATCTTCGGCAAGCAGGACGGGATCTGCGGCGGCAAGGGCGGCTCGATGCACATCGCCGACCTCGAGACCGGGATGATGGGGGCGAACGGCATCGTCGGCGGCGGCCCGCCTTTGATCTGCGGCGCGGCACTGACCGCGAAGACCTTGAAGACCGGCGGGGTGGCGATCGCCTTCGTCGGCGACGGCGGCTCGAACCAGGGCACGACCTTCGAGAGCTACAACATGGCCAAGGTGCTGAACCTGCCGGTGATCTTCGTGGTCGAGGACAACGGCTATGCCGAGGCCACGGCCAGCGCCTGGTCGGTCGGCGGCAGCCAGCTCGGGCGCGCGGAAGGCTTCGGCATGCCCGGCCACCAGGTCGACGGCTTCGATTTCTTCGCCGTCTACGAGACCGCCCGCGAGGTGATCGATCGCGCGCGCGCCGGCGGCGGCCCGAGCCTCGTGCATGTCAAGCTCGCCCGCTACTACGGTCATTTCGAGGGCGATGCGATGAGCTACCGCCTGCCGGACGAGGTGGCCGGCCTGCGCAGCCAGCGCGACTGCCTGCTCGGGTTCCGCCAGCGCGTGCTCGAGGCCGCACTGCTCGAGGCCGAGGCGCTCGACCGGATCGACCAGGAGGTCAAGTCGCAGATCGACCAGGTGACCGCCGAGGCCAAGACGGCGGCGGTCCCGACCGAGGCCGACCTGCTCACCAACGTCTACGTCTCCTACTGAGGCCACCCCGATGCCCAAGAAAAGCTATCGTCAGGCGATCAACGAGGCGCTGCGCCAGGAGATGGAGCGCGACCCGCGCGTCGTCGTCATGGGCGAGGACGTCGCCGGCGGCATGGGTGCTCCCGGCGAGGACGACGCCTGGGGCGGCGTGCTCGGCGTCACCAAGGGCCTGATGCCGAGGTTCGGCCGCGAGCGCGTGATCGACACGCCGATCACCGAGAGCGCCATCGTCGGCATGGCCGCCGGTGCCGCGGCGACCGGCCTGCGCCCCGTGGCGGAGCTGATGTTCGTGGATTTCCTCGGCGTCTGCTTCGACCAGATCTTCAACCAGGCCGCCAAGTTCCGCTACATGTTCGGCGGCAAGGCCGTCACCCCGCTGGTGGTGCGGAGCATGTACGGTGCCGGCTTCCGCGCCGCCTCGCAGCACAGCCAGTGCCTCTACAGCATCTTCACCCACATCCCGGGCCTGAAGGTGGTGCTGCCGTCCAACGCCTACGAGGCCAAGGGCCTGCTGACCCAGGCGATCCGCGACGACGACCCGGTGATCTTCCTCGAGCACAAGGCGATGTACGACGAGGAGGCCGAGGTGCCGGACGACGCCTACACGATCCCGTTCGGCGAGGCCAACGTCACCCGCGAGGGCGACGACGTCACCATCATCACCATGGGCCGGATGGTGGGCTTCTCCAACCAGGTCGCGGACAGGCTGGCCAAGGACGGCATCTCCTGCACGGTGGTCGATCTGCGCACCACCTCGCCGCTCGACACCGAGACCATCCTGGAGACCGCCGCGGAGACCGGCCGTGTGGTCGTCGTCGACGAGTCGCACCCGCGTTGCAGCATGGCGACCGACATCTCGGCGCTGATCTGCGAGCAGGCGTTCGACCGGCTCAAGGCGCCGATCAAGCTGGTGACCGCACCGCACTGCCCGGTGCCGTTCACGCCGACGCTCGAGGATCTCTACCTGCCGACCCCGGACAAGATCGAGGCGGCGGTGCGCAGCATCCTGGGGAGGACCCACTGATGGCCGGAATCGAGCCCATCGTCATGCCCAAATGGGGCTTGGCGATGCAGGAGGGCATGCTCGCCGAGTGGCATGTCGCGGAGGGCCAGGAGGTCGCCAAGGGTCAGGAGATCGCGGACATCGAGACCTCGAAGATCGCCAACGCCTTCGAGAGCCCGGTCGCCGGCAAGCTGCGGCGCCAACTCGTGGGCATCGGCGAGACCGTCTCGGTCGGGGCGCTGCTCGCCGTCGTCGCCGACGATGCCGTCACCGACGCGCAGCTCGACGCCTTCATCGGCGAGTTCCAGGCGAGCTTCGCCGAGTCCCAGGCCGCGGCGGAGACGGCCACGGGGCCGGAGCCGGAGTTCGTCGAGCTGCCGCAGGGGCGGCTGCGCTTCCTGAAGCTGGGCGACGGCGGCGACCCGGTCCTGTTCCTGCACGGCTACGGCGCCGACCTCAACAACTGGCTGTTCAACCAGCCGGCCGTGGCCGCCAACCACACGACCTACGCGCTCGATCTGCCGGGCCATGGCGGCTCGGCCAAGGCGGTCGGCGACGGCACGATCGCGAGCCTCGCCGCGGCCGTGCTCGCCTTCATGCAGGCACGGGAGATCGCCAAGGCGCATCTGGTTGGGCACTCGATGGGCGGGGCGGTGGCCCTGGCGCTCGTGACCGGGCAGCCAGACAAGGTGGCCTCGGCCACGCTGGTCTGCCCAGCCGGGCTCGGGCCCGAGATCGCGATGGATTACATCGACGGTTTCATCGGGGCGAGCCGGCGCAAGAAGCTGGAGCCGGTGCTGCAGATGCTGGTGGCCAATCCCGACCTGGTCACCGGCGAGATGATCGAGGATGTGCTCAAGTACAAGCGCCTCGACGGCGTCGATGCGGCGCTGCGCACATTGCGCGACGCGATCTTCCCGGGCGGCAAGCAAGGGCTCGTGCTCAAGGACCGGCTTGCCGAGGCGCAGGTACCGATCCAGGTGCTCTGGGGACGCCAGGACCGCGTCGTGCCGGCCTCGCACGGGCAGGACCTGCCCGCCCGGGTCCAGGTGACCGTCTTCGAGGATGCCGGTCACCTGGCCCACATGGAGAAGGCGGGCGAGGTCAACGCGGCGATCGAGGCACTGCTCGCTCGCGCCGCCTGAGCTCATTCGACCACCATCAGGGAGGCAAGCCATGCCAGGACGTCTTACAGGGCAACGGATCGTCGTCACCGGCGGCGGGCGCGGGATCGGTGCGGAGATGAGCAAGGCCATGGCCGCAGAGGGCGGCAGGCTGGTCATCGCCGATCTCGATCCCGGCATCGCCAAGGAGACCGCAGCGGGGATCGCGCAGGCCGGCGGCGAGGCCGTGCCGGTCCAGGTCGACGTGCGTGACCGCATGAGCGTGCAGGCCATGGTCGCGGCCACGGTCGAGGCCTTCGGCGGGCTCGATTCGATCTTCAACAATGCCGGCATCGCCCAGGTGCGGCCGTTTTTGACCATCACCGAGCAGGACTGGCAGGCGGTGATGGACGTCAACGGCCTGGGCGTCCTGATCTGCATGCAGGAAGCCGCGAAGCGGATGATCGAGCAGGGGACGGGCGGCAGCATCGTCAACACCGCCTCGATCGCCGGCAAGCAGGGCTACGAGCCCCTGGCGCACTATTCGGCCAGCAAGTTCGCTGTGGTGGCGCTGACCCAGGCCGGGGCGCGGGCCTTCGCCAAGGACAAGATCCGGGTCAACGCGATCTGCCCGGGTGTGGTCGCGACCGACATGTGGAAGCTGATCGACCGCGGCTTCAAGGACAGCGGGCTGACCGGCCGCGACAACGAGGCGTTCGAGACCTTCGCCGCCACCGCGCTGCTCGGCCGCGGCTCGCGCCCCGACGACATGGCCGGCGTGGCGATGTTCCTCGCCAGCGCGGATTCCGAGTTCATGACCGGTCAGACGTTGCTGGTCGACGGCGGCATCGTCCTCGACTGACTCCGATCCCACAGGAGGCTATCCGATGAAAGCTGCCGTCTATCACGGCCGCGGCGACGTCCGCGTCGAGGACCGGCCGGAGCCGCAGGTCCGGCCCGGCACCGTGAAGCTCAAGGTCGACTGGTGCGGCATCTGCGGCACCGACCTGCACGAATACGAGGAGGGGCCGATCTTCGTCCCGCCGCCGGGCAGTCCGCACCCGATCACCGGCGAGACCCTGCCGCTGATCCTGGGCCACGAGTTCGCCGGCACGATCACCGAGGTCGGGGCCGAGGTCAGCGGCTTCAAGATCGGCCAGCGGGTCGCGATCGACCCCATCCTCGCCTCGGGCGACGACGACGAATGCCGCCGCGGCGACTCCCATCTGTGCCGCAAGCTGGGCTTCCAGGGCCTGTCCGGCGCGGGCGGCGGCTTCTCGAGCCATGTCGTCGCCCTGGCCGACCGGACCCATGATCTGGGCGACCTCGGCACCGATATCGGCGCCATGGTCGAGCCCCTGGCGGTGGCGTTCCACGCCGTGCGCGAGTCCGGCATCCGGCCCGGCGACACGGCCGTGGTCTACGGCGCTGGCCCGATCGGCCAGGCGGCGATCCTGTGCCTGCGGGCCGCCGGCGCCGGCACGGTGATCGTGGTCGACCCGGCCGCGGCCCGGCAGCAGATGGCGCGCACGCTCCAGGCCGATCTGGTCTACGACCCGCGCGAGGTGGACGTCGCCGGCGAGGTGTTGCGGCTGACAGGGGGCCGGGGTGCCGAGGTGGCCTTCGACTGCGCCGGCCTCGACGCCACGGTGACCTCGGCCATGGACACGGTCCGCCGCGGCGGCACCATCGTGATGGTCGCGATTTGGGGCCATCCGGCCAAGGTCGACATGCTGGCGCTGGTGCTGCGCGAGATCCGGCTGGTCGGCACCATCGCCTACAATGGCGACTTCCCGCGCGTGATCAGCCTGCTCCGCGACGGCCGGATCGACCCGACGCCGATGATCACCAAGCGCATCGCGGTCGACGACATCGTGCCCGACGGGTTCCAGGAGCTGCTCGCCAACCGCGACAAACACGTCAAGATCCTGGTCCAGCCGAGCTGAGCGATGGCGGCACCCGCCAACCTCACGGCGGGTGCCGCGCTTCCTTGTCCAGCGGCTGCGACAGGTCCTTGTCGACCAGGTGACCCGAGCTGTCCTCGATCACCCAGCGCAGCACCTCCTCGACCGGCACCTTGGCCCGTTCGGCCCGAAAGGCGAGCGTCTCGGTCAGGGCGGCATCGGAGCCGCGGGCGAGGGCGACGAGGTCGAGCTTCCACGCATCCTGCTCGCGTCGCAGGACCAGGCGGACCGGGACGGGCTCGCCGCCACGTTCGACCTCCAGCGTCGCGGTGTCGCCATCCTCGGCAACGCCCGTCACCGTCAGGGCCGAGAGCGGCCTGGGGCTGGTCCATGCCTCCTCGGCCGCGATCCTGACGAGGTCCTCGCCATGAAGCGGTTCCAGCTCCTCGGCCGTGAACTCGTGGCGCAGGCGCAGCACGGCGAGCCGGTCGGCCATCGGCAGGGCAGCGACCGTCGCGGGCGGTGCGGTCAGCGCGAGGTCGCGCAACGCCTCCTCGCGCGCGAGGCTGCCGGCGGTCACCAGCCTGGCCGCTTCCACTCCGTCGCGCGCCGCCAGTGCCGCCACGTAGTGGGCGAAGGCCTCGCGCACGGCCGCAGTCTCGGCCGCCGCCGGCGGCGTCAGAAGCAGGAGACTCAGCATCGGGGCAAGGATGGCGCGCAACCCAATCTCCGCTTGCGCCGCTCCGGCCGATCATGGCCCATCGGCGCCAGCTCCGCACCGGAGGACGGCATGAGCGCGTCATCGACCTTCACCGCCACCGACGGCGACGCCTATGAGCGCGTCATGGGACGCTGGAGCCGGCAGCTGGCGGAGCTGTTCCTCGATTTCGCGGGCGAGGTCGAAGGGGACTGCCTCGACCTGGGCTGCGGCACGGGCCACCTCGCGGCGGCGATCCTGCGCCGTGCGCCCGGAGCCCGGGTGACGGGGGTCGACTTTTCGCCGGCCTATGTCGCGCACGCGCGTGCGCGGACCGACATCGTCGGGGCCGAGTTCGAGATCGGCGACGCCTGCGCGCTGCCCTTCGCGGACCGCAGCTTCGACCGGGCGCTCTCCTTGCTGATGCTACATTTCGTGCCGCGGGCGACCGAGGCAGTCGCCGAGATGCGGCGGGTCACACGACCGGGCGGCGTGGCAGCCGCCACGGTCTGGGACGCGCGCGGCGGGATGGTAGCGAACCGGATGTTCTTCGACACCGCGGCCATGGTCGATCCTGCGGCGGACAGGCTGCGAGCGCAGAACTACTTCCGGCCGATGACCCGCCCGGGCGAGCTCGGCGCGGCGTGGCGGGCGGCCGGGTTCGCGAACGTCGCCGAGGCCTACCTGACGATCCGGATGGAGTTCGCGGACTTCGAGGACTTCTGGAGCCCCTATCTCGGTGGTCAGGGCCCAGGCGGGGTCTATGTCGCCGGGCTCGACCCGGAGACCCGCGCGGGGCTGAAGGAACATGTTCGGTGCGCCTATCTCGTCGGCGAGCCGGATGGCCCGCGCTCCTATG
>JBGAKU010000131.1:0-1468 GCA_044224255.1 Geminicoccaceae bacterium
GGGCGCTGCGATTGCGCCGGCCGCGCTTGGCCACCTTGATGCCGTTGGCGATCTTGGCGATCGCGGCCTCCTGATCGAAGATCGAGTCGTTCAGCTCGTCCTCCAGGCGCAACAGCTTCACCCGCTCGTCCTCGTTCAGGCGGCTCGCCGGAATGCCGGTGATCCGGCTGAACTCGCTCAGCACCTGGTCGCGGCCGAGCTGCAGGCGGTCGTTGATCGCCTTGGCGTTGACCGCGAACGCCGCCTTCGCCTCCTCGACGATCTTCGAAAGCGCCGCGCGCTTGTCCTCGAGCTGCTGCATCTCGGGCGAGCTGAAGCCGCCGCGGTTGGCCATCAGGTTGAACGACGGGCGGTGGGGCGCGGCAGCCGGCGCCACGGCGGGTGCGGCGGCGCGCTGCTCGGATTCGCGCTTGCCGAGCTCGGCGATGGCGCTGTCGATTTTCGCGAGCTCCTCCTCGCCGTCGCGCTGGCGGCGGTTGGCGGTGCGCAACTGGCCCTGCGCCTGCTCCCACTCCTGCAGCGCGCGGGCAAGCTCGGCGGCGAGCGGCTTTGCCCCCTCGGCTCCCGGGTCGTCGGGCTTGGCCGCCGCGACCTTGGCCTGCAACTGGGCGATGTGCGGCGGCTTCTCGTGCGCTTCCAGCCGATAGGTCGCCAGCGCGCGGTCGAGCAGGCTGACGCTGCGCTCGGGCTGGGCGCGGTCCATGCCGGCATTGTCGGCGCGATAGTTGTTGGTGAGCTCGATGGCGGCGTCGACCGCGTCGGCGGCGATCGGGATGCCGTGATCGCCGGTCAGCCGCTCGGCGCCGAACTGCACCATCGCCTTCAGTTGCGCCGGCTCGGGCTCGGCCAGCTCCATGATGGTGAAGGCCTCCTGGACGTGCGGATGGCAGCGGAAGATCAGCTCGAGGTCGTCGTCGCGGCCTTCGAGGATGACCTGCGTGACGCCCTGCTTGATCGCCAGGATCAGCGCGTTGATGAAGTGCGTGTTGCCGGTGTTGCGCGCCGATTCGATGAACACCTTGGCGTCGGACAGCACCAGCACCGAGTCGGGCGTGCGCGACATGCGGCCCAGGATGGCGGCGAACTCGGTGCCGATGAGATTGTCGTCCTGCAGCGAGAACAGGCAATCGGTGTCGACCCAGAAGAAGCGCTTGCGCACGATGTCGAACGGCGCGCTGGGCTCGGCCTTCTGCGCCTGCAGCCCGTGGACCAGCGAGCTGCAGCCGACGCCGCCCGGCCCGTAGAGCAGCACCGAGTTGGCGTTGCTGCGGATCAGGATCGAGGTCAGGCGCTTCAACGCCTCGTCGCGGCCGACCAGCTTGAAGCCGGGCCGCGCCGCCAGCATGGCCGAGCCGGAGATCAGATACTGGTTCACCATGGAATGCGCCTCACTCGAAACGGTAGGACCTTCGCATCGGGGAGAAAAGCCAACTCCAATTCCTCCCCCGTTATACGGGGGAGGTGGCCC
>JBGAKU010000131.1:1495-15165 GCA_044224255.1 Geminicoccaceae bacterium
GGCCCTCCCCCTCCGCCCCCTGCGGGGGCACCTCCCCCGATGACGGGGGAGGCGAACGAGAGGTGTCCACTCCGCAGCAGTCCGCTGGAGAGGAGAACGACGCGCGCACTCACCTGCGAATGCCCTGGAACGACAGGGATCAGAGCGAGACCGGCTTGATCAGCGGCGTGGTCGCCCCCGCCGCGCCCGCATCCGCCGACCCGGCGGCGCCGTCCGGCGATGTCACCTTGGCGCCGGTGTGCTTCTGGATGTCGTCGGCGAGGTCGGCGATCTTGGTCTTGAGGTCCTCGGCGCCCAGGCGCATCTCGTCGACCGTGCTGCGCGTGATGTCGGTCGCGGTCTTGACCACCTGGCCCCATTCCTCGAGCTCGGCGGCGGCACGCTCGAGCGCGGTCTGCTCCTCCTTCAGCCCGGTCGCGTTCTGGATGACCTGCTGCTGGGCGATCACGTTGGTGTTCTGGCGCATCTTCAGGAGCACGTCCTCGGCCATCGCCGACGCCTCGCCGAGTGCTGCATGCGAGACCGAGGTCATGACGGCGGACAGCCGGTCGGCGACGCCGCTGATGCCGCCGGTGCGCAGCTTGCGCGCCTTCTCGCTCTGGCGGTCGGCATTGTCCTTGATGGCGGTGATGCGGATCGATTGCGAGGTCAGGTCCGACAAGGTCTCGGTGGTGTCGTTCTTCGAGGTCACCAGCTCGGCGATATATTCCTCGAGCTCCTGGCGGCGGTTCTCGCGCCGCATCTTCTCCAGCGCATCGTCGGTCGGCGGCGCGCCCTGCACCTCGTCGAGCAGCTTGCGGTTGGCGCTGTCGGCCTCCGCCTCGGCGCCGTCCATTATCGTATAAATGCTGCGCATAGAAGAGTTGGCGTCGCGCAGGTTGAAGATCTGGCCTTCGAGCTTGCCCATGTGGGCGCGCACCTTGTCGACACTGCTGACCGAGGTCGAGATGAAGTCGAGCGCCGCCTTCATCAGCTCTTCCTGGCGCTTCTTGTGCTCGTCCGAGCTGAGGTCGAGCAGCTCGCGCAGATCGTCGATCTCGCCCGCGAACGGCGCCAACTTCTCGTTGGCCGTGCGCTGGGCGGCGCGCTCGGCCTCGAGCGCGGCGTTGCGCTCGGCGGCGGCCTTGGCGTCGGCGCGCAGGCGCTCGATCTGGCGCTCGTTGCGATCGATCTGCATCTTGGCGTCGGCCTTGATGTCGCCGAAGCCGAACAGGCTCTTCTGGGTGCGCAGATGGGCGATCTCGTCGGCCAGCCGGCCGAGCTGCGTCTCGATCGCCTTCAGCTCCTGGGCGTTGGCGTCGATCTTGGCCGAGATCTCGCGCTCCTTCTCGCGGTCGCGCTCGATCTGGTCGATGGCGTCGAACGACACGCCGTTGGTGCGCAGGTTGAACAGCGAGGTCAGCACGCGGGTCAAGGGCTCGATCTTCTTGTCGAAGTCGCGCAGCCGGTCGGTGAAGCCGCCATACACGGTCTGCAAGAGGCCGAAGGTCTCGTTGTCCTGCAGGGAGATGATCTGGCTCGACATCAGCTCGCGCTGGTAGGCGAGGTACTCCTTGAATTCCTCGTAGGCCTTCTCGCGCTGGCGCATCTCCTCCTTGGTGCCGCTGAAGGTGCGCGCCTGGGCGATGGCGCTGCGCTTCTCCTCGGGCTTGCCGTCGGCGAAGACGAGCTGGAAGAACGCGTTCTCCTTGATCTTGGGGAACTTCTCCTCGGCGGCGACGGTCTCGGTCTTCTTCTCCTCGCGTGCCTGCTCGGCCTGCTTCATGACCGCATCGGTCAGGACCGACGCGCGACGCGCTTTCTTGACGGCTGTAGACATCGACGACACCTCCGGAAGGACTCTTGGGCCTGTGCGGGCAAGGACCAGGGGACTATTTCTCGGCGACGGGTTCCCAGACGACGGGACCTGCCCCGCTCGCGGGCACGCCGCGCGGTCGATCGACCTCCTCGACGGGGCGAAAAGTCTGGCACGAATCCATCATACCGTCGAGGCGACGGCGCCTGCGCTCCCGCCCGATCACGGCTCGTTCTTGGGGCTGATGGTGACGCTCAGGTAGCCGGACTGCCGCAGTTCCTTCACGCGCCGCTGCGCCTCTTCCAGCGTCGCGCAGCTCTCGCCATGGAACTTGCGCGTGTCGGGATGAACGCCCGACACCATGTAGGAGACGGGGGAGCTGATGGCCATAGGAGGCAGCTTGCCACGCCGGTGTGACCAGACAAAGGCCGGTCGACTCCCGTTTGCGCCTATCTCGGCACCCCCATCAGGGCTTGCGCAGGCCCGCCGTGCCCTTGTCGACGATCTCCTTGATGGCGGCCATGCACTGCTCGGGGCTCTTGGTCTCGCCGGCGAGCAGCTTGCCGAGCTCGACCGGGATGACGTTGTTGGCGATGTCGACCCAGGCCGGCAGCTTGGGCTCGGTGCCCATGGCGTTGGCGATGGTCCATTCGGTCGCCGGGAAGTGGCGCGTCGTGCCCGGCCCGACCTTGGCGGCGGCGAGCACGCGCGGGTCCTTGTAGGTCGAGCTGCGCACCGCGGCGCCGCCGCTGCCCAGCGCGGCCGAGCGCGCCGCCACGTCCTTGGAACACAGCCATTGCATGAAGACCCAGGCGGCGTCGGCGTTGCGCGAATATCTCGACAAGGCGATCGAGGAGCCACCCTGGTGGCCGATATGGGGAACCTCCGAGAAGCCCGCCTCGTCGGGCGACCGCAGCTTCGCCTCGGCCGGCGGACGGGCCGCCGCCATCAGGCCGACCACCTTGGAGTCCTTGCCGTCGAAGCCGGGGAAGAACTCGCCCCACGAGATCGCCATCGCCGCCTCGCCGCGGGCGAGCGATTGCCACTCACCGTCCCACGTCCAGTCGCGCGCGCCCGCCGGCATGTGCCTGGCGAGCTCGAGCAGATAGGCCAGCCCCTGCAGGCCGTTGGTATCGCCGCCCGCGAAGCTGCCGTCCTTGGCGAACACCGAGCCGCCATGCGCCCACAACCAGGCCGTCCAGTCGCAGTTCAGCGAATAGTGTCCGGCCTTGAGCTGGCCGGTGGTGCCGCGGATGCCGTTGCCGCGCTCGGCGGCGTCGAGCGTCTTCACCGCTTCCATGTACTCGGCCATCGTCGTCGGCACTTTCACGCGATGCTTGTCGAGCAGGTCCTTGCGGTACATCAGGATGAAGATCGGGATGTCGAAGGGAATGCCGACCACGCTGTCGCGATAGCCGGCGATGCCCTGCACGACCGGCTTGGGGAAGTCGGCCCAGTCGAACGCCGGCAGCGCCAGCGCCTTCTTGCGCTCGAAGAGATCGCGCGGATCGAGCGTGTCGCCGGCGAACAGCGGCGTCCACGACTGGTCGAGGTAATAGAGATCGTAGGCGCCGCTGCGCTCCTGGACGTCGACGCTCACCTTGCGCAGCACCTGCTCGAGCGGCACCACGTCGATCTCGACCTCGATGCCGGTGCGCGCCGTGAACTCGTCCTTGGCCAGCCGCTGGGCGACCAGCGTGGGCGGCGTCGGCTCGGAGACGAACCGGATCTTCGCGCCCTTGAACGGCCGCCCGACATCCTCGAGCCACTTGGTCAGCTCGGGCGCCGCGGCGGGGGTGGCCGACGCCGGTTGCGCGAGGGCGGGCGCAAACGGCCGCGGCCCGCCCAGCATGGCCATGGCGAAGCCCGACAGCCCGACGCCGCCCAGCGCCAGCCGCCGCAGAAACTCGCGCTTGCCGATGCGCCGCTCGGCGTAGGCCCGGGCGGCGGCCGCGACGTGCCCCTTGCGATCGCTGTCCTTCATCTTCCGCTCACTCGTTGTCCATTACACGCTTGCACCGACGGCGACCCTCGGCGCTAAACCAGTTCCAAGCGAAGCTTTCGCCCGACAATGGTCGCTGCACGCTGCAGCGTCGTCAGTGTGACATTGCCGTCCTTCGGGTCGAGCAGACGGCTAACCTGGCTTCGGCTTGTTCTCATGCGCTCGGCGAGGCGCTTTCGGGAGAGGTTGCTCTTGCGCATTGCCTCGGCGATCTGCCACGCCAGCACTTCCTTGATAGCTACCGCCTCGAACTCCTCGAGCTTGCCCTCGTCTTTCAGGAATTCGTCGAGTGTGCCGAGCTTTGCAGCAGAGCGCGGTGCTTTCTTCTTCGGCTTCATATCCTTCACCCTCATCCAAAATCCTTCGTGCGTCGCCGGGCCAGAGCCAGATCGTCGGCGGGTGTCTTCTGGGTCTTCTTGATGAAGCCGTGATGCGCCACGATCCGGTCGTCCATCACCGCGAACAGCACGCGGGCTATCCGGTTTCTGGGCAAGTCGCTCCGGACCTCCCAGAGCCCCTCGCCCAGCGAGCGACATAGCGGCATGCCTATGGGCCAGCGATACTGAACGCGCATCAGGTCTTGACCGACGGCATCCCTGTCGCCCGCGTCCAGCCCCCCGGAGCCAGTCTCGTACGACCCCGCTGCCGGCGCGAGTCCGATAGAAGACCACAGGAATCTTGCGGGGCGCCCTCGCCATCTGCTTGTACCTTATATAGTTCATGAACCATACAATGTCCATGACTCGTCGCCGACGTGTCGCTGTCTCAGGTTGAAATCAGCCGTGCCTCGAATTGTCGTCGCGCGCCTACTCGATCACCTCGTCGGCCGCGGCGAGCAGGGCGAGCGGGACGGTGAGGTCGAGCGCCTTGGCCGTCTTGGTGTCGATGATGAGCTCGAACGACGTCGGTTGCTCCACCGGGATGTCGGCGGGCTTGGCCCCTCTCGGCACCTTCGCGACCATCCCCGCGGCGCTCCGAAATATGGCCTCGCCGTCCTCGGTGTAGGTGACCAGACAACCCGCAACGGCCCACTGGCGAGCCTGGAGACAGCCGGTCACGCGTCGATTCTCGAGGGCCATGCTCATGATGGTGGGACGCCAGACTTGCATGGTCGAGGTAGGGATGAGGTAGAGTGCTCCATCGCTGCCGGCAGCGGACTCGGCAAACTTGAAACCGACGTCGTCGAGCGTGTTCAGGAACATGTCGACCGATTCGAAGCCGAGCGCGGCGGCCTGCTCGTTCCTCCTCTTGCCTTGTAGGCGGCTTCGCGATCCGCCCCCAGCAACCCGCGTTGGTCGTTGCGGACCACCGCTACGCGGCGCGTGGCCGGCGAAATCTCCCGGAGATGCTGCAGCAGCTTCCCCTGCGTGATAAGGACGGCCATCCCTGTCGCATTGCCCCGGGCTTGGCGAGGCTCGCGACGCTTCCCGGCTCCGCGGCATCGCCCACCCGCACGAAGACGACCGGCACGGGCCGGGTCGCCTCGATGGCCGCGATCGTGGGCGGTGATCCGGGGGTAACGATGACGTCGACCAGTCCGACGCCTGGAAGCGCGATCCCTCGGCCGTCGCCTCGTACGAGCCGATGACGCTGCAGTCCCGCGGCGCCTGGCATGGCTTCACGCCTCACTCCCAGCGGCGGTCCTGCGCCAGCGGGCTGTCCCTGCGGACGAAGACGAAGTCGCCTTCGCGCGCACGGTTGTCGCGCGGGCGGGCCGACAGCGATGCGATGTCGTCGAGCTGGAAGCCGGCCTCGTCCATGAACGCCAGCAGCGCGGCGATCGTGGAGGCATGGGACTGCATGAAGAACGACACCTCCGTCAGCACGACCTCGATCGATCGCAGCAGGCCCGCCCCGCCCTTCAAGGCATGAAGCTCGTAGCCCTGCAGGTCGAGCTTCAGCAGGGCGCGATGGTCGGGACCGACCGCGCCGCCGAGCAATTCGTCGAGCGTGCAGGCGGTCACGTCGGTCGTGTCGGCGTTGTCCGGCGCGGCGACCTGCGCGCCGGTCGAAGGCTCGTGCGTCCGGGCGAAGCGCAGCGTGCCGCTCTGCTCGGCCAGGGCACAAGCATGCAGGACGAAGCCCTCGGCCGCGCACAGCCTGCGCAGGGGATCGATACAGGCCTGCTGCGGCTCGATCAGATGAAGCGCGGCGTCGGGAAAGAGCCGTTTGGCCATAAGGCTGAACTCGCCGAGACTAGGCGCCGCCGTCGACGACGAGCCGCGGCCGGTAGCCTCTGGCGCGCAGGCTGCGCAGGCAGCTCTCGATCGCCTGGAACCTGTTGGCCTCGACCCGCCGCATCACCTGGTAGGGCGTGCGCGCCAGCAGCGCCTTCAGCACGGCTTTCATCGGGTACGTCCCCAGCTTCGTTTCATTCTTGCCCCGGGGCACACTGGACTACGCTTTTCGCCGGCTTGTCTAATCCAAACGGACAGCGCGGTGCGAGATCGCGCGGCGGCGATTCGCTTCGTTCCGTGTGCAATCGCCACGCGCGGGGCGCCATGCACGCGCGGTCGCGCGGCGCGGTCGTGAGCGCCGGGCGATCACGCGCCTGGTGCAGGGCATCGGCCGCCACCCGGGAAAGCAGTCCGCGTCGTGCCGCAAAAGCAAAGACGAAGAACACCGTCAGAGGTAGATCGCGCAGCCGCGGGCTTCGAGCGCGTCGAACCAGGGCGGCGGCGCGAGCGACGTCACCCACCTCAGGTCGAGCTTCTCCAGCCGCGGCAGCAGCGCCAGGCTTGCCGGCAAGCTCGTCAGCGGATTGCCCCGCAGATCGATCTGCCGCAGCTCGGTCATCGATCCGACCGTCTCGGGAAGCGTCGACAAGCGATTGTTCCGCACATGCAGCTCGCGCAGGCGACCGAGGCGGTGGATCGCGGCCGGCAGCTCCGTCATGGCATTGTCGGTAGCGCGCAGCTCGATCAACGCCGACATGCCCAAGACCGCCTCGGGCAGACTCTCGAAAGCGTTCTGGCTGATGTTCAGATAGCGCAGGCGGGTGAGACGCCGCAGCGACGCCGGCAACGCGGCCAGCTCGTTGTCATGCAGATAAAGGAAGTCGGTCAGGCCTTCGAGGTCGCCCAGCGCCTCGGGCAGCCGGCCGAGCCGATTGTGCCCCAGGTCGAGCATGCGCAGATTGCGCATCCGGCCGACGCGCTCGGAGATCTCCGTGAGGTCGTTGTCGGCCAGGACCAGGGTCCGCAGCTCCGTCCGCTCCCAGAGATCGTCCGGCAGCGTGCCCAGCCGCTGCTTCCAGAGGGACAGGTGTGGACCGGATGGTGCCGCCATGGACGGACCGTAGAGCAGCGCCTGGGCTTGTCCACCCGACGGCCTGCCATCGGCCACCTCAACCTCGATTTTCCTCTTGCGGGAAACGCTGTGTATTGATAGCGTCGGAATACGTACACAGCGTTACCGTTAACCGTTCCGGTCGATCGACCCCGATCCGACCGTCCCGTCCAGCCGTATCGTCCACGTCCAAGCTCATCTACCCACTCGAGGAGCGCGCCATGGCCAAGGCCTTTCCGACCGACAATCCCTTCCTGCGCGGCTACTATGCGCCGGTGAACGCCGAGGCCGATGCCGCGCATCTGCACATCAGCGGCGACATGCCGGCCGAGCTCTGCGGCACGCTCTACCGCAACGGACCCAACCCGCAATTCGCGCCGCGCGGGCCGTACCACTGGTTCGGCGGCGACGGCATGATCCACGCCTTCCACATCGAGAACGGCAACGTCTCGTACAAGAACCGCTGGGTGCGCACGCCCAAATGGGAGATCGAGAACAAGGAGGGCGAGGGCCTGTCGGGCACGTTCGGCAATCCGCGCTACACCGATCCGCGCGTCATGGCGCTGAACTCGACGATCGCCAACACCAACATCGTCTGGCACGGCGGCAAGCTCCTGGCGCTGGAGGAGGCGCACGCGCCGTTCATGCTCGATCCGGCGAGCCTGATGCCGTGCGGTCCCGACGGCGGCTACGAGACCTGGGGCAACAAGCTGTGCGGGCCGTTCACCGCCCATCCCAAGCTCGACCCCGAGACCGGCGAGATGGTGTTCTTCGGCTACTCGGCCAAGGGCCGCTTCACCAAGGAGGTGAGCGTGCAGACCGTGACCGAGGACGGCCGCATCACCCGCGCCGAGATCCTCGACGGCCCCTACCCCAGCATGATCCACGACTTCGCGGTGACGCGGAACTGGATCGTCCTGCCGATCTTCCCGCTGACCAGCTCGATGGAGCGCGCGATGGGCGGCAAGCCGCCGTTCGCCTGGGAGCCCGACAAGGGCACGCACATCGCCTTCATCCCGCGCAACGGCACGGTCGCCGACGCCAAGTGGGTGAGCGCGCCGGCGAGCTACGTGTTCCATCCGATGAACCATTTCGAGACGCAAGACGGCAGGATCGTGATCGACGTGATGAAGTACGACATCGCGCCCTTGTTCCCGCTGCCCGACGGCTCGCCATCGAGCGCCGAGATTCCGGCGGCGCGGCTGTTCCGCTGGACCTTCGATCTCTCCGGCAAGGCCAACACCTTCAAGGAGGAGCAGCTCGACGACCGGCCCGGCGAGTTCCCGCGCTTCGACGAGCGCTTCTGCATGCGCGACTACCGGCACGGCTGGATGGTGTCGGGCAACGTCGCCGCCGCGGCGGACTCGCCGCGCCTCGGCGGCCTCGTCCATTACGACCTGACGAGCGGCCGCAGCGCCGCGTGGACCGCCGGCCCGCGCGACCAGTTCGGCGAGCCGGTGTTCGTGCCGCGCGCCGCCGACGCGGCCGAGGGCGACGGCTGGGTGCTGAGCGTGATCTACCGCGCCGAGGAAGGCCGCAGCGACCTCGCGGTGTTCGCGGCGACCGACATCGCCCGCGGCCCGATCGCGCTCGCCCACCTGTCGAGCCGCGTGCCGGCCGGCTTCCACGGCAACTGGCGGCCCGGCACGTTGTGATCGAGAACGTCTCGCCGCCGGAGCTGCCGCGACGCGGCCCCATCCTGCTCGCCTCCCCCGTCGTCGGGGGAGGTGCCCCGTCATTCGGGGCGGAGGGGGAAGGCCGCTGTCGAGATGCTTCCGAGGCCGACGTCGGAATCTCATGAACCTTGCCTGAGGCTCTCCCCCTCCGTCCCCTGCGGGGACACCTCCCCCGATGACGGGGGGAGGATTTAGAGTTGTGTCCACTCCTCCCCAGCTTCGCCGGGGAGGAGCCTGAGAGAGCGTCCCTCCCCACCCCAAATCCGCGAGGCCCCGCCATGATCACCGTCCATCATCTCGAGAACTCGCGCTCGCAGCGTGTGCTGTGGATGCTGGAGGAGCTCGGCCTCGACTACGAGGTCCGGCTCTACAAGCGCGAGCCGACCCTGCAGGCGCCGGCCGCCTTGCGCTCGGTCCATCCGCTCGGCAAGTCGCCGGTCATCACCGACGGCGACAAGACGCTGGCGGAGTCGGGCGCCATCCTCGAATACCTCGAAGCGACCTACGGCAAGGGCCGCTTCGCGCCGCCGCCCGGCACGCCGGAGCGGCTGCGCTACACCTACTTCATGCACTACGCCGAAGGCTCGCTGATGCCGCTGCTGTTCATGAAGCTGGTGTTCACCCGCCTGCCCGAGCGCGTGCCGTGGGCGATGCGCGCGGTGGCGCGGCTGATCTCCGACGGCGCCGACAAGAGCCTGCTGGCGCCGCAGATCGGCACGCACTTCGCCTTCCTGGAGAGCGAGCTCGGCGAGCGCGACTGGTTCGCCGGCGCCGACTTCACCGCCGCCGACATCCAGATGAGCTTCCCCATCGAGGCCGCCGCCGCGCGCGCCGCCCTGGGCGAGAATTTTCCGCGGCTGAAGAGCTTCGTCGCGCGCCTCCAATCCCGCCCCGCCTACAAGCGCGCGCTGGCCAAGGGCGGTCCCTACACGATGCTGAAGTGAGCCGGCGCGCCGCGCCGCCAGCTACGCGACGCTCCTTCGCCGCCCCCGCGATCGCCGACTTTCTCGGCTCCTCCCCCGTCATCGAGGGAAGTGGCCGGCAGAGCCGGACAGGGAAAGCCACAGGTGAGATTTTCCTGATTCCGACGTCGGACTCATAGCGATCTCGTCTGCGGCCCTCCCCCTCCGCCCCGTATGACGGGGCACCTCCCCCGTCATACGGGGGAGGAGTCGAGAAGGTGTCCATTCCACCGCCCCATGGCAGGAGGAATTGGAGAGAGGTGCCTCGCTCGTTCTGCGATGAGCTGTCCAATCGATTGGACAGCGTCCGCACGCGTCCCTACGTCTCGCCGCGGCGCGGCTGTGTCGGCGGCGGCTCGTCGGGCGACCCGGCCAGGCGGTCGATGTCGACGATGCGGATCTGGCGGCGGCGCACCTCGATCAGGCGCTCGTGCTCGAGGTGCATGAATTCGCGGGTCACCGCCTCGCGGTGCGAGCCGATGCGGGCGGCGATGTCGTAGTGCGTCGGCGCCGGCCGGATCACCACGCTGTTGCCGAAGCGCGTGCCGGAGGCGGCGAGCCGCAGCAGCTCGCGGCGCACGCGTTCGCGCACGGCGAGCGCGCTCACCTCGAACACGCGCTCGCTCATCTGCCGGATCTTGGCGACCAGCAGCTCGGCCAGGCGGGTGGCGACGCGGGCGTCGCCCAGCAGCACGGCGCGGAACTGCTCCGACGACAGGCGCGCGACCGTGCAGTCGGACAAGGCCGTGACGTTCGACGAGCGCGGCCGGCGGTCGATCGCCGAGAACTCGCCGAAGAGGCCGCCGGCCGCGATCTCGTCGAAGATCACCTCGCGACCGTTGGCCGTGTAGCTCGAGAAGCGGACGGTGCCGGACAAGATGAAGAAGATGTCGGTCGTGTGCTCCTGCTCGTTCACGATGTGAGCGTGGCGGGGGTAGGTCCGGACCGTGCAGGCCTCCGCCACGAGCGCCAGCTCGCCGTCCGACAGGTCGTCGAACAACGCGATCAGGCGAAGGGCCGGCGCGTGATTCACCCATCCTCCCCGAGCGACATGTTATTGTAACAAGCATGGCAGGTCGCAGAATCGCTGCAACCGCAAACCCGGGCCCGAGCCGGCTGGCCCGGTCGGGCTCGCCTGGCCGGGGCGTCTGTGCGAAATGTCACCGACCGCGCGCGCTGCCGCGTCGAGACTGCCGCGTTGCGAAAGTATGGAGGTGACGGTGCCGCCACCCGAGCGTGTACCTGCGGACTCGACTGCAATTGCCGTCTCGCGGCGGCGCGTCGATCTGCTGCTCGAGAACTATCTGCTCGCCCTGGCGTGCGTCGACCAATGCTCCGAGTACGTGCCCGAGGCCGTCCGTTCGCGCCTCGCCATCAATCTCGAACGCGCCGAGCGCCTCTATGCCGATGCCGCCGCCGACGGGCTGGCAGGCGGGCGGGCGGGCAGCGACGCCTGCATCGAGGCGCTGCGGCAGGTCAATGCCAGCACCCGCGCCGGCCTGCGCGACGGCTGGATCATCGCCGAGCTCGTGGTCGACCTCGAGCTCGCGACCGAGCATGCCGAGCGCCTGTTCGCGGCGACCTGCCATCGCGCGGAGTAGCGGCCTGGACGAGGCAGCCGCGCGGCGAGGCTGGCCGCCGAGACGGCCGACGAACGACAAGCCGCGCGCGCGACGGCACTCCCCCGGTCCGAGGCACCCTTGGTCGGGAGCTGGCGAGAGGCCGCCGCCGGCAGGATTCGATTTGTGCGAAATGCCACCGACGGTGGCCGCAAGTGCGAGCCAGAGTTCGCCGTGGCGGGCGCCCGGCGCCCGTCATTGTCGCGCTTGCAGGGCGCGCACTCACACGGGGGACCAATCGATGCCGACACAGCTCAGCCAGCATTTCTCGCTCGAGGAATTCATCCGCTCGGATACCGCCCAGGCGATGGGCGAGCCCAACCTGCCCACTCCCGAGCACCGGAAGAACCTGGAGATCCTCGCCGATCACATGGAGAAGGTGCGCGACCTGTTCGGCGTGCCGGTCCTGATCACCAGCGGCTATCGCAATCCCAAGGTCAACGCGGCGGTCGGCGGGGTGCCCAACTCCGACCATGCGGTGGGCCTCGCCGCCGACTTCCATGTCGACGGCATCGACGATCTGCATGCCGCCAGGAAGATCCGCGACAGCACGCTCAACTTCGACCAGCTCATCCTCGAACGCGGCCGCTGCGTCCACATGAGCTTCGTTTCGAAGATGCGGCGCCAGGTGCTGCGCCAGCCCGGCGGGCCGGGCAGCACGGTGTTTGACGGCCTCGAGTAACCGGTCCTCACTGCGCCATCGCCCACAGGCCGCCGCGGCGCGACGATCCGGTGCGGCCGACCAGGTAGCCGACGATCAGCAGGTTCAGGATATTGAAGCCCACGCCGGCGGCGAAGGCCGGCGCGTAGTAGCCGAAATGATCGTACAGGCTGCCGGCGAACCAGCTTCCGAAGGCCATGCCGCTCATCGCCGTGAACAGCGTGAGCGGAATGCGCCACGAGGCTTCGGCCGCCGGAAACAGATCGCGGATCGCCACCGAGTAGGCCGGGATGATCCCGCTGAAGCCCAAGCCGAAGATGGTGGCGACGACGAACAGGCCGGCCTCGTCCTGAGTGAGCAGGAAGCAAGCGATGGCGACCGCCTGGCAGGCCGATCCGGCGAGCACGGTGCGCAGGCCGCCGATGCGGTCGGCGAGCGCGCCCCACGCCTGGCGCGACACGAAGGCCGCACCCAGCATGACCGACAGCATCGCCGCCCCATGCGCCGCGCGAATGCCGACATCGCCGCAGAAGGCGACCAGGTGGCCCTGCGGGATCGACATCGGAATGCAGCAGCAGAAGCCCGCGATGCAGAGCAGGACCTGCACCAGGTTGGGCGGCAGGCCGGCGATGCGCCGGCTCGCCGCGGCGGACGCCTGCGCCTGCGCCGGCTGGGGCACGACGGGCACGGCGCCGAGGAAGAAGGTCGTCGGCACCACCACGACCAGCACTACCGCGCCGAAGCCCAGCATCACCCATTGCCAGCCGACAAGCGCGATGCCCTGCTCCAAGAGCGACGGCCAGATCACGCCGGCGACGTACTGGCCCGACGAGATGAGCGCGATCGCCGCCCCGCGGCGGCGATAGAACCAGCGGCTGACATAGACCAACAGCGGCGGATAGACGGCGCCGTTGCCGAGCAGGCCGACCATCAGCCCGTGACCGACATAGACCGCCCACACCGAGCCAGTCGCCGACAGCGCCAGGCCGCCCGCGATCATGCAGGCGCCGAAGATCACGGTCGGGCGCAAGCCGATGCGATCGGCCAGCCAGCCCATCAGGATGCCGCCCGCCCCGGTGCCGACCCACACCAGCGAGCCCGCGAGCGCGATCACCGAGCGATCGGTGCCGAGCTGCTCCTGCATGGTCCGCATGCCGACCACGATCAGGAGCGGCGAGCCATAGGACACCGACAGGAGGACGAGCACGATCCACGCCGTCTTCCACGCGGCCGGGCTGTCGACGCCGGCAGCGCTGCCGACGCCACCCGTGCCGCCCGCACCGCTGGGGTTCGCCGATCCATCCATTGAACGTGCTCACTCCCTCGTCGCGCCGTGCAATCGAAAGCCGAGCGCGTTCGAGGACGAGCTTCCGCTCGGCGCCCCCCGAACGAAACGCTTCGTTTCACATGCGCGACATGCAATTTCACTCCTACTATTCCTCTCCCACCTTACGGCTACGGAGTGGCCGCATCTTGCTTGCCTCCCCCGTAACCGGGGGAGGTGCCCCCGCAGGGAGCGGAGGGGGGAAGCCTCAGTCGAGTTCCTTCCGAATCCGACGTCGGAATCGGAAAAGCCCCGACTGTGGCCTTGCCCCTCCGGCCCTTCGGGCCACCTCCCCCGTAAGACGGGGGAGGCACGCAAGAGCGCGTCCTCAATCCTGCCGCCC
>JBGAKU010000132.1:0-15063 GCA_044224255.1 Geminicoccaceae bacterium
CGGATCGAGAAAGTCGCCCTGGATCAGATCGGCGCCGGCCACCGGCTCCATGGCCAGCAGGTCCACGGCAACGACGCGGCTCCCGCGCCGGACGGCATACTGGGTCCAGCTGCCGGGTGCGGCGCCCAGCTCGATCACCCTGGTCCCGCGGTGCAGCAGGCCGAAGCGCTCGTCCAGCTCCTGCAGCTTGAACACCGAGCGGGCGCGCCAGCCCTGCTGCTTGGCCAGATGGACATAGGGATCGTTGAGCTGCCGCCGCAACCATTGCTGTGAGCTGGTGCTGCGCCCGCGGGCGGTCTTCAGCTTGGTCTTCAGCGGCCGATCGGCGCTCATGCGACGATGTCGCCCCGGAGCAGGCTGGGGCCCAGCGTCAGGCCCAGCAGGGCGTTCAGGATGCCCTCGCGCAGGCCGCGGTCGGCGACCCGCAGGCGCTCGACCGGCCAGCACCGGTGCACGGCCTCCAGGATGGCGCAGCCGGCGACCACGAGGTCGGCCCGGTCCTGGCCGATGCAGGGATGCGCCGCGCGCCCTGCCTCGTCGAGCTCGCGCAGCATCCGCGAGACGCCGTGGATCACGGAGAAGGGCAGCGACATGCCGTCCACCTTGCGTCGATCGTAGCGGCGCAGGCCGAGATGGACGGCGGCGAGGGTCGTGACCGTCCCGGAGGTGCCCAGCATCTGCAGCCCCGGCCCGTTCTGGCCGCGCGCCGAGGCCGGCAGGCGCTCGCTGGCGGCAAGCTGCTCGGCGGCATGGGCGACCATGCGCTCATAGGCTCCCGCCTCGGCGCCGCCGTAAGTCTCGGACAGGGTGACGACGCCCAGCGGCATGGACAGGGTGTAGCCGGGCTCGCGGCCGAGCGGGAGCTCGCGTCGGTCGACCCACATGATCTCCGTGCTGCCGCCGCCGATGTCGAGCATGAGCAGCCGGTCGGCCTCGGGGTCGACCAGCGGCAGGCAGCCCAGCATGGCCAGCCGGGCTTCCTCCTCGTGCCCCAGCACCTCGAGGTCGATGCCGGCCACACGGCGCGCCAGGCGCACGAAATCCTGGCCGTTGCACGCCCTGCGGCAGGCCTCGGTCGCGACACAGCGCGTCCGGCTGACACGATGGCGATCCATGATCCGGCGGCAGACCTTGAGCGCCGCCAGGGTCCGCTGGATGGCGTCCTCGCCGAGGCGGCCGGTCGCGGCGAGCCCCTCGCCCAGACGCACGATCCGCGAGAAGCTGTCGACGACGCGAAACCCGTCGTCGGTCGGCTCGGCCACGAGCAGCCGGCAATTGTTGGTGCCGAGGTCGAGCGCAGCCATCCGCCGGCCGCGCATCGCGCGTGCCTCGGACAAGCTTCGCTCCTGCCGCTCCGCTGCCAACATGCCTTCGCCCATGACAATGGATAGACTGTAGGGACGGAAAGCCCGGCGGCATAGGGGCGACGATGGAGGCGCCCGCCACGGCTCGGCCCTTGTCAGCGTCCGGGACGCCCGGTACGCCGCTGCCAGCATGCTGCCGGCACGACGCGGCGGCTCGGGAGCCGGAAATCGCATGGACGATCGGGTGATCGCGGGAGCAGCGCCGTTCAAGGTCGGGGCGGGCAGGCGAGGCGCACCCCGCATGATCGGACGGATCGGCGGCGGCCTCCTCGCGGGTGGGCTCCTGCTCGGCATCGCCGCGTGCAGCGGCAACGCGCCGCCTCCGGCGCCGCTGTGCCCGAAGGTCGGAATCATCAGCGGGCTGGAGCATCACGAGCAGACGGCGGCCAACGGCGAGGTCCAGTACCGGGTCGCCATGGAGAATGTCGACGGCGCCTGCAAGGCGGACGGCAGCGATCTCGTCGTGGAGATCGCGGTCGATGTCGTGGTTCAGCCAGGTCCGGCGCTCTCCCAGACCCTGATCGAGCTGCCCTATTTCGTGTCGGTCAGCGAGCCGGGCGGCGCCGTGCTGGATCGACAGGATTTCGTGGCGCGCGTCGAGGTCCCGCGGGGCGCCCACCGTGCCGGGGTGACCGAGACGTTCCGCCAGCGCTTCCTCGGGCGCGAATTGGGTGCGACCGGCTACGAGGTGCTGTTCGGGCTGACGCTGCCGGAGGCCGAGGCCATGCGGCAGTTTCGCGGGGGCTAGTCGGCCTGCTAGCGGCGACGCCCACGGCTCGGCACAGCGCCGGCCACGAGCGCCGCATCGCTCACGCCGCGATGGTCACCTGGGTCTGCTCGCCCAGGCCGCGGACGCCCAACCGCATGGTCTGGCCGGGCCGCAGATAGCGCGGCGGCTTCTGGCCCATGCCCACGCCCGGCGGTGTGCCGGTCGAGATGACGTCGCCCGGCTGCAGGCTCATGAACTGGGACAGATAGCTCACCAGGAACGGCACCTTGTAGACCATCGTCCGCGTCGAGCCGTCCTGGTAGCGGTGCCCGTCCACCTCGAGCCACATCGGCAGGTCCTGTGGGTCGGGTACCTCGTCGGTCGTGACCAGCCAGGGCCCGATCGGGCCGAAGGTGTCGTGGCTCTTGCCCTTGGTCCACTGCCCGCTGCGCTCGGCCTGGAAGGCGCGCTCCGAGACGTCGTTGACCACGCAATAGCCCGCGATGTGCGCGAGCGCGTCGGCCTCAGCGATGTAGCGCCCCCCGGTGCCGATCACGACGCCGAGCTCGACCTCCCAGTCGGTCTTCTCCGAGCCGCGGGGAATCTCGACCGGATCGTCGGGGCCGCACACAGCGCTGGTCGCCTTCATGAAGATCACCGGCTCCGGCGGCACCTGAAGGCCCGATTCGGCGGCATGGTCGGCATAGTTCAGGCCGATGCAGATAAACTTACCAATGCCACCGATGCACGCGCCGAGCCGCGGCCGGCCCTCGACCAAGGGCAGGGTGGCCGGATCTATCGCCCGAACACGATCCAACCCCTCCCGTGTCAGCGCACTGCCGGCAATGTCGTCCACCACGCCCGCAAGGCTGCGGATGCTGCCATCACGGTCGAGGAGACCAGGCTTCTCCTGGCCCTTGGCGCCGTAGCGCAGCAGCTTCATCCCGGTCCTCCCCGTGCTCCAGCGACGCCGCGCTAGTCAGCACGGGCGAGGTCCGCTGGCAAGCGGGGGGAAGGCTCGCCCCGGCTCCGAGCGTGATCGGCCCATCCCTGGCCGCCCACGGCCGGAGCCGGCGGAGCCGCGCGTGCCACCGGCGCTCAGGACAGGCGAGGCGCTAGACCTCGCTGTGCCCCACGACGGCCAGTTCGGGATTGGACAGCGCGCGGGCCAGGTTGCACAGGGCTTCCTGATGCTTGCGATTCGACATCGAGATGAAGTTGCGCGCGAGCTCGAGCAGCATCCGCTGCTGCGGCGTCGGCTTGAAGGTCCGGTCGCTGTCCATGCCCTCGAAGAAGTAGCTCACATCGACCCCGAGGGCCTGCGCGATGGTGAACAGACGGCCGGCCGCTATCCGATTGATCCCTTTCTCGTACTTGTGCGCCTGCTGGTAGGTGACCCCGATCAGCTCGGCCATTTGCTGCTGGGTGAGACCAAGCATGATCCTGCGCTCGCGCATCCGCGCGCCAACATAGCGGTCGACATCCTGCGCCCGCGAGCGCCCGGGGCCGACCCTTGTCTTCAATCCTGCACTTGCCATCACGGTCTCCATCCAGCAAACCTCCGGCCCCTTTCGATCCCAGTGCCGCAGCCGCGTGGGTCGGGCGACCCGACGGCGCCAAACACGGATCGGTCGAGCGACGAGCCATGCGCGACCTGAGGTTACGCATCGCTACTTCATGAATGGTTAAAGGAAAATCTGGAAAACACTAGCAAGCAATTCGTGGCGGGTGCTACTCCCACGTACGCCATCACAAGTTTTATGACCAATGGTGGGGATCTGAACTTCGACAGTTTAATCTAATGGTTTGGTAATTAGTCCAATAGTTTTGCAGCGAACTGACGACATGCGCACCGGGATACAGGAAGGTGGAGGAATGACCGTAGCAACCGAACTTCGTGCCGCGCTGGAGCGCACGCTTACCCCGAGCGAGCTGGAGATCGTCGACGAATCAGCGCGCCATCACGGCCATGCCGGCTGGCGCGAGGGCGGAGAGACCCACTTCGCGGTCCGCGTGGTCTCCGCCAGCTTTGCCGGGCGCAGCCGGCTCGAGCGGCATCGGCTCGTGCACGCGGCCGCCGCGGATCTGTTGCGCGAGCGCATCCACGCGCTCGCCGTGACGGCGCTCGCGCCTGGCGAGGCTCCCGCGAAGCCTTGACGGCGCCGGAAGAGCCTCCCGGCGCTGCTGGAGGAGTAGGTGCCTAGGCCCCGGTCGGATTCAGCTTGCCCTTGGCCCGCTCGATCCCCTCCAGGATCAGCTCCTGGGCCCGCTCCGGGCCGGCCCAGCCGAGGACCTTGACCCATTTGTTGGGCTCGAGATCCTTGTAGTGCTCGAAGAAGTGGGCGATGCGGGCGAGATCGATCTCCGGCAGATCCTGGTAGCTCCGGACGTTCCGGTTGACCTGGCTGATCTTGTCGATCGGCACGGCGAGGAGCTTCTCGTCCATGCCCGCCTCGTCCTCCATCTCGAGCACGCCGATCGGGCGCGCGCGGAGAACGGCGCCGGACATCACCGGCATGCGCCCGACCACCATCACGTCGATCGGATCGCCGTCGCCGCTGAGGGTGTTGGGAATGAAGCCGTAATTGCACGGATAGAACATGGTCGTGTACAGATAGCGGTCGACGAAGATGAAGCCGCTATCCTTGTCGTACTCGTACTTGATCGGGTCCGAGCGGAGCGGGACCTCGATCAGCACGTGGATCTCGTGAGGCGGGTTCGTCCCCGGCGACAGGCGGTTGATGTCCATGGTGGCTTCCTCCTCGGTGAGCGGGCCGGTGTCGTGATCAAGGCCAGGCGACGGCCGGCGGCAGCGACATCAAGATCGCCTCCGGATTGCCGCCGGTCTTGAGCCCGAACTGGGTGCCACGGTCGTAGATCAGGTTGAACTCGGCGTAGCGGCCCCGTCGGACGAGCTGGTGCTGGCGCTCCGCCTCGGTCCAGGGTCGGTCCATGTGCCGACGGACCAGCCTCGGATAGATGTCCAAGAAGGCTTCGCCGACGCTTCGGGTGAAGGCGAAATGCCGTTCGAACTCGCCTTCGAGATAGTCGTAAAAGATCCCGCCCACCCCGCGCGGCTCGCCGCGATGCGGGATGAAGAAATACTCGTCGGCCCACCGCTTGAACCGGGCATAGGCATCGGGCGCGTAGGTGTCGCAGGCAGCCTGCAGCCGGGCATGGAACGCGGCGGTGTCGTCCTCGTCCGGATAGATCGGGTTCAGGTCCGCGCCGCCGCCGAACCAGGTCCGCGTGGTGCGGATGTGCCGCGTGTTCATGTGCGCGGGCGGCACGTGCGGCGAACGCAGATGCGCGACCAGGGAGATGCCGCTGGCCCAGAACCCGCCATCACCTTCCGCCCCGGGGATCTGCTTGCGGAACTCGGGGCTGAACTCACCCCACACGGTCGAGACGTTCACCCCGACCTTCTCGAACACCCGGCCGCGCATGACCGAGATCACGCCGCCACCGCCGCCGGGCCGGTCCCAGGCCTGGCGCTCGAAGCGCCCGGGCGCCAGATCGGCGTGCGCGGCGGCGCGACAGTCGTCCTCGATCGCCTCGAACGCAGCGCACAGACGATCGCGCAACAGCTCGAACCAGGCGCGGGCCGCCTCGGGCTCGCCGGATGCCGCAGCGCTCATGCCTGGTCCCCATCGAAGCCGCCCGTCTGCCGAAGCGCCTCGGCCAGCGCGATCGCGGCCGCCATCGCCATATTAAGGGAGCGTCGGTTCGGCCGCATCGGAATACGGATCCGGAGGTCGGCTACCTCGTGCACGCCCGCCGGCACCCCCGCGCTCTCGCTTCCCAGCATCAGGACATCGTCCGCCCGGTAACTGGCGCGGTGATGGTCTTGGTCGCCGGTGGTGGTCAAGAGGACCAGCCTGCGACCCGGCGCCCGCCGGCTGCGCTCGAACGAGGCGAAGTCGCCATGGCGCTCCCAGCGCACGTGCGGCGCGTAGTCGAGCGCGCCGGCGCGGATGCGACGGTCGTCGAGCGGGAAGCCGCAGGGCTCGACCACGTCGAGCGGAACGCCGAAGCATGCGCACAGACGGAGCACGGCGCCGAAATTGTGGGGCCGATCAGGTTGATAGAGTGCCAGCCGCAGGTTGGTCGCCACCACCCTTCCCTAAGCCAAGGCCATGAATTTACACTAGATTTATGCGACCAAAGGTCGCTTGTTCGCCCTGATCACCCCGAATAGATTGCCGCCAGGGAGAAGCACCCCGCCTCCAGCCGTAGTGGTTTCTGCGCCAATGTCCGATTCCGCGAGCCCGTCCGACGGCGTCACCCGCCGGGATTTCCTCGATCTCGTCACCTGGTCGACGCTGGCCGTGGGCGCGGGCGCCATCGCCTGGCCGCTGATCGACCAGATGAACCCGTCGGCCGACGTGCTGGCACTGTCGAGCATCGAGGTCGACATCGCCCCGATCGCGGTCGGGGGTGCCGTGACGGTGAAGTGGCGCGGCAAGCCGGTGTTCATCCGGCACCGGACCGAGGAGGAGATCAGCGAGGCGGGGGCCGTGTCGCTGAACGAGCTGCGCGATCCTCAGACCGATGCCGAGCGTGTGGTCAAGCCCGAGTGGCTGATCGTGGTCGGCGTGTGCACCCATCTCGGCTGCGTGCCCCTGGGCAACAAGCCGGGCGAGCCGAGGGGCGACTATGGCGGCTATTTCTGCCCGTGCCATGGCTCGCACTACGACACGGCGGCGCGCATCCGCAAGGGGCCGGCGCCGCTGAATCTGGCGGTGCCGACCTACGCCTTCCTGACCGATACCTCCGTCCGGATCGGCTGACGACAGCCAACCTCCCGTCGCGCTCATCCGGGCGCGACCACGACCTGGAAAGAGACCATGGCGGCCGACGTTCCCGATCCCGTACTGAAGAACGGCGTCCTGCGCTGGATCGACGACCGGCTGCCGCTGGTCTCGTGGGGCTACAAGGAGTTCGTGGCCTATCCGGCGCCGAAGAACCTGAACTACTTCTGGAACTTCGGCTCGCTTGCCGGCGTCATGCTGATGCTGCAGGTGGTGACCGGTATCGTCCTGGCGATGCACTACACCCCGCACACGACCATGGCGTTCGCCTCGGTCGAGCATATCATGCGCGACGTGAACTATGGCTGGCTGCTGCGCTACGCGCACGCCAACGGCGCCTCGATGTTCTTCATCGTCGTCTATATCCACATCTTCCGCGGGCTCTACTACGGCTCCTACAAGTCGCCCCGCGAGTTGCTGTGGATGCTGGGCGTCGTCATCATGCTGCTGATGATGGCCACTGCCTTCATGGGCTACGTGCTGCCTTGGGGCCAGATGAGCTTCTGGGGTGCGACCGTCATCACCAACCTGTTCTCGGCGATCCCGTTCGTCGGCGAGAGCATCGTCACCTGGCTGTGGGGCGGCTTCGCGGTCGACAATCCGACCCTGAACCGCTTCTTCTCGCTGCACTATCTGCTGCCGTTCGTGATCTTCGCCGTCGTGTTCCTCCACATCCTGGCGCTGCATCAGTTCGGCTCGAACAATCCGGTCGGCATCGACCTCACCAAGAAGGACAAGATCCCGTTCCACCCGTACTACACGATCAAGGACTCGTTCGGGCTGGTCCTGTTCTTCATCTTCTATGCCTTCTTCATCTTCTACGCGCCGAACGCGCTCGGCGACCCGGAGAACTACGTCGCCGCCAACCCGCTGAGCACGCCGCCGCACATCGTGCCGGAATGGTACTTCCTGCCGTTCTACGCCATCCTGCGGTCGACCATCTACGAGCAGCTGTTCACGCCGCTGGCGTTCCTCGGCTGGTTCGGGATCTCGGCCAAGCTGGCGGGCGTGCTGGCGATGTTCGGCTCGATCGCGGTGCTTCTGGTCCTGCCCTGGCTCGACACCTCCAAGGTCCGCAGCGCGACGTTCCGGCCCATCTACAAGTGGCTGTTCTGGGTGCTGGTGATCGATTGCGTGGTGCTGACCTGGATCGGCGGTCAGGTGCCGACGCCGAGCGTGGTCTGGATCGGCCAGTTCGCGACGCTTTACTACTTCGTGCATTTCCTGATCCTGATGCCACTCCTGGGCAAGCTCGAGCGCCCGCGGCCCCTGCCGACCAGCATCGACAAGCCCGTTCTCGGCGGCTCCACCGCCATGCAGCCGGCGGAGTGACGAAGATGACGGTGCGCATCAGCATGCTCGTGGCCGGCCTGGCCGCCTCGCTGCTGCTTCCGGGTGCGGGCGCCGGCGCGGCGGAGGGTGAGATCGCCCTCAAGCACCAGAGCTGGCCGACCAACGGCATGTTCGGCAGCTTCGACCGTGCGGCGACCCAGCGCGGCCTGCAGGTCTATCGCGAGGTCTGCGCCGCCTGCCACAGCCTGCACTTCGTGGCCTTCCGCAACCTGTCCACGCTGGGCTACAGCGAGGCGGACATCAAGGCGATGGCGGCCCAGGCCACCGTCACCGACGGGCCGAACGACGCGGGCGACATGTTCGATCGGCCGGGGCAGCCGTTCGATCGCTTCCCGAGCCCCTTCCCGAACGAGAATGCCGCCGCCGCGGCCAACGGCGGCAAGGCGCCGCCGGATCTCTCGCTCATGGCCAAGGCCCGGGCAGGCGGCCCCGACTATATCTACAGCCTCCTCACGGGCTACGAGGAAGCGCCGGCGGACGTCCAGGTGCCGGACGGCGGCCACTACAACGTCTCCTTCCCCGGTCACATCATCGCCATGCCGCCGCCGCTGAGCGACGATCAGGTGACCTACGCCGACGGCACTCCCGCCACGGTCTCGCAGATGGCGAACGACGTCGCCCAGTTCCTAGTCTGGGCAGCCGAGCCGACGCTGGAGGAGCGCAAGGCGACCGGTCTCAAGGTGCTGCTGTTCCTGGTGGTGCTCAGCGCCCTGACCTTCGCCCTGAAGCGGAAGGTCTGGGCCGACGTGCCGCACTGACGCGACCGAGGAAGCGGTTACAAACTGTAACCTAACGTGAGTTGGCGCATGGGCGCGCTGCGCCAAGGGTTAAGCTGCCGCCCTTGAGCGGCAGCACCCTCCAACGCGATAAATCGGCTCATGCGCGCCTCACCCGCCCCAACAGAAGGGCCTGCGTTCCAGGCAGCCGGACTGGCCGGCCCGGCCCGCTACGAGTTCGGGGCACCCCTGGTCTGGGTGCTTGCCTCCAAGCGCGCCGGCGATGCCGGGCAGGTCCTGGCCCTCGCCGAGGGGCTCGGCTGGCCATTCGAGCTCAAGCATTTGCAGTTCAGGCGCTCCAGCGTGGTCCTGGCGCCGCCGTTCGCGTCCAGTGACGCCGGGGTCGACCGGCGCCGGTCGAGCAGCCTCTCTCCGCCATGGCCGGACCTCGTGCTCGCCTCCGGGCGCGAGAACGAGCCGGTGGCACGCTGGATCAGGGACCAGTCCGGCGGCAACGCCCGCATCGTTCAGGTGGGGCGGCCCTGGGGGCCGATCGCCGCCTACGACCTCGTCGTGACCACGCCGCAATATCGGTTGCCGGCGCGGGACAACGTCCTCCACAACACCGCTCCTCTGCATCGCGTCACCCCCACGCGCCTGGCCGCCGCATCACAGGAGTGGGCGGACCGGCTGACGGCGATGCCCCGTCCGCTGATCGCCGTGCTGGTCGGTGGCCACAGCGGGCCCTACGTCCTGACCCGGCGCAGCGGCGAGCGGCTCGCCGCCGAGGCGAGCGCCCTGGCCACACGGCTCGGCGGCTCGCTGGTCGTCACCACCAGCGCCCGGACGCCAGATGCCGCCGCGCGCGCCCTCGAGCGCGGCCTGGACGGTTCCCACCTGATGTACCGCTGGCGGCGTGGCGACCGGGACAATCCCTACTTCGCCTTCCTCGCGCTGGCCGACGAGATCATCGTGACCGCCGACAGCATGTCGATGGTGGGCGAGGCGGTGGCCACCGGTAAGCGCGTGCACCTGTTCGATCTCGGCCTGGGCTGGGGCTCGATGCGCGGGCCGGCGGCGGGCCGCGAGCTGCGGCCCCGATTGGGCGACTGGCTGAGCGAGCTTCACCCTCGTGCCGCCCTGTATCGCTGCCTGCTGCGGGTCGCCCCGTCCCGGGTGACGCGCGATTTGCGGCTGGTCCACCGCAAGCTCACGGCGACCGGCCGTGCCGGCTGGCTCGGCGACCCGGTCCCGGCCGGACCACCGCCGCCGCTCGACGATCTCGCGCGCGCCGTGGCGCGCGTCCGATCGCTGATGGCGGCGCGGGGCGTACCGGCCGAGCCTCGGGGTGACTGGACCGTCGGGCCGCGGCTGACCGAAGCGGCCGCCTGAACGCCCTCAGATCTCGATCGCTTCGCCTGGCGTGGGCACGTGGACGCGACCACGGCTGACGAGGCGCGCGAACTCGTCCGGCTGGCCGCTCAGCAGATCGAAGGTGCCCCAGTGAATGGGCACGATCAGGTCGAGATCGAGAAACTCGTTGCAGGCGATGGCGGCCGTCTCGGGGCCCATGGTGAACCGGTCGCCGATGCAGATCAGGCAGATCTTCGGCTGATACAGGCGCTGGATCAGGGTCATGTCGGAGAACAGCGCCGTATCGCCGGTGTGGTAGATGGAGCGGCCGTCCGCGCGGATCACGAAGCCCGCCGGATCGCCCATCGTCACGGGCTTCCCGTCCTGGATGATCGCCGAGCTGTGGAACGCCGGCACCATGCTGTAGCGCACGCCGGCATGCTCGATGGAGCCGCCCGTGTTCATCGGCTGTAGGTTCTGCACGCCCTGGCCGTTGACGAACATGCAGATCTCGTACTGGGCCACGACCGTGGCACCGTACTTCGTAGCCAGGCGGACGGTATCGCCCAGATGGTCCTCGTGGCCGTGCGTCAGCACGATCGCGTCCACTTTGCCGACCCGGTCCTCGTAGCCGGCCGGAAAGCTCGGATTTCCGGTCCAGAACGGATCGATCAGGATGCTCTGGGTGTCGGTGACGAGATGGAAGGCCGAATGGCCCAGCCAAGTCAGCTGCATCGAGCGGGCTCCGCTTGTGGGGATGGACCCGATCATGGGCGCGCTCGCCCGAGGACGGCAAGGCGTCCGCTGGCGCCGCCTTCGGGTACCGCCTGCGCGCCCATGACGGTTAACGCCTGGCCCGCTTCGGTTAACCCTGATGGCCACGTCCGCCAAGGAAGGCCCGGAGATCATCCCATGCGCGTGCATCTCGTCGCTCTGGCGCTGCTCATTCCGCTCGCCCCTGCGGTCGCCTCCGAGGACCTCGCTCCGGTGCGCAGCCCGGATGCGGTCACCGTCCATCGCGGGAGCGCCATCGCGCCGGGCTACCTGTCGACACCGGCATCGGCCGCGGCCCCCGAGACGCAGTCGGTCGGCGGCCGGCAGATCTGGTTCGTCGATCGCGCCAATGACCGGCTGGTGAACTGCCGCGCCTGGAACACGACCGTGATCGGGCAGAGGCGCATCATCTGCACGCCGTCCCGCCAGCTGCCGGACTAGCGCTCGGCGCAGAGCGAGAAGGCGAGCGGCAGCCAGGGCTCCTTCGGCCAGCCGTACATGCCCTCGTCGTCCTCGACCAGCGCCTCGAACATCTGCCACGGCACCCGGTCGTGCTCGTGCAGCCATTTGAGGGTCATGCCTGCGGCCAGGACGCTCATGACGATCTCACCGAGCGGGTGCATCCAGCTGTAGGTACGAGAGTTGGTCAAGCGGGCCTGCGGGTCGGCATAGTCGCTGGGATCGTCGAAGACGCACGGCTCGCGGTCGAAATAGGGCATGAACCAGCCCGGCCAGGGTCCGTGCTTGGGCGCGGCGTCGTCGAACACGAGGGCGGTGGGATGTCCCTCGGCGAGGTAGAGCGCCCCGCCGGGCTTCAGGAAGAAGGCGACGATCTCGGCCCAGCGGCGGATGTCGGGCAGCCAGTTGATCGCACCCCAGGAGACGTAGACGAGATCGAAGGCGGCCGGCTCGTGGATCGCAGCCGGCGCATCGTACAGGTCGGACTCGACGAAGCGGGCCCGTCCGGCCAGACCGAGCTCCTCGGCCAGCGCGCGGGCGGCCCGGATCGCCGGAGCAGAGAAATCGAGACCGACCACCTCGGCACCACGCTGCGCGAGGGTCAACGTGTCGCGGCCGAAATGGCACTGCAGATGGAGCACGCGGCGTCCGGCGAGCGGCGGCAGCTCCGCCTCCTCGATCGGGTGCAGGCGCCCCGAGCCCGAGCGGTGGGAGGAGAGGTCGTAGCTCCCCGCCGCGAGGTGGATCGGCACCCGCTCGTCCCAGTTCGCCCGATTGACCGTACGCCAGTCCTCGTCCCCCGTCATCGCACCGCCCTCCCTCGTACCGGAACACAGGATCGGCACAGCACCGCTTCAGGTCAACGCTGTGCCAAGGCGGCCTCGAGCTCGGCGATACGGGCATGGAGCGGGGCGACCGCGGCGACGATCTCGGCCTCGGTGAAGCGAGGCGTGATGTGCTGCGGGCAGTTCCAGTCGAAGGCGGCGACCGCGATGATCAGCCCGCGCTCGACCTTCGCCCGATAGCCCTCCACCTCGAGCCGACGCAGGAGGGCCGGGTCGTCCTCCGCCGTCACGGCATGGGCATGACCCAGGATCTTCAGGCGTCGCCGGCGTGGATAGTCGACCAGAATCAGCGCGACGCGATCGTCGCCGGCAAGGTTCCCGACGCTCACATACTGCCGATTGCCCCGGAAATCGGCAAACCCGATGGTCCGCTCGTCGAGGACTCTGACAAATCCGGGCGGGCCGCCGCGATGCTGGACATAGGGCCATCCGGTCTCGCTGACCGTGGCCAGGTAGAAGCTGTCCCGGGCGGCGAGGAAGGCCGCCTCGGCGGGACCGAGACCATCGAAGGGCTCTTCTGCGCCCTCGAACCGTGCATAGCCTGCACGGCTGCCCTGAACCTCTTGCATCGCCTTCACGCGATCGGTGAAGGCAATCTCCGCGAAGTGGCGGCCCATCGCACTCTCCCATCGGATCCGCCGACGGCCTCGGCACGGCACGAAGGTAGCTACCCGTGTGCGCCGCGGGTATCATCGCCAAATCGAGAATTTTGTTGCGCCTGAAGAAACAATCCGATGGATCGGCTCCACGCGTTGGAGGTGTTCGTCGCGGTCGCCGATGGGGGCAGCTTCGCGGAAGCGGCCAGACGCCTGCACCTGTCGCCCGCCGCGATCACCCGTGCCGTGGCGGCGCTGGAGGACAGGCTGGGGGTCAGGCTCATGGCGCGGACGACGCGAAGCCTGAGCCTGACCGAGGCCGGATTGGGCCACCTCGCCAGCGCCCGGCGGATTCTGGCCGACTTCGCAGAGGCGGAGCGGCTTGCCATGGGCTCGACCGGCGCGCCGCAGGGCCATCTGCGCATCACAGCACCCCTGACCTTCGGCCGGATGCACCTGATGCCGGTGCTCGCCGAGTTCCTGCGCGCCCAGCCCAAGGTGACGGCGACCCTGGTCACGCTGGACCGGGTCGCCAGCCTGGTCGAGGAGGGGTTCGACGCCGCGATCCGGATCGCCCGGCTGCCCGATTCGACCATCGTCGCTCGGCGCATCGGCGAGGTCCGCCGCGTGCTCGTGGCATCGCCGGACTATCTCGCCCGCCACGGACGCCCCGCGCGGCCCGAGGATCTCCCGGGGCACGACGTGATCGCCTTCGACGGGCTGTTCCAGGGCGGCGAATGGCGCTTCGTGCGCGACAATGTGCCGGGGACCGTCGACGTCCGGCCGCGGCTCACGGTCAACGACGCCCTGGCGGCCATCTCCGCCGCCGAGAGTGGGGACGGCATCACGGCGGCGCTGAGCTACATGGTGGCGCCGCAACTCGCTGCCGGAACGCTGGTCACGGTCCTGGAGGAGCACTCGCCGCCCGCCGTGCCGGTGCAGATCGTCTATCCCCAGAGCCGACTGCTGGCCCCCAAGGTTCGGGCGTTCATCGATTTCGCAGCGCCACGGCTGGCGAAGCGGATCGCATAGGCCGAGCTATCCAGGACGAGGACCGACCGGGATGTTGTCGATCAGGCGGACCGGGCCGAGAAACGCGGCCGCCAGCAGGCGGGCCGGCCGGCCTGCGAGCGACGGCAGAGGCGCCAGCGTCTCGGCGTCGCGCAGCTCGACATAGTCGACCTCCCGAAAGCCGGCAGCTTCGAGGCGGACGATCGCATCCTGGAGGATCGGCGCCGCGAGACGGCCATCGGCGAGCGCGCCGGCCGTCTCGACGAGGATGCGGTTGAGCGCCGGCGCGAGCCGCCTGTGCTCCGGGGTCAGGAGCAGATTGCGCGAGGACATGGCGAGCCCGTCGGCCTCGCGCACCGTGGCACCGCCCACGATCTCGGTGGGGATGGCCAGATCGCGGGCGAGGCGCCGGATCACGAGCAGCTGCTGATAGTCCTTCTCGCCGAAGACGGCGAGGTCGGCCTGGGCCTGGTTCAGGAGCATGGTGACGACGGTGGCGACGCCGCGAAAATGGTGCGGCCGCCGGTCGGCGCACAGGCCACGCGACAGGCCTTCCACCTCGACCCAGGTGCAGGCACCCTCGGGATACATCTCCGCGACCGTGGGCAGGAACGCCAGATGCGTGCCCGCGGCCGCAAGCTTGGCAAGATCACCAGCCTCGTCGCGAGGATAGCGGCTGAGATCCTCGTGCGGCGCAAACTGTGTCGGGTTGACGAAGATCGACGCCATGGCCCGATCGCACCGGGCGAGGGCCTCGCCCACCAGCGAGAGGTGGCCGTCGTGCAGAGCGCCCATCGTGGGGACGAAGCCGACGCGCAGCCCCTCGGCATGCCACGCGCGGACCTGGGCCCTCAGCTCGGCGACACTGCGCGCAACGAGTGGTCCACTCACAGCGGCTCGCTCGTCCTCGAACCCGGTCCGGCGCCGTAGACCTGCTCCGGGCCCGGAAAGCGCCGGGTCCGCACGTCGTCGGCATAGGCCGCGGCCGCGTCGCCGATCGTCCCGGCGAGCTGCGCATATTGCTTGACGAACCTCGGCCGGAAATCGCCGAACAGGCCCAACAGATCGTCGC
>JBGAKU010000133.1:0-14988 GCA_044224255.1 Geminicoccaceae bacterium
ATCGAGCGGCTGATACTCGGCGAAGCCGCGGGCCGCCACGCGATCGGGCGGGATGCCTTGACCGATCAGGAACTGCGCGACGGCGATGGCACGCGCGGTCGAGAGTTCCCAGTTCGACGGGAAGCGCGGCGTGCTGATCGGGATCCGATCGGTGTGCCCGTCGACCTGCAGCACCCACGGCAGCTCGGGCGGGATCCGGCCGATGATCTCCTTCAGCGCCGCGGCCAGCTTGACCAGCTCGTCGCGGCCGCCCGGCGCGATCTCGGCCGAGCCGCTGTCGAATAGCACCTCGGACTGGAACACGAACCGGTCGCCGACGATGCGCACGTCCTCCCGATCACCCAGCGCCTTGCGCAGCTCCCCGAAGAACTCCGAGCGGTACTGCGACAGCTCCTCGACCTTGCTCGCCAGCGCCGCGTTCAGACGCTGGCCGAGACTGGCGATCGTGGTGCTCTGCTGGTCGATCGCCTCCTGCTTCAGATCGAGGGCCTTGTCCAAGGCGGCGAGCTGCTGGCTCAAGGTGGTGATCTGCCGGGTCAGCTGCTCCACCTGCTGCACGGCGGCCGCCTTGGCCGCGGCCTCGTCACCGAGCTTGCCCTCGACATCCTTGCTGCTGCGCAGCAGCTCCTCGATCCGCAGATCGCGCGCCGCGAGCTCGCGCTGGGCCAGCAGCGTCTTCTGACCCGCGTCCGCGAGCTGGGCCTCGAGCGCGCTGGCCCGGTCACGGGTGCTGCCGATCTCGGCGAGCAGGCGCCGCCGCTCCTCGTCGGTCGTCGACAGGCTGGTCGACAGCTCGGCCACCTTGGCCTCGAGGTCGCTGCGGACCTTCTGCAAGGCCTCGATGTCGCGGCGGACCTGGACGAGCTGGCCGAGCTGCAGCTCGAGCTGGCCCTTGTCGGCGGTGATGGTCTGCTGCGCGGCGGCGAGGTCGCGCTCGAGCTCGCTGATCCGTCCCTGCGCCTGCCCCTGGCCGAGCCGCATCTCCTCGAGCGTGCGCTGCATCAGCGCCTGGTCGCGCTTGAGCGTCGCGACCTGGTCGCCGAGCTGCGCGCGCGCGGCCTCGCTCTCGCCGAGATCGGCCGACAGCTCGTCTCGGTCGAGAAAAGCCTGCTGCAAGTCGCCGTTGATGCGCGCCATCGTGCGGCGCAACTCGGCCGCGGCGTCCTGCTCGAGGCCCAGCTGCGTGCTCAGGTCCTGCACCCGGCCCTGCAGCTGCTGGACGGCCTCGGTGCGCCCCTGCAGCAGCTGGCCCAGGAAGAATTGCGCCAGCACGAACACCACGAGCAGGAAGATGATCGACAGGATCAGCGTCGACAGCGCATCGACGAAGCCCGGCCAGATGTCGACCGTATGGCGGCCCGCCCGCCGCGCGCGTGCCACGTGCTAGTCCCCGACCGCCTGCGGCTCGCCGGCGACGATGGCGATGGTCCGGGCGACCAGCTTGATCTCGTTGCGCAGCTCGCGGCTGAGCTCGGCGCGGCCGCGGCCCATCTCCTCGATCAGGCGGCTCAGCTGGATGTCGGTGTTGCGGATATGGTCGCGCGTGGTCTGATCGAGCCCGCCGGCGTCGGCGCGCTGCGCCATGTGCTGGACCAGCGCCTGCTGGCTGCCGACCATCCGCTCGAGCAGGTCCTGGTCGCGGCCGAGCCGGTCGGCGAGCGAGGCCAGGTTCTGGTTGAGCTGGGCGATCGTGCCCTGGAGCGCCCCGCGCTCGGCCTCGCCGCGCCCCACCACCTGCTGCAGCCGGTCGATATTGTCCGCGGTCTGCTGCAACAGGGCCGACAGATAGGCCGGCAGCGCCGGGCCCCCGCCGAGCTCGGGCAGGCCGCCGTCCGGCACGGCAAGCCGCGTGATCCCCGACAGCCACTCCTCGAGCTCGTTGTAGAAATGGTGCTCGGCCTGGCTCGCCTGCAGATCGAGGAAGCCCAGGATCAGCGAGCCGGCGAGGCCGAACAGCGATGCGCTGAAGGCGGTGCCCATGCCCGAGAGCGGCTGCATCAGCCCGGCCTTGAACTCGTTGAACACGGTCGCGAAGTCGCCCTCGCCGACCGTGAGGCCGGAGATCACCCCGCCGATCGAGCCGATCGCCTGGATCAGACCCCAGAAGGTGCCGAGCAGGCCGAGGAAGATCAGCAGGTTGCGCAGATAGCTGCCGATATCGCGGTTCTCGTCGAGACGGTTGCTGATGCTGTCCAGCAGATGCCGCAGGGAGATCGCGGACAGCGCGGTCCGGCTGCGGCGCTGCCGCTCGCCGAGCACGGCCGCGATCGGCGCCAGCAGCCGAGGCGCGTTCTGCAGGGAGAAGCCCGGCGCGCTGGTGCGGAACGCCTCGATCCAGTTGGCTTCCGGCCGCAAGCGCAGGATGCGCCGAATATTGAGGAAGATGCCGAGCAGCAGGATGGCGAGAATGACGCCGTTGAGCCACGGATTGTGCTGGAAGGCGGTCCAGATCACCTGATGAAGCGCACCGACGACGGCGGCGACGAACACCAGGAACAGGAGCGAGCGGTAGATGAAGCGCTGCGGGATCATCGCCAATTCCATGGTGTCGACGTCGAGCGGAGACGCGCGCGAGTCTACTGCGCGTCGCGCCCGATGCCATGGCATAATGAACGCGCCCTTGCCAAACGATTGATTTGTGGCCGCATCGCCCCGTCCTTGTCGTGGCCGACACGGAAGCTACACTGCCACTGGGTTTCCCAACTCGTTGCGGAGCGCCGGCATGCCGACGATCGATCCCGACAAGGTATGCCACGTGATCGTCAAGGCGCGCGCGCTGAGCGCCAAGACCGATGTCGGCAGCGTCGACGATGCCTCGAACATGATCGACGACGACATGCTCGAGGTGCTCGAGGAGGGCGTCGATGACGCGACCGATCAGGAGCTCGCCGAGTTCATCGAGGGCCTGAACATCGACGAGCAGATCGAGCTGGTCGCCCTCGCCTGGATCGGCCGCGGCAGCTTCACCCGCGACGAATGGAGCGAGGCGGTGCGCGAAGCGCGGCAGGCGCACAGCCGGCGCACGGTCGACTATCTGATGGGCATGCCGCTGCTCGGCGACTATCTGGCCGACGGGCTCGCGGAGTTCGGCCACACCTGCGACGAGTAACCCGATCCAGACGACGGCGCGGCGGGGCTGCAATCGCGACCCCGGCGAACTAGACTCCTGCGCAGGGATGCCGCCCGACGGTTGGCGACGTGGCGGCGTCCTGTCGGAGCCCCCCATGCTCTATCCGACCCTCATGCTGGCGGATGCCCTCGCGGAGCGGCTCGTCTACGGCTATCGGGAGATGTTCGGCGCCTACCAGGCCGAGCGGGCCGACTTTGCCGCGACCGTGACCCGGCTCGCCATGCAGCTGATCGGCGACAGCGACGCGCTCTACCACGACGCCCAGCATACAGCGCTGGTCACGCTGGTCGGTCAGGACATCCTGCGCGGCCGGATGCTCCACCGGAGCCTCGACCCGGACGACTGGACCCACCTGACGCTGGCGATGCTGCTCCACGACGTCGGCTATGTGCGCGGCGTCTGCCCGGGCGACCGGCCGGGCCACTGCGTCATCGACGAGGCGGGCACCACCGTGGCGATCCCGCGCGGCGCCAGCGACGCCTGGCTGGCACCTTATCATGTCGAGCGCGGCAAGATCGCGGTCCGCGCCCGCCTCGGCCGCTATCCGAACATCGATTTGGCGCGCATCGCCACAGCCATCGAGCGTACGCGGTTTCCGGTCCCGGAGGATGCGGACCATGCCGGCACGGACGACGAGGCCGGCCTCGTGCGGGCGGCCGACCTGATCGGGCAGCTCGCCGACCCGCTCTACTTGCGCCGGGCCGGCGCGCTGTTCCACGAGCTCGCCGAGACGGGCGTCGCCGCCAAGCTCGGCTACGTCACGCCGGCGGACCTGATCGAGAGGTACCCTGCCTTCTATTGGAGCCGCGTCGAGCCCTATATCGGCCCGGCGCTGCGCTGCCTGCGCCGGACGATGGCCGGCAAGGACTGGGTGGCGCATCTTTACGCCAATGTGTTCACCGTCGAGCATCAGCTGCGGGCGATCGGCCCCGAGCCGATCTCGCCCCGACCGACGCCGGGCTAACCCCTACGAGGCCGGGGTCGTCTCCGCGAGCAGCTTTTCCAGATTGTCGTCGAAGCGCTCGGCCAGATAGGGCGGGATCTGGTAGGCCCAGCCGTCGACACGGGTCGCGATCTCGGCCGCGCGCTCGGCGGGCTTCTTCGTCTCCGGCGCCGGTGCCACCTCCGTCGCGGCGGGATCTGCTGGCGCAGTCACGGGGGCGGTCTCGTCGGCGCTTGCCTTCACCAGCAACCAGTTCTGCGCTGCATCGCCCTCACCCTCCCGCACCAGCGTGCCCTCGACGACCAGCCCGTCGAAGGTCTGGAAGCGCGCGTGTGGGGCATCAGCCGGCGGCGTCAACTCGGCCGCCGGCCGGACGTCGCTCATGGTGAGACCGGCGAGCGTGCCGGCGAGCGCCTCGAGCTTGACCGGATCGAGCTTGCGGCCTTCGGGCAGCGCGGCGTCGGTCGTGAACTCGCCTGCAGCGTCCGCGCGGGAGAGCGCGAGCGCCGGTGCGCCCGTCGGCTGCAGCGTGATCTTCGCCACCTCCGCCATCGGCAGGTCGACCACCTCGTGCGGCAGCAGGGCCATGGCGTCGCCGGGGACCTCGATCTCGCCCGCGGCGAGCCAGGCCTGGTTTTCGGAGCCGCGACGGACATAGACCCCACCACGGCCGCCGCCATAGAGCGAGGGGCTGGACTTGCCGACGACCGCGGCCGCCACCGGCTGGCCGTCCGCGCCGAGCAGCTCGACGAGGTGCGACTTCGCGTCGTTGGCACCCGGATCGTCGAGCTCGAGCCGGGGCAGCCGGGCGGGGTCCGCCGTTTTGGCCTCGACGAGCTGCAGATTGGCGAGCGCCAGGGCGAGATTGCGCACCGTCGCCGCATCGACCGGATAGTTCGACTTCTCGGCCAGCACCCAGCGGCCGTCGACCTCGTTCACCGTCAGCTTGGTGTCGTGGCCGGTCACGCGCACGCCGCGGACGTCGTTGAGCCGGTCGAGCAGGCCCGGGAACAGGGCCTCGCCGACCACCTCCGACTGCACGGGCACGTCCCGCTGGGCGACGGCGTGTACCGCCAGCGCCACGCTGGCGACGGTAGCGAGCGCGAGGATGGCGAAATTCCTGGGCGACATGGCGGGTGCCTCGCGTCTCAGGCCTGGGCGTGGTCGAAGCGGCGGCGGTAGCGGGCGCGCCGGATCAGCGCTACCACCACGGCCAGGGCGGCTATGAGCAGCGGCACCGCGGCGATGTTGAGGAATCGGGTCCGGTCGCGCAGGCTCTCGATGTCCTGCCGCAGTGCGAGCTGCACGTCGCGCAGCTCGCGGCGGGTGTCGAGCAGCTGGCTGCGGAAGCCGTCGATCTCCTTGCGCTGCGCGTCGCTCAGCAGGCCCGGATCCTCGCCGTCCGCGACCCGGAGCTGGCTGAGCTTGCCCTGCAGGTCGTCGAGGCGCTGCAACAGCTCCTGCTCCTTCGCCCGATACTGGGCCTCGCTGGCGCGCCGGATGTCCGCCACACGGGTGAACGGCCGGACCGTGACCTCGCGGCCGCGCAGGCCCATGAGCGCATCGCTGCCGACGAGATAGTCGAGCGCGTTCGCGACCAGGGCGGCATTGTCGGCGACAGGCAGCGCAACGCCCTGCCCCACCATGCTGAGCCAGTTGCGATCGTCGAGAAGGTCGGTGTCGGCGACGACGATGATCTGGGTGGGCTCCTTGCTCTCGCTCAGATGCGCCGGCTCCTTGACCACGTCCTGCGGTGCCGTGTCGCCGAACGCCGACCTCACGGGGCCGGAAATCCGCGCCGCCAGCACCAGCTCCTTGTCGCCCGGCTTGAAGTCGCGCAGGAGCGCCAGCGGGTCCGGATAGAGGCGGACCTTGTCGGCAGCGACCGTCGCGGCCTCGCTGCTCGTCCTGACCAGCGGGGTGAAGCTCGTGGTGGCGCCCTCGTGCGGCGCCAGCGCGCCCGCCGTGGCGAGGTTGACCCTATCGAGCTGCGCGGTGACGACGTCGTCCGCCGCCAGATGCGGCCGATCCAGCGCCAGCCAGGGGAGATAGTCGACGACCTGCTGGCGGCCCCCGCTCGGGAACTGAACCTGGCGCGCCGTCTGCGGGTCGCCGACGACGGCATTCGGATCGTAGTCGATGCCCCAGGCCGGGAACAGCTTCTCGAGGTTGGAGAAGGTGTCGGCCGGCATGCCGGGCTGCTGCTGGCGCATCGCCTGCGCCTCGGAATGTGGGTCGACGAAGGCGAGCACCTTGCCGCCACGCATCACGAACTGGTCGATGGCGTAGAGCGTCTTCTCGCTCGGTGCCTGCGGATGGACCAGCATCACGACGTCGACATCGTCGGCGAAGCGGTCGATGTCGCCCGCCTCGACCCGCACGTCGAAGAACTGCTCCAGCTCCTGCATGACCTGCCACGGCCGGTATTGCATCGCCGGGTCGGAATTGAGCGGCAGCTCGGTCACCAGCGCCACCACCGGCTTGTCCGGGTTGGCGAGGTTGTTGACCATCCGCGTCAGGTCATACTCGAGAAACGCCTCGCGCTCCGGCGACAGGGTCGGGATGACGTCGATGTCGTCGGTGCTGTTGGTGCCGGCGATGCCGAAGTAGGCGCTGCTGTTGCCGTCGAGGGTCACGGGGTCGAGCCCGAAGCCGACGGCACGGTCCTCCTCGGGCGAGAACGGCTCCGGATCGATGTACTCCACCACGATCTTGCCGTGCGAGGCCTCGACGTAGGTGCGCAGCATGTCGTGCACACGGTCGGCGTAGGAGCCGAGGAACGGGTTCGCGTCGCGAAGCGCGCGCGAGACGTACAGTCGCAGCGTGATCGGCTCCTGGACCTTCGCCAGGAGCTGCTCGGTGCCGCCGGACAGGGTGAACTGCCGCGTCTGTGTCAGGTCCAGCCGCTCGCCGCGCAGGGACAGGCTGCCCCAGACATTGATGGCCACGAACGCGACGATCACCAGCGCGATGCCGGCGACGGTCAGCTTGTGCCGATCGAGGAGAGTGTTCGACATCGGGCGGCTATCCTCAGGCGGCCTTCTTGAGGTCGACCAGGAGCGTGTTGAGGATCAGGCAGGCCACGATCAGCGAGCCGAAGAACAGGACCGTGGCGAGGTCGGCCACGCCCTTGGCGAGCTGGCCGAAATGGCTGAGGACGCTGAACGAGGCGACCATGTCCACCACCTCCGGCGCCGCCCAGGGCCGGAAGGCTGCGAGCACCAGGTCCACCCCGCTCATCAGGAACAGGAAGCAGGCGGCGGCACCCACCACGAAGGCGATGACCTGGTTCTTGGTCAGCGCGGAGACGCAGGCACCGATGGCGATGAAGGCGCCGGCCATGACCCAGCTACCGAGATAGGAGACCAGGATCACGCCGTTGTCGGGCTCACCCAGCCAGTTCACCGTCAGCCACATCGGGAAGGTCAGGAGGAGCGCTATCCCGGCGAAGGCCCAGGCGGCCAGGAACTTGCCGAGAACGGCGGCGAAGGTCGTGGTCGGCAGGGTCATCAAAAGCTCGATCGTCCCGGTCCGTCGCTCCTCGGCCCACAGGCGCATGGCGATCGCGGGCACCAGGAAGAGATAGAGCCAAGGGTGAAACAGGAAGAACGGCGCCAGATCGGCCTGGCCGCGCTCGAAGAACCCGCCCAGGAAGAAGGTCAGGGAGCCGGTGAGTGCTAAGAAGATCACGATGAACACGTAGGCCAGCGGCGTGGTGAAGTAGGCCTTCAGCTCGCGCTCGAAGATGATACGGACGGCGTGCATCGCGAATCCCTCAGTGCGCGGCGTCGGTGAGCTCGCGGAACACGTCGTCGAGGCGGCCCTGCTCAACCGTGATCTCGTCCACCTCGAGCCCGGTGCGGCGGACCAGATCGCCGATCTCGTGCACGATCGGCCGGCCGGCCTCGGGATAGACCAGCACGGTGGCGACCCCGTTCACCGCGCCCACGGGCTCGACCGAGGCGGCACCGGCCAAGCCCGCCAGCATCGGCTCCAGCTTGGGCAGCAGGTTGGCGTTGGCGGTGACGCGGACCGCGTTGTGGTGCCGCGAGCGGCGCTTCAGCTCGTCGGGGCGGGCGTCGGCGACCACGCGCCCGCGGGCGATGATCACGGCCCGCGTGCAGATCGCCTCGACCTCCTCGAGGATGTGGGTGGAGATGACGATCGCCTTCTCCTCCGCCATCGCGGCGATGAGCTCGCGCACGCCATGCTTCTGGTTCGGATCGAGACCGTCGGTGGGCTCGTCGAGGATGAGCACCGGCGGATCGTGCATGATCGCCTGGGCGAGGCCGACACGGCGCTTGAAGCCCTTGGACAGGGTCTCGATCGGGCGATGGGCGACCTCGGCGAGCTGCGTGCGATCGATCGCGGCCTCGATCTTGGCCCGCCCCTCCTCGCCGGCGAGGCTGCGCATGGCGGCGACGAAGCGCAGGAAGTCGATGACCGTCATGTCGCCGTAGAGGGGGGCGCCCTCGGGCAGATAGCCCACCCGCCGCTTGACCTCGATCGCCTGCTTGACGACATCGAAGCCCAGCACCGTGGCCGATCCGGCCGTCGGCGGGATGAACCCGGTCAGCATGCGCATGGTCGTCGATTTGCCAGCGCCGTTCGGGCCCAGGAACCCCAGGACCTCGCCGCGGGCGACGGTGAAGCTCACCTCTTCGACCGCGTGCACCGGCCCGAACCGCTTGGCCAGACGATCCAGCCGGACCATCTCGGTCATCGCGCACCAACTCCTCAAATCCCCGCCCGGCACGAGCCGTGCGACCGCGCTCATATTCAGCACCGCCCGCTGGATCAACCCCCTGGAAGATGAAAGCCTTGTTACCCGAAGCCGAAAGAATGGCCGCGCAGCCTTGGATCACGACTATCGAGATGCACACCGGCGGCGAGCCCGTGCGCATCGTGATCGACGGCTATCCCCCGCTCGAAGGTGCGACGCTGCTCGCCAAGCGTCGCTGCGCGCGCGAGCGGCACGACGATCTGCGCCGGATGCTGATGGCCGAGCCGCGCGGTCATGCCGACATGTACGGGGCGGTGCTGGTCGAGCCCGACCTGCCGGACGCGCATCTGGCCGTCCTGTTCCTGCACAATGAGGGCTACTCGACCATGTGCGGCCACGCCGTGATCGCGCTCGGCCGCTTCGCGATCGATCGCGGTCTGGTCGCCGCGACCGGGGCCGAGACCGAGGTGCAGATCCAGTGCCCGTGCGGCCTGGTCACGGCCCTGGTCGAAACGTCGGGTGCAAGCGCGGGTCGGGTCCGCTTCGCGAGCGTCCCGGCCTTCGCCTTCGCCCGCGACGCGGTGGTCCTGACCCCGGGCTGGGGACCCGTCACGCTCGACATCGGCTATGGCGGGGCCTTCTACGCGGTGCTCCCGGCCTCCACGCTCGGCCTGGACCTCGCCACCAGCCCGCTCGGCCGGCTGGTGGAGGCGGCGATGTCGGTCAAGCAGGCGGCCGCGGAACAGATCCCGCTTACGCACCCAGACGACCAAGATCTCGCATTCCTCTACGGCACGATCCTCACCGATGACGTCGACCCGACGTCGGGCGAGCCGACCGCCAATGTCTGCGTGTTCGCCGACGGGCAGGTCGACCGCAGCCCGACCGGCTCGGGCGTGACGGCCCGGCTCGCGCTCATGCACCGGCGCGGTCAGGTACGAGCGGGCGACACAAGAGTGTTCCGCAGCATCACGGGCGCGGAGTTCGCCGGCCGTGTGATCGACACGACCCACGCGGGACCCCATCCCGCGGTGATCGTGGAGGTTGGCGGGCGGGCGTTCTATGCGGGTGAATCGCGCTTCTGGCGCGAGCCCGACGATCCCCTGGGTAAGGGCTTCCTGCTGCGGCGCTGAGGGAACCGGCACCCGGCGGCAAGGGTTGGCGGGAAGAGGAGATCGCCCATGCTCCCCGTCACCCCGCCGATCCCCGGCCCCGACATCCCGCCGCCGCCCGGCCCCGACCTGCCGCCCGAGCCGCCCGTCGAGCTGCCCGGCACCCCCGGTGAGCCGATCGCCCCGCCGCCGCGGCCGGACGAGGTACCGGTCCCGGATGGCGATACCGTGCCGCCGCCGGCGGACGAGCCGCCCGCGGCCATGGGTTAAGGGCAAAGCCCGGTCGGATCCGCTTCGCTCGCCAATTGGATCTTTGGTACGGTTGCGGCCTCGCGCCGCTCGCGCTTCCTTGCGCCTGATCATGACAAACCTTCCCGTTTGACAGACGGCTGCCGAAGAGTTACTCTGAAACGTTCGGGTAGATTTCGCTCTGTGAAATAAACGCAGCACGTCTCGAAGATCGAGGCGCGCCAAGCGTGAGTATTGAGGGCGCAACAATGATGAGCATGGCGGTGCGAGCTTTCTGCGGCGGACGTTCTGACACACGACACCATGTGAACAGGCCCCAGTTCGTGCGGTCCATGCTCGTGCGGCGGCTCGGTGTCCTGATGTTGGGCACCGCCTTGACAACCGTCATGATGGGCACAGCCTATGGGCGCGAGCCCAGGAGATCGGGCGCATCGGTACGATCGGTCGACTCATCGATCCCGACGCTGTCTTTAATGGACGTCGATCTCTCGGCGCTGCACCCGGCCCGGACGCTCACCGTGACAACGGCGATGGATGTCGTCGATCCCGGCGACGGGGAGTTGAGCCTGCGTGAGGCGGTGAATGAGGCGAACGCGACATCCGCCTTGGATACGATCAACTTCCTGCCCGCGCTGGAGAGTCAAACCCTTGTGCTGGCCGGCGGCCAGTTGACGGTCGAGCAGGATCTCATCATCGAGGGCGACCGCAACGACGATAGCGTCATGGTTACCATTGATGGCAACGAGGCGAGCCGCATCCTGCGAATCATCGGTGCCGAGACCGACGTAGCGCTGAGGAACCTGACCCTTACCAAAGGCAGACAAAACGGTGAAGGAGAGAATGGCGGCGCAATCGAGCATATAGGCCGCAGCTTAACCGTTGACGGCTGCACCGTTCGCGACAATTCGGTGTACATCGGCAATGACGAGTACTTGGGAGCTACGGGGGGTGGAATCTCCAGTAAAAGCCTCCTCACAGTTACCAACAGCACGATAGCAGACAATGACGGCGCATTTGGGGGAGGAATAGGGGGAGGCGGGCGAATTGTCGTGCGCAACAGTGTGCTGGAGAACAACACTGCGCAGTTTGGTGGCGCAATCGATATCAGCCATGGGTCACTGACGGTGGAGCAAAGCGTCGTCAGCGACAATCACACCTTTGGCTATAGTGGCCAGGACGGTGGCGGGGCGCTGGCTCTATATGCCAGTGTAGCAACCATCGCGCGCAGCACTGTGAACGACAACCATGGAGGCTATTTCTCTAACGCTGGGATAAGCGAGCAGAATAGCCAGGTCAGCATCTTTGATAGCACCATCAGCAGAAACACTGTAGATTACTATGGCTACGTGGCTGGAATAAATGGAAGTGGTGGAAGAATAGTACTTCGTAATTCGACGATAACAGGGAATGTTGGGAAAACGTTTGGCGGTATCCAACTATCCTACTCAGTCCTCGACATCGCCAATAGCATCGTTGCAGGCAATTTTAGTTCTGACGACACTCCCAGTGACGTTGTCGGCACCGGCTCCGGCACTTCAATTGTCAGCAACGGCCATAACATCTTCGGCAGCGACGTGGATGGCAGCATCGCCGGCGACCGCGAGAAGGTGGCGCCCCGCGCCATCTTCGCCGCAATCGACCCCGAGACCGGCGGCGGCAAGCTCAGCGCCAGCGGCATCGTGCCGCTCAAGAACAGCCTCGCGAACCCGGCCCTGTCGGGTGCCGACCCCCTCGCCGCCGGTGCCTTCGACCAGCTCGGCACGACGCGCCGGCCGCAACCGTCGGGCAGCCTGCCGGACATCGGCGCGGTCGAGATGCGGCAGCCGCTGTCGACCGGCGCCACGGCGAACAACGACGTGATCACGGGCAGCGACGCGGTAAACCACCTTGTCGGCCTCCAGGGCAACGACCTGATCCGCGCCCTGGGCGGCAACGATATGATCGACGCCGGCGCGGGCAGCGACGTCATCGATGGCGGTCCCGGCAACGATGTCATCAACGGCGGCACCGGGGTCGACCTCGCCGCCTATCCCGGCCCCGCCGGTGTCAACGTGGACCTCGCGGCAGGCAACGCCAATCGCGGCGGCGAGACCGACACGCTGATCTCGATCGAGGGTGCCATCGGTTCCGCCAAGGCCGACCGCTTCCTGGGCAGCCCTTCTGCCAACTGGTTCCAGGGTGGGCTGGGGCGGGATATCGCCGCCGGGGGTGCCGGCCGCGACACCTACGATTTCGACACGGTGCAGCAGAGCCCGCCAGGTCCCAGCTTTCGCGACACGATCGTCGATTTCGCCCCTGGCCAGGACGTGATCGACCTTTCGGGTATCGACGCGGACGCGACCCGGCCCGGTGATCAAGCGTTTCAGTTCATCGGGAGAGCCGCGCTGACGGCCGTACCGGGGACGCTCGCCTATGCCCTCCTCGGCGGCAACACCATCCTTCGCGGCAATGTCGACGCAGACCCTGCTCCTGAGCTGGAGCTGCAGCTCAATGGGAACAAGTCACTGACCGAGCGGGACCTGCATCGCTGACGCCGTTCGGGGAAGCCGGGGCGCTCACCAACCTGGCGGCCGCCCGCTGGCAAGACTGCGGAACATGAGAATCAAGAACGACGGCGTCGTGTCTTCAGCTGCAACGACGGCTCACCGGTGACCGTCCTCTGGTCGTCTGGGTAACCATGGTGCAAAGACGTCCGTCATGTCCAGGGAGGTTCGATCGTTGACCGGCGACGCTCCGCCTAAGCTCCACTTCATCTCCGGCCTGCCACGCTCGGGCTCGACCCTCCTCGCCGGCATCCTGCGGCAGAACCCGCGCTTTTATGCGGCGATGTCGGGGCCGATGGCCGGGCTGGTGACCGTGCTGCTCAACGCCATGGGGCCGCAGAACGAGACCGCGGTGTTTCTCGACGAGGAGCGCAAGGCCGAGATCCTGCGGGCGGTGATGCGCGCCTACTACCGGCCACAGAGCGACCGGGAAGTGCTGTTCGACACCAACCGCGCCTGGTGCGCGCGGCTGCCGCTGCTGATCACCCTGTTTCCCGATGCGAAGGTGATCTGCTGCGTGCGCGACGTCGCCTGGGTGCTCGACAGCTTCGAGCGGCTGGTGCGCAAGAACCCGCTCTCGCCGACCAAGCTGTTCGCCACGCCCGAGGAGCGGCAGACCGTCTACAGCCGGGTCGACGCGCTGGCGCACCGCGACCGGGTGGTCGGCTTCGCCTGGTCCGCGCTCAAGGAGGCCTATTACGGCGAGCACTCGCGCTCGCTGCTCCTGGTCGAGTACGACATCCTGTGCCAGCGGCCGCGCGACACGATGCGCCTGATCTATCAGTTCCTCGGCGAGCCCTGGCACGAGCACGATTTCGATCAGGTCGAGTACGACGAGCCCGAGTTCGACGCGCAGCTCGGCGCCCCGGGCCTGCACAACGTCAAGACCAAGGTCGAGTTCAGCCCGCGCCGCACGGTGCTGCCGCCCGATCTGTTCGAGAAGTATGCGACGCTGGCCTTCTGGCGCGACCCCAAGGGCTCGGCGGCCTGGCGGATCACCGCGCAGGCGGAGGAGGCGACCCGGCCGGCCACGGGCTGACTGCCCGCAGGGTCCTGCATGGCTGGTACGCCGGTCCCTGCCTTGCCCAGTCGGGCGAGCGCACTACTATGCCGCGCGAGGATCAATCGTCGACGAGCGCCGAAGCGCCGTGACCGGGAGGGGCAGCATGAGCAAGTTCGGGATCGGGCAGCCGGTGCGGCGGATCGAGGATCAGCGGTTTATTACCGGCACGGGTCGCTATACTGACGATATCGATGCGCCGGGGCAGGCCTATGGCTACGTGCTGCGCTCGCCCACCGCCCACGCGAAGATCAAGCGGATCGACACGGCCGCCGCCAAGGCGGCGCCGGGCGTGCTGCTGGTGATCACGGCGGCCGAGCTGGACGCATCGCTGCCCTGCCTGATCCCGATCCGGAACCGTGACGGCAGCAACCGGGCCGACCCGCCCCATCCCGTGCTGTGCAAGGACGAGGTCAACCATGTCGGGGACCGCGTGGCGTTCGTCGTCGCCGAGACCCGGTTACAGGCCAAGGACGCGGCCGAGCTGATCGAGGTCGAGTACGAGGATCTGCCGGCGGTCGCGGACACGGCCGGGGCATTGGCGGCGGGCGCTGCCCAGGTCCATCCCGAGGCGCCCGGCAACCTCGCCTTCGACTGGCACTATGGCGACGAGGCCGCCGTGCAGGCCGCCTTCGCCAGGGCCGCCAGGGTGGTCGAGCTCGAGCTCGTCAACAACCGGGTCATCTGCAACGCGATGGAGCCGCGCGCCTGCGTCGCGGAATGGGACGCGCACGAGGATCGGCTCACCCTGCACAGCTGCAGCCAGGGCGTGTGGATGCCGCGCAACTTCCTGGCCGGCAGCCTCGGCCTCGAGCCCGAGCAGGTGCGGGTGGTCACGCCCGACGTCGGCGGCGGGTTCGGGATGAAAGCGTTCTTCTACCCCGAATACGCGATGGCCGGCTTCGCCGCGCGGGCGCTGGGCCGCCCGGTGAAGTGGACCGCCGAGCGCGGTGAGAGCTATCTTTCCGACACGATGGGCCGCGACCACGTGACCACGGCCAAGATCGCCTTCGACGCCGAACACCGTATCCTGGGCCTGAAGGTCGACCTCGTCGCCAACATGGGCGCCTACTACTTCGCCTTCGCGCCCTACATCCCGACCGGCGCCGCGCTGAAGGTCCTGCCCGGCGTCTACGACGTGAAGGCGCTCAGCTACGGCGTGAAGGGCGTGTTCACCAACACCGTGCCCGTCGACGCCTATCGCGGCGCGGGGCGCCCGGAATCCATC
>JBGAKU010000134.1:0-14663 GCA_044224255.1 Geminicoccaceae bacterium
CCCGAGATCACCGACGCGCAGATCGCCTTCTCGATCGCGACCATCAAGGAGTACGGCATCGTCGATTCCGGCGATGCCCGCACGCTCGGCATCGGTGCGATGACCAAGGAGCGCTGGCACAGCTTCTTCGAGAAGGCCGCGGGCTGGGGCATCTATCCGGCCGGTCTCGCGCTCGATCGCGCCTTCACGCTGAAGTTCGTCAACCAGAAGCACGGCCTGGAGCTGAGAAAGCAGCTCACCGGCCAGTGAGCCTGCCGGGCCCGTTGTCGGCGTCGGACCGGCCGCTCCTGGTCCTGCGCGGGGCCGGCAAGCGCTTCGCCAGCGGCACCCAGGCCTTGGCGGGCCTCGACCTCGCCATCGGCAGCGGTGAGTTCGTCAGCCTGCTCGGCCCCTCGGGCTGCGGCAAGAGCACGGCCCTGCGCCTGATGGCGCGGCTGGCACGGCCCAGTGCCGGGCGGATCGAGTGGCAGGAGGGTGAGCTTGCCGGCAAGATCGGCTTCGTCTTCCAGGAGCCGACGCTCCTGCCCTGGGCCACGGTGGCGGACAATGTCCGCCTGCCCTTGCGCCTCATGGGCCGCAGCCGCCGGGCAGCACAGGATGAGGTGATGCGGACGCTGGCACTCGTCGGCCTCGACGGCTTCGCGCAGGCCTATCCGCGCGAGCTGTCGGGCGGCATGCGCATGCGGGTCTCGATCGCCCGTGCCCTGGTGACGGAACCGCGCCTGCTCCTGATGGACGAGCCGTTCGCGGCCTTGGACGAGATCACCCGGATCAGGCTCAACGACGATCTCCTGCGCCTGTGGCGGCAGCAGGGCTGGACGGTGGTGTTCGTGACCCACAGCGTCTACGAATCGGTCTATCTCTCCAGCCGCGTCGTGGTGATGGCCGCCCGGCCCGGCCGCGTCGTGGCCGAGATCGCGATCGCTGCGCCCTACCCGCGCGGCGAGGCCTTCCGCACCTCGCCGGTCTATAACGGCTACTGCCGCGAGGTCTCGGCAGCGCTGCACCTGGCGATGGGCGAATGAGCACCGCACCGGACGATGAGGACGGCACCCGCCGCCAGCGGATCGAGCGCTGGTTCCGGCTGCTCGCACCGCTGGCGATCGCAGCGCTCGCGATCGCGGCCTGGGATCTGGTCGTGCGGCTCAACCAGATCCCGCCCTACATCCTGCCCGGCCCGGGCCTAGTGGTGGCAAGCCTGGTCACGGACTGGCCGATCCTGGGGCCGTCTTTGCTGGTGACGCTCAAGATCACGGGCCTCGCGCTGCTCGCGGCCACCCTGGGCGGGGTCGGGCTCGCCATCCTGTTCTCGCTCTCGCGCTGGGTCGAGCTGGCGCTGTTCCCGTTCGCCGTCATCCTGCAGGTGACGCCGATCGTGGCGATCGCACCCTTGATCCTGATCTATGTCGACAACAGCTACCTGGCCCTTCTGATCTGCGCCTGGATCGTCGCCTTCTTCCCGATCCTCGCCAACACGACCCTGGGGCTCAACAGCGTCGACCACAATCTGCGCGACCTGTTCCAGCTCTACGGCGCCAGCCGCTGGCAGCAGCTCCGCCTCCTGCGCCTGCCGGCCGCCATGCCCTACTTCCTGGGCGGCCTGCGGATCGCGGGCGGGCTGTCGCTGATCGGCGCCATCGTCGCCGAGTTCGCCGCCGGCACGGCGGGCACCGGCTCGGGCCTCGCCTACCGCATCCTCGAGGCCGGCTACCGGCTGAACATCCCGCGCATGTTCGCGGCCCTGTTCCTGATCAGCCTGACCGGAATCCTGATCTTCCTAGCCTTCTCGCTCCTGCAGCATCTCGTCCTGCGCCGCTGGCACGAGAGTGCTTTGCGCCGGGAGGTCTGAGGCAGCCGCAAGCTGCGCCTCGCGGACCAGGCGGCTGAGGCGGCGCAGGGAGCGGTCGGCGATGCCGAGCTGGTCGAGATGCGCGGTCGTGTTGAACAGGTAGTCGGCGCAGGCGCCGAGCGGGCCGGAGGCGGTGGCGATGGAGCGGACGATCGCGGCGTCGTCGAGCCGGCCGGCATAGCGCTCGTGGGCGTGGTTGATCAGAAAGGCGATCGCCCGGCGGGAACCGCTCGGAGTACGGACCACGACCCAGGCGGGGCGATAGGCGGCGGTGACCATCTCGCGCCGCCAGACGATCTCGAGCTCCGAGGCGATGGCCTCGGCCGCGATGGTGTAGATCACGCCGCGGCAGGAGCCGCCGGCATCGAGGCCGAGCATCAGGCCGGGCCGCTCAGGTGTGCCGCGGCCGAGACTGGTCCACAGGCAGAAGCGTCGATGGTAGCCGTGGACATGCGCCAGCTCACAGCCGGCGAAGTGGAAGGCCGGGTTCCAGATCAGCGAGCCGTAGGCGAAGATCGCCAGATCCTCGCCCGGCGGATGGCAGGCCAGCATGGCCTCCTGGCTCGCCCGCAGCTCCTCCTCGCTCAGGGCGCGCACCGGTGCTGCCGAGCTCAGGACGAGCTGCTGGACCCAGCCGTCGCGGATCTGCTCCCGGGTGAGCATGGCCGGCGGCTCAAGCGGCCGGCGCGGGTTCCCGGGAGGGAGCCGGCACCTCGTCGGTCGGCTCGACCACACGGTCGACCCGATAGTCCTTGATGTCCTTGGCGTAGGTGAAGGCGACGATCTCGCCGATCAGGCCGACCGAGATGATCTGGATGCCGAGCACGATCATCAGGGTGGTCAGCACCAGTGCGGGGCGATCGACGAGCGGCACGCCGAAGAACAGGCGGGCAACGACGAGCCATGCCGTCAGCAGCCCGCCCACCGCGAGCACCGCGAACCCGAAGCCGCCGAAGAAGCGGAACGGCTTCTTCACGAAGCGGAGCAGGAAGTAGATGGTCACCACGTCGAGCAGCAGGCTGGCATCCAGCCCGAGCGTGCGCGGGGTACCCTTGCCGCTGCGGGCGGCGGGCAGGTCGAGCTCGCGCACGGCGAAGCCCTGCGCCTGGGCAAGCAGCGGCAGGAACCGGTACTGGTTGCCGTAGATCGTCAGCTCCTTGGCGACCTCGGCGCGCATCGCCCGCACGCCGCAGCGGATGTCCTGCAGCGAGGTACCGAACAACGCATTGACCGCGCCGTCGAACTTGCGCCGCTTCGGCGGGTCCTCGAACACGCGCCGGGCCACGACCAGATCGGTCCCCTCCAGCGCGTCCAGCAGGCGCGACAGCAGGTCCGGTGCGATCTGCACCTCGGGTGTGAGCGTGAACACGACGTCGCCCGCGGCGTGGCGGAAGCCCACGGTCAGGGCCGCGGACTCCCCGAACGGCGTCGCGAACGACAGGATCTCGATCGGCTCGCCGGCTGCCTTCAGCGCGCGCAGGGCCTGCATGGCACGCGGCTGCGGCCCGTCGACGACGTAAATCATCTCGAGTGGTCGGCCGAGGCGCGCGAGCGCGGGCCGATAGGCCCGATGCGCGGCCGCGATGTCGTCGCTGTCGCGCGCGACGACGATGACGGCGGAGATCAGCTCGATGCGCGTCAAGGACCGGTACTCCGGGCTGGACCGGCCGCAGCCTCGGACGCGCGGACGGACATCAACAGGAAGGGATGAAAGCGGGTGGCGCTGGTGCCGTAGATCAGGTGGCTCAGAAGCGCCAGGAAGGCGCTGAAGATCGACATCGAGCCCAAGAGCACGGCCAAGCTCGTGAACACGATCGAGGTCCGCGGCGGGTCGGCCGCGAGCAGCGACAGCGTGAAGCCGAGGCAGATCAGCGAGGCCAGCCCGCCGATGCCGGCGATCGCACCCAGCCAGGTGGCGGGGCGGCGGCTGAAGGAAAGGATGCTGCGGATCGTGACCAGATCGACGAACACCTTGTAGATCCGCGAGAAGCCGTATTTCGACTGGCCGAACCGGCGCGCATGGTGCCGCACCTTGATCTGCGCGATCCGGGGTGCGGCCAGCGAGGCCATCGCCGGGATGAACCGGTGCATCTCGTTGTAGAGCGGGATGTTCTTGATCAGGTCGGCGCGGTAGGCCTTGAGCGAGCAGCCATTGTCCTTGATCGGCACCCCGGTCACCTTGCCGATCAGCCAGTTGGCGACCTTGGACGGCAGGACGCGCGACCAATGATCCTGGCGGTTGTGGCGCCAGCCGACGACGAGATCGTAGCCCTCGGCGATCTTCTCCAGAAACAGCGGGATGTCCTGCGGATCGTTCTGCAGGTCGCCGTCCATGGTGATCAGGACCTCGCCACGGGCATGGTCGATTCCGGCGGACATGGCGGCGGTCTGACCGGCGTTGCGGCGGAACTTGACGATCCGCAGGTCGGGGTCGGTGCGTGGCAGCTCGAGGCAGCGCTCGAAGGTCCGGTCCCTGCTGCCGTCGTCGACGAACACGATCTCCGTGCGCAGGCCGAGCGGCCGCACAGCGTCGCAGATCGCCTTGTGGAGGAGCTGGACGTTGTCCTCCTCGTAGTAAAGCGGCACGATCACCGACAGATCGTAGCGCCTGGATCGGTCCGCGTGGGCGATGGGTTCGGTCACCTGTTGGTCGCCTCAATTCGGGAGCAAGGGCCACCCGTTCTGGAATCGTCGCCGGCAGCCGCGGCACTCATCGCGCATCCGGGGCGCTTCCGTCCGCCGAACGCCAATCGGTGCGGCCGCTTCTGACGGCCGCCACACGCGCCCGAACCATATACGGAGCGCCAGCCGCAGCGAAAGCGATCGAACTCACATGGGCTCAATCATCGCGCTGATGCTGCAATTGCGCAGCAGCGAAGAGCGTCAGGCGCCTAGCAGCACGAGCAGCAGGGTCAGCGTCACGATGCCCAAAAGGTGGCTCGCGAACACGATCGCGGCGATGGGCCGCTCGAGCACGCCATAGCGCTGCGCGATCACGAACACGCTCGCTGCCGTCGGCAGGGCCGTGGTGAGCAAGAGCGGCGCCCGGAACTCGCCTGGGACGGGAACCAGGGCGAGGCCGAGCCAAGCGATGGCCGGAAGGAGCAGCAACTTGGCCGCGATCGTGCTCCCGACCAGGCGCTTGTCGCTGGCCAGCGCCTCGGGCCGCAGCGTGGCGCCTAACGCGAACAGGGCACCGGATGCCGCCGCCGGGCCGAGCAGCGACAGGAAGCCGACGACCGGCAGCGGCAACGCGACGCCGAGGCCGGCCACCGCCCCGCCGGCGAACACGGCGATGATCAGCGGATTGCGGATGACCGCGCGGCCGACGGTGGCAAGGCCGCCCTTGCCTGAGCCGTCCGCCTCGAGCAGCAGGATGGTGAGGCTCTGCAGGACCAGGGTGTCGAGCACCACGGCAAGGACGGCCGGCAACCCGCCCTGATCGCCGTAGGCGGCTCCAAGCAGGGGCACGCCCATATAGCCGACATTGCCCCAGGCGGCCGCGAACGCCAGGATCGCAGCCTCGCTCAGCGAGCGCCGGAACAGGCCGCGCGCGACCAGCAGCACGAGCAGATAGAGCAGGACGCAGGCACCCTCGTAACCGACATAGAGCGTCCAGTCGGTCAAGCGCGCGAAGGGCGTGGTCGCGACCTTGTGGAACAGCAGCGCGGGCAGCGCGAACCAGAATACGAACGAGTTGAGGCCGATCAGGCCGGCGTCGTCGATCAAGCGCTGCCGCGCCGCCAGCATCCCGCACAACAGGACGGCGAAGAACGGCAGCGCCACACCGAGGATGACGGTCAAGCATCAGCTCCAGGACCGGGCCGGCCCGTCGCAGCCTAACCGGCTTCAGTCGACGCCGCGACAGGCCGGACACGGGATGACGCGCCGTCAGGCGCCGCTCATCTGCCGCTGCCCGCGGGACATGACCCGGAGATGGGGCAGATGCGCCGCAGCCATTCGGCCGAGCGCGCGTTGGGCCCGGTAGACGAGGATGCCCAGCCCGATGCCGCCGACGATGGCGAGGACGGGAGCCAGACCCGGCGGCAGTGGCCGGTCAAGCAGGCCCGCGACAAGCTCGGGCACGAAACCGTGAAACAGGTAGATGTGGAAGGTCGCTGCGGCAATCGAGACGAGCGTGCGCGCGAGCCAGGCCGGCACCCGTACCGCCGGGAGATAGAGCAGGGCGAGGATCACCGGCACCTGCAGGCCGTAGCGGATCCAGGCCCCAACCCAGTTGCCACCCGCATAGGCCAAGGCTGGCATCACCAGCAGGGCCGCAGCCACGAGCAGCAGCTTCCGCGCGGGGGTGTCGGCGTAGACGACGCACCAGCCGAACACTGCGAGCGGGAACACCCACCAGATGGTGAAGATCTGCGGTTCGTCGACCGGCCACAGCACCGGCCCCGCGGCGCGCGCGGCCAGGGCGCCGGCGAGCAAAACCAGACCCAGCTCGAACGGCGCCTCGGCGGCCGTCCGGCGCACCGCAGGGACTAGGAACAGGCCGGCCCAGATCAGCATGGTCTGGACGAACACCTCGATGAACCAGAAGCTGTAGGGCAGCATCAGGTGCGTGTCGGGTGAGGTGAATCCGACATTGCCGACCAGCAATACCGAAGCCCAGGGAATCGTCCCCCAATAGAGCGCATATCCCGCGAGGAGAAAATAGTAAAGGGACAGAACCCCTACCAGCGGGCGGAAGAAGCGCGTGAAGTTCTGCTGCAGCAGGGATTGCCGCTGGAAGCGGCCCAAGGTGACGCCGACCAGAAGCACGAGCGTGGTCGAGCCGGCCGGGAGCGGCCAGGAGGTGGCGTGGTGGATCACGACGCAGAGGATCGCGAGCACCCGGATCACGATGTCCGTGCCGACGCGGCCCGACGGCAGCTCCGTCTGCTTCAGGCAAGCGAGCTCGCCGATTGGGCGCCGCTCCCAGCCGGGCGGCAGGCTGCCCAGTCGGCGCTCCAGATCCATAGAGAGGGTGAGATAGCGCAGGGAATCGCCGCCCAGGCCTTCGAAGCTGTCCTGTTCATGCACGAGTTGCGGAAAGAAGGCCCGCTGGAAGTCGCCGTGGATCCCACCCGCGTCAGCTTCGGGCTCGGCGAGGAGCTGATGTTGCAGGGTCGGATAGTCGATCTTGCCCGTGGGCAAGCGGGGCAACTCGTCGATGGCCCTCGCCTCGACGTAGCGCCAGGGCAGGCCGGCAGCGGCAGCCAGATGGCGCCGGACCTCCGGGCTGGCACGGTCGGGGCGGTGGAAGGCGATCAACCGCCGATCGTCTCCGACCACGGCGGCAGCGATCTCGGCCTTCGCGAGCGCCGCCTCGAGCGCGTCGTGGCCGATCCGGATGCCGGCGATCTTGGACATGCGGCGGCGGCGCCCGACGATCCGGAACAGACCCTGCGCGTCCCGCACGGCGAGGTCGCCCGTGTGGAGGAGATCGACCTCCGGGCCACGCGCCAGATCGGCACGATTCTCGGCGTAGCCCATCATCACGTTGGGGCCGCGATAGACCAACTCGCCGGCCGTCTCCGTCGCCTCGACCGGCCGCCCCTGCTCGTCGACGAGCCCGAGCTCGCCGCCGGGGACCGCAATGCCGATGCGGTCGGGGCTCTCGCCGAGCAGTGCCGGGGGCACGTAGGCGATGCGGGCGGTCGCCTCGGTCTGGCCATACATCACGAAGAGGCGCTTGCCGGCGGCGGCGAGGTGGTCGTGGTAGCGGCGGACCATGTCCTCGGGCATGCGCCCGCCGGCGACCGTCATGAGGCGCAGATCGGGAAAGCTCTCGCCGCGGAAGCCGATCTTCTCGAGCAGGTCGTAGGAGTGCGGCACGCCGGGAAAGCTCGTGCAGCGCAGGTCGCGCATCGCTGCCAGAAAGCCCTGGTCCAGAATGGACATCGGCGTGACGGCGAGGCTCGCGCCGATCGCAAGATGCGCGTTGAGCACGGAAAGGCCGTACGAGTAGTGGAGCGGCAGGTGCAGGACACCGCGGTCAGCAGCGCTCAGCTCCAGGAACTGCGCGATGGCGGAGGCGTTGGCGGCGAGCGCGCTGCCCGACAGGCGCACCCCCTTGCCCTGCCCCGTGCTGCCCGAGGTCAGCAGCACCAGGGCCAGCGCCGGATGGAGCGGCTCGGCATCGGGGGCGACAGCGTCGAGAAGACGCCATCGGCCGTCGATCCGCCGGTAGCAGAGATCGGGCTGGAACCGCTGCTCGATCGACAGCTCGGCTTCGGTGTCGTCCGCCGGCACGAGGACGACCGCGTGACCGCCGCGCAGCGCGCCGAGATAGGCGGCAATGGCATGACTGGACAGATCCGCCTCGATCGCGATCAGCTTGCGGCCGGACCCGAGCCTGGCCGCGAAAGAATCGGCGCGTCGTGCCAGCTCGGCGTAGGCCACGGTGGCGGACGGCGTGACCAAGGCCGGGGCCGCGCCATGGGCCTGCAACGACGCGGCGAAGAGGGGGATCAACGTCCCCGAGCGAGACGCGCCGTGATCGGGCGGCCCAGCGAGATGACCAGAGCTACGCATTGCGGCCGCCGAGCAGTTGAGATATCGATCGGGGATTTACTCCACCTGCGAAGCGCGAGGAAAAGACGCGGCGCGCGAGCAGGAATTGGAATAAGACTAATCAGCTACTGGATGCAGGTCAAACGACCATCAGGTAATATAGAAATAGAGGAATTCTAGGTTGACCAGGACGCTTCGCTTTGCGTTGTCACGACATCATCGCGGCTGGGGCAGCGGCGTCGCCCCCACCCACTCTCACACGCCAGTGATCGACCGCGCGCAGGAAGCAGGTACCACTGCCTGTCCGTAGCGGCACGAAGGGCTTGTCGAGACGTCGGCAGAGCTGCTTGGCGGCGAGACAGGCCTGATGGCTCACACAGTCGATCGGGCAGAACACCGCCTCGGCGCGGCCGATCAGGCCCTCGAGCACGTGGAGGTTGTGCTCCTCACCACCGTCATGGTGCAGCAGCTCGAGGCGCCGGGTGCGAGCGTGGCGCCGCAGATGCGGCAGCAGGCTGCAATGACCGCCGACATAGAGCAGGCAGCGCTCCGGCCCCTCCATGCACAGCGGTTGACGTGGTGCCGGGCAAACGGCCGGGCGCGGAGGCAGGTCCTCCGTCAGGAGGTCGAGCTGCCGCCGCAGGCGCTCGTTCTCGCGCTCCGCCTCGCGCAGCCGGGCGCGCGTCGCCAACACGCGACGCTCCAGACGCGCGGGCTCCGCACGGGGGCGTGCCGGCCGGCAGCGCTGCACCGCCATCGCGGCTGCCACCCGCCGCGCAAGCTCTGTACGCGTGGCCGCGAGCTCGGCCTCAAGCTCGGCGATGCGACGGTCGCGCTCGGCCAGGGTCGCCTGAGCCTGGCGGCGGCTGCGCGCCAGACGCTCCGCCAGCTGCTCGGCGCGCCGCTCGGCGAGCCACAGCGCCTTGGCGCTGGCGCGGTTGTGGCCACCGATGAAGTGCGAGAGCATGTGCACCTCGCCGAAGACGCGCACGCGCAGCTCCGCCGGCACATGGGCGTGGGTGAGGAACGACCAGTAGGCGCCGGCGACCTCGCCCTTCTCGCACAGCTCGTCCCACAGCCGCCCCAGCTCCTCCATGCCGCTGGTGGCCGCGACCCGGCGCAGGATCCCAGCGAAGCTCTGGTCGAGGGTTTTGGTGATCAGGCGGGAGACGATGCCGGGGCGACCGGCCTCGCTGACCAGCACGCTGTGCAGACGGTAGTCCTGGGTGTCGTGGTCGAAGCTCAGCTTGGCACGGCGGATGATCTGGCGCGCCATGCCCGGCGTCAGGCAGGTGCCGACGATCGAGCAGTGGAAGCCCTGCTCGAGCTCGTGCAACCGCAGCCGCCGGCGCTGGCTGGCACCCACGCCGGCAACGCTCTCCTCGTCGGGAAAAGTAACCTTGGTCGGCACGACGACACTCACGTCCAGTTATGCGGACGTTGCTATAGTCTATGCAATGTCAAGACAATCAATATAAGCCAGTTTTCAAGTATTATAATTCGGGTAACTTGCTGACCTGGGCGCTACATCACGAGCAGATGATTATCGTAGGCGGTGGGCGCTCGTGCGCCGAGCGGCGCGATCGTGCCGGCGACCGGATCGATCTCGACCACCTGGCCGGTGCCGGTGGCGGCAAGGAAGCGGCCGGGCGTGCCCGCCGGGCCGACGGCACAGGCATCGGCGATCTCGACGGCGCGCAGGAACCGGCCGTCGTCGGCACGCCAGAAGACGATGTGGTTGCCGCGCGGGCAGCTCGCCGCGAGCAAGAGGCCGGAGCGGTCGAAGCTGACGCTGCCGACATAGCCGGCCAGCAGACGGAGGATCTCCCGCGGGGTGTCCAGGGTCTCGAGCCCCTTGCCGCGGTCGATCGCGACTAGCGGCACCAGCTCGGCGGGGTTCCCTTCCCACTGCAGGCCGGTGGCGATCAGGCCGTCGCCGTTCTGGTCCAGGTGCCGGATCGACAGATGGCGCAGGCGCTCGGGCAGCCGCCCCTCCTGGAGCAGCGCCCCGCTGGCGAGCTCGACCAGGTTCAGGCTCGGCTGCATGGTGTCGAGGTTGAGCTTGTCACGGCCGGTCTCGGGCACGGTGAGAATGCCGCCATTCGCGATCGCCAGCGTCCTGCCGTCCGGCAAGAGGGCGATGTCGTGGGGGCCGATCCCGTGCGCCGGCAGCTCGCCGATGCGGCGATAGTCGTCGCTGGCGTCGTAGAGGCCGAGCACGCCCACGCCACGGGTGAAGTCGTTCTCGGTCGCCACCAGCACACGGCCGGTCGGATCGAACACGCCGTGGCCGTAGAAATGGCGGTCGGACGGGGTGTCGAAGCGGCGCAGGACGAGGCCGGTCAACGGCTCGAACACCGCCGCGAAGGTGCCGGGCCGGCGGGCGAACACGACCGCCTCGGCCGTGCCGGGACGCAGGCAGATCCCATGGCCCCGAGCTGGCAGGTCCGGGCCGGCCGTGGCCGCCGCATGCTCGTCCACCAGCGCCACGCCAGCGCCCAGGGCGGGGTGGACGCGGCAGACCAGGAACAGAGGGCCGGCCTCCGCGCGGGCAGCACAGGCGCGCAGGGCCAGACAGGCAGCGACACCACCGAACGCGCCGGTCAACGCAGCCCGGCGCTGGAGCGGCACGGCATGCGCCATCTCAGTCTCCATCGAGCGCATTGAAGCCGGAGGCGAGGCCGAGGGCCGGCGCCAGCCGCTCCTGCAGCAGACGCCGCACCGCGCGCAGCTCCTCGAGCAGCCGCTCGACCGCCGGGCGCGCCTGCGCATCCGCAACGGCCAGATGCAGGGGCATCGGCACCGCAACGATGGCCGCATTCGCGTCCTGCAGCCGGCCGCGCAGCACCGCGTCAAAGGCCGACAGCTCCGCACTCGCCTGGATGAGCGAGCTGAAGCCACCGGGAGCGGTATAGATGCGCTCGACCGTGGCCAGGGCGGCGCCGATCATCGGCAGGCCCAGACCGCTGCGCCAGGCACGGCTGCGCTCGCCGCGGGCGGCGGCCAGATCGGCGCCAAGCGGGCGCTCGAGCTCGAGCGCGATCACCACGTCGAGCGCCGCCAGCATGCCGCGGAACATCGAGTCCGCGACGGCACCGTCGGTCGCGGGATGGCCCGCGCATAGCCGCAGGCGAACTCGTCCGCCTCGGCGGGTACGCTGCTGCCGTAGAGCAACACCTCGAGCGTGGCGAGGCTCTTCAGGCCCACGCTGCGGTCTGCGAGCAGGCTCGGATCGGTCAGGGCTGGATCGCGTGCGCGCAGGGCGGTGGTGAGCTGGCGGCCGGCGGTTCCGTGCTTGTCCGGCCAGAAATACACGGTCGAGGGCGTCTCGCCGGCCACGGCCGGGCCGGTGCCGGCCGTCTCGAGCCGGCGCCAAGCCAGCGCGCTCGCGGCGTAGCCTTCGCGCATGGCCGGGCGCCAGTCACCGGCGCAGTCGGGTGCGATCGCGGCGAAGGCAGCGGCGCGGTCGCGATAGTCGGCATAGAGCGGCAGCAGGACCTCCGCGCGCAGCCGGCCCCCAGCGGCGTCGAGGCCCTGGGCGGCGGCCGGGCCGGTCAGCACCAGGAGAGCCACGAGAACGCGCAGCATCAGAGCGACCCCAGAAAGGCGAGAACGGCGGCACGGTCCTCGGGCGGCATTTGCCGGAAGCGCTCCTTGGCGCCCTCCGCCTCGCCGCCATGCCAGAGGATCGCCTCGGTGAGGCTGCGGGCACGGCCGTCGTGCAGGAAGTAGGTATGATCGTTCACGGTCTCGGTCAGACCGATGCCCCAGAGCGGCGCGGTGCGCCACTCGCGGCCGTCGGCGACGCCTTCGGGACGGCCGTCGGCGAGGCCCTCGCCCATGTCGTGCAGAAGCAGGTCGGTGTAGGGCCAGACCAGCTGGCCGCGTAGCGCGGGATCGGCGGCGTCCCGGGCGGTGGCATGCTTGGGGACATGGCAGGCGATGCAACCGGCTTCGTAGAACAGGCGCTTGCCTGCGAGCACCTCCGCAGCCTCGGGCTTGCGCCGGGCCGGCACGGCGAGGTGACGACTGTAGAAGTTGACCAGATCCATGACCTCGGCTGGCGCCTCGAGGTCGGCGAACTGCGCGCTCGCCCCAGTCGGCGCGCCGACGCAATTGGTCTGCGCCGGGGTGCAGTCGCCAGCCGGGAACGGTGCCAGCGGATTGGAGATCCCGATGTCGCCGGCCATGGCGGACGCCGCCTGCGCGGCGATGCTGGCCTGTCCGGCCTTCCAGCCGAAGCGGCCCATGAGCGCCCGGCCCGCCTCCTCGCTCCAGACCAGATTAGGCCGGCCGGAGATGCTGTCGCCGTCGGCGTCGTCGGGATCGGCCCGCGCCAGGAGATCGGCCTCGGGGATGGCCTCGAGCAGCCCCAGCCCGATCATCGGCTGCGCGACGCGTGGGCTCAGCATGGTCTCGGGGTGAAGCGGGCCATAAGCGGGCTCGGCCACACTGTAGGTCGGCCGCCGCAGCATCACGGTCTCGCCGCCGGCGAGCTCGACCGGCGACTCCTCGTAGGTGATCACCATCCGGCCCTCGCCCTTGAGGCCCGGGATCGCGAGATCCTGCAGCTGGGTGCCGTAGGTGGGCTCGCCGACCACGGCCTGGCGATAGCTCGCGAGCGCGCCCTGCTCGGCATCCGACTGCGGCGGGATCGACAGGCGCAGGAACATCGAGACCGCGCTGTCGTCGGGTCCGGACGGCGGGTGCCCACGCCCGTCCTTTAGGTGGCAGCCCTGACAGGAGCGGGCGTTGTAGAGTGGGCCCAGGCCGTCGGCGGCCTCCGTCGAGCTGGGTGCGGTCACCCACATGCGCCGGAAGAAGCCGTTGCCGACGAAGAAGTCGGCGCGCTGGTCGAAGGCGAGATTGGCCGAGGGTTGCGAGAACGCATCGGCATCCAGGCGCGCCCGATTGGTGGCCGAGCCACCTGACAGGCTCTCCCAACGTTCGGGCGCGTCGAAGTCGGTGGTCGGGCGAAGGATGGCCTCGCGCTGCTTGGCACTCATGGCGGCATCCACCGGCGCCGTCAGCATGCAGCACCCCGCGCATAACCACGGCAAGACCCGCCGCATCGACCGTTCCCGCTCCCGCTCCCGCACCGTTCGGCCAGGAACTAGACCACGGTCAGCAGCGGCGGCCGGCGCCATTCGCCGCACCGCCCCTGCGGCGGCGTGCAACGGGCGCCGCAGTCGGCGAGGCAGTACCCGTTTCCACCCTCGCCGCCACACCAGTGCGCGCAGGAGCAGCAGGTCCGCCCCTGCGGTCGGCTCGCCCGCGCGCGCCGCGAAGCACGCCCGCCGAAGCCCACGAACACGACGTTGCCCGTCCGGGAGCGGATCGACGGATGCTCAGTCATGGGGCCCTCTACCCTCGGCTGCGGCGAGCTCGGGCAGCAGCTCGGTCGCGAAAGCCTCGCGCAGCTCGCGCGGCAGCCCGACGCGGGCGAGAGCACGCCCCACCCGCCCCAGGCACCTGACGAGCGAGCTCACTGGAAGACGGCCTCGGGATTGTCCAGGCTGTCCGAGCCTTCGAAGGCGAGCTGGTCGAGCCGCAGCGCCCCGACCGCCTGCTCGATGGTGCGGGTCTGGGCGACCAGCGCGTCGACGGCGGCCTGGATCATCGCGTTGCCCGGCTCGTTGCCCTCGGCCAGCATCTGGTCGTAGGCCATCTGGCCCGAATCGGCGCTCTCCTTGATCGCGGTGAACGCGGCCAGGGTCTTGTCGAGTGCCACGCGCATCGCCTCGTCCACGGCGGGGTCGGCGGCGCGCACGAGGTTCGACAGGCTGGCCCCCTCGGTGATCTTGCCGTCAATGCCCTCGTAGCGCCCGAGATAGACCGCGCGCATGCCGAGCACGTCGTAGTAGTGCGAGTTGTGGGTGTTGTCGGAGAAGCAGTCATGCTCCTCCTCGGGATCGTGCAGCATCAGGCCGAGCTTGATCCGCTCGCCGGCCAGCTCGCCATAGGAGAGCGAGCCGAGGCCGGTCAGCATCATGGCGAGGCCCTTCTGGCCGCCCTCGGCCGTGAGCGCGGCCCGAGCGGGCCCGTTGGCCGCCCAGTTGCCCACCATCTCCTGGAGGTCGCTCACCAGCAGCTTGGTCGCCGCCGCGAGATAGGCGCCGCGCCGGTCGCAGTTGCCCCCGGTGCAGGCGCCGCCCTTGGCGTAGTCGGTCGCCGGGCGCTCGCCCTTGCCCGGACCGGTGCCGTTGAGGTCCTGGCCCCAGAGCAGGAACTCGATCGCATGATAGCCGCGGCTGACATTGGCCTCGACCTCGTCGATCTCGTGGAGCTCGGCCAGCAGGTCCGGGCC
>JBGAKU010000135.1:0-14474 GCA_044224255.1 Geminicoccaceae bacterium
GAGATGGAAGCCGATGAAGCCGGCGGCCCCGGTGAGCAGGATCGTGCCGTCATGGGCAAGGGGCATCGCGCTACAGGCTCCAATAGGCAAGGCCGCCCGGCAGCGCCGCCGGGTCGAGCATGGACTTGACGTCAAGCAGAATACCCGATGGCGCAAGCAGGGCTGCGAGGCCCGCGGCCCCGAGTTCCCGGTAAGCCCGATGCGGCACCGCCAGCACCAGAGCGTCGAGCCCACGCAAGAGCTCGAGCGGGCTGAGCTCGAGGCCGTACTCGTGCGCAGCCGCCGCTGGATCGGCCAGGGGATCGTGGACCCAGGCGGTGATGCCAAAGCTTGCCAGCTCGCGGACGATGTCGGGCACCCGGCTGTTGCGTAGGTCGGGCACGTCCTCCTTGAAGGTCAGCCCGAGCACCGCCACCCGCGCCCGGCGCACCGGCACCTCGCGCGCGATCAAGAGCTTGACCAGCTTCTGGGCGATGAAGCCGCCCATGCCGTCATTGATCCGCCGCCCGGCCAGGATGACCTGCGGATGATAGCCCAGCCGCTCGGCCCGGGCGGTGAGATAGTAGGGATCGACCCCGATGCAGTGGCCGCCGACCAGGCCCGGGGTGAACGGCAGGAAGTTCCACTTGGTCGCGGCCGCCGCCAGCACATCGGCGGTGCGCAGGCCGAGCCGGTCGCAGATCAGCGCCAGCTCGTTCATCAAGGCGATGTTGAGGTCGCGCTGGGTATTCTCCAGCACCTTGGCCGCCTCGGCGACCTGGATCGAGGGTGCCCGGTGCAGCCCCGCCGTGCAGACCGGGCCGTAGAGTGCGGCCACGCGCTCGAGCGCCGCCTCTCCGTCGGCCGCGATCACCTTGGTGATGGTCTCCAGCCGGTGCGCCCGGTCGCCGGGGTTGATCCGCTCGGGCGAGTAGCCGAGCTGGAAGTCCACCCCCTGGCGCAGGCCCGAGGCATCGGCCAGCCAGGGTCCGCACAGCTCCTCGGTCAGGCCCGGGAACACCGTGCTCTCGAACACCACCAGCCCGCCCGGCCGCAAGGCGGCCCCGATCAGGGCACAGGCCCGCCGCAAGGGCTCGAGCTCGGGCTGCCGGTCGGCGTCGATCGGCGTCGGCACCGTCACCACAAAGCAGCTACGGCCTGCAAGATCACCCACATCCGCGCTGTAGACCAGATCCAGCCCCGCCAGCTCCGCCGCGGTCAGCTCACCGGTCCGGTCCTGCCCCGCCCGCAGCGCCGCCACCCGCCCCGCATCGACATCGAACCCCAGCACCCCCCCATGCGCCCGCGCCATCCCAACCGCCACAGGCAAGCCGACATATCCCAGGCCAACAACCGCAATGCTTTCGCTCATGAGCCGATCCCATCCCGAACCGCAGCGTCTTACAGGATATGCCTCACGATCACGGCACGGTTCGACGCAAGTCGTCACCGACAGCCCTTATGGTGCGCACCCGCTCGTAGAGGTTGTGATAGCGGGTGGCGATGGCTGGCAGCGAGTACTCGGCGACGACACGACGCCGCGCGACCGCACCCAGCTCGGCGCGGTCGTGAGCTGGCAGCAGGGCGAGGCAGCGGATCGCAGCAGCGAGCGCCGCCGGGTCGCGGGCCGGGACGATCGTGCCGTGCCCGGCCAGGATCGCCCGACAATCACCGACATCGGTGGCGACGCACGGCACGGCGCAGGCCATCGCCTCGCCGAGCGCGTTGGGAAAGCCTTCGCCCCAGGCGGAGCTCAGGACGGCGATGTCAAGCGCCGCGGTGAGATCGGGAATGTCTGCCCTCTCACCGAGAGGATGGACGCGGCCTTCGAGACCTGCCCTGCGGACGAGACCCGCCAGCCGCCCGTTGGCCACGTCCATGCCCTCGCCGGCCAGCACAAGATGGAGGTCGAGACCACTCGCCCGTATGTCGGCGAGCGCTTGGAGCAGCGAGGCGTGATCCTTCATCGGATGGTCTCGCGCGATCATGCCGACGAGGATGCTCGCCTCGGTGAGGCCCAGCTCGGCCCGGACCGCGGCGCGCTTTCTGGCGTCGGGCCGGAAGCGAGCGATATCGAAGCCGTTGGGGATGATCTCCGCCGAGGCGCCATAGCCGCATGCCCGGTGCTGCGCCGCACCGACGGCCGAGTTGTAGACAATCGCGGCGGCATAGCGCGAGAGCGGCGCGCCAATGCGGATCACGCAACGGGTAGCCGGCTTCTCGGCCGCGAGATCGTGCAGGGAATGGCGGATGTTCCAGATCACCGACAGCCGCCGGCCGGTCATCGCGGCCGCCAGCAGGGCGGCGAGGTTGCCGTGATACATCCAGCCATGCACGAGCTCGGGCCGCCAGGCTCGCAGCAGGCCGGCAAGATGCCAAAGGGCCAGCGGATTGAGCTCGCCCGCGGCAAGGCCCAGATGCTCCACCCGGGCGCCCGTCGCCGCCACCCGCTCCCACAGGCCCCCGCCGGGACGCAGCGCGATCACCAGCTGGTCCGCCGGATCGGTCCCAGCCTCGAGCAGCTTCGCAAGCATCATCTGGGCACCGCCGGTGACCAGTGCCGGGGTGACGTGCGCGATCCTCATGCAGCGGTCGCCGGATGCCGCCTGACCGCCGCCCCGCCTTCGGCGACACGGTCCGCGAGGCCGATCGGCGTGGCTCGCGCGGTGATGCCCCAGGAGACGCCGAGGACAAGGCCGCTGAGGAGCAGGAAAACGCCCAGATGGATGACATCGTGGGTGAACATGCCGGCCAGCAGGGCGATCTGGGTGAAGACGAGCCCCGGCCAGAATCCTCGCGCCCAGCACAGGCCGAGCATCGCGAGAAGCAACCAGAGATAGAGCAGCAGGCCGACAAAGCCGTTGTTGACCCAGAAGTCCAGATAGCTGTTGTGCGGACCGAGCGGCAGCGAGCGGCTGAAGCCGGTACCGTAGCCGAACAACATGTGCCGGTCGATCAGCGCCATGTATTGGGGAATCAGCGACAGGCGGGCGGTGTCCGTCTCGTAGACGGTCTCGTTCTCGCCGCTGAAGGTCGCAAGGCGCCGCTGCGCGTTCTCGGTCTGGAACATGTCCGAGGACGTCGTGATGAGGCCGGCGACGCTCAGCGCCGCGGCAGCCATCGCCGCGGTCGCGAGCGGAGCCAGCAGGATCTGGCGGAGGCGGCGGCCGCGACCCGTGAAGTAGAGATAGTTCGCCAGGAACAGGGAGAGCTGCATCATCCCGCCGCGCGACAGCGTCGCGAACACGCCGACGGCCGCAGCCAGGATCAGCAGCAGATCGAAGGGATGGACGCGGTCGTAGCGTACGCTCACCGCCAGCAGCATCATCACGGCGATGGCCGCCACGTTGGGGTTCTCCTGGAAGCCGCCGGCGCGGCCATCGGCGGTGGAGAACGTGCCCGGATAGGCCACGTCGTAGAAGATCGAGCCGAGCAGCACCAGGAGGGCGATCACCACCGGCCAGCGCCAGCCAAGGCGGATCAGCATGATGGCCGTGCTCAGAGCCACGACGAAGAGCCCGAAACGATAGAGCAGGATATAGACGGCCTTGCCGCCCCGATCGGCGACATTGGCGCCCGGCTCGAGGGCGGTCAGAAAGCTCAGCGTGATCAGGCCGAGAAAGGCGATGATGACCTGTCGGTGGTCGCGCCAGAGCGCGAGACTGCTGGTCAGCGCGTTCTGGCGATAGTCCGGCCAATGCACGCGCACGAGCAGGGGGGCTGCCAGGATGCAGAATAGTTCCACCGGGCTGTGCACGAACGGAACGTAGTGCAGCGCGGGAAAGACCGCGTCCGTGATGTACAGTATGAGAAAGGTCCCTACATAGAGACCTGTCAGGCCATTGAGCAGGCGCGACGAAAGACGATTGGCGCTCTTGGCATCCGATCTCATCAGACCTAGTCTTCGATTGTTCGCGGTGAGACTCCGACCCAGCGCGCCGACACCATGCGACGGTGCGCGGACAGTGTCTCGGCGAGCAGCGTCTCGGTTCGTGCAATCATCGCCGTCACGCCATAGTGCGCGGCGATTCTGGACCGCCCGGCCTCGCCGATCTCCCGCCGCCGGTCAGGAGTCAGGGACAGGCAGCGGCCGAGTGCTGTGGCAAGCGCCTCCGGATCGCCCGGCGGAACGATGTCTCCCAGCCCGCCTAGGATGCTGCGCGTCTCGCCGACGTCGGTGGCGACGGCGGGTACCCCGCACGCCATCGCCTCGGCCAGCACGTTGGGAAACCCCTCGGAGGCCGACGACAGGGAGAGCAGGTCGAAGGCGCTGTAGACCCGCGCCATGTCCGCCCTCTCGCCCGCCCAGACCACGCGGTCGGTCAGACCAAGGCGCGCCGCCTCGACGATGAGGGTCTGCCGATAGGCGGCCGGGCCCCCTCCGACGAGGACGAACATTGCCTCCGGAAGGTGCGAGCGGAGGCGTGCGGCGGCCGCCAGAAAGGTCGGATGGTCCTTGACCGGCACGAGCCGGGCGACCAGACCGACCACGCTCGCCATGTCGGGCACGCCCCATTCGGCACGAACCAGGCTGCGACCGGCGGGATCGGGCCTGAAGCGGTCGACGTCGATGCCGTTGGGGACGATCTCGGCGCGGCGCGGGCGATAGCCGCGCGCCCGATAGGCGGCGAGCCCGGCCGAGGAATTGGCGATGAGCAGCCCGACGCTCACGGAAGCCAGACGGCACAGCTCGAGGGGAACTCGTTGCCGCCAGCCGAGCTCGTGTCGGGCGGCGCGCATCCCCCAGCACAGTGGGACGGTGCGGCCGCCCAGCGTCGCGATCCAGGCGAGGAGGTTGGCGCTGTGCAGCCCGCTATAGACGATCTCGATCCGGTTCTCGCGCAGCTCCTGCGCCAACCTCGCGGCGAGGGCAGGCAGGCGGGGACCGATGCCGAGGCGCCCGTTCCGCGGGCGCGGCGCGAGCGAGAGTCGACGGACACCCGCTACGGCGGCGAGGCTGTCCCCGTGCGGGCCGCCCGGCACACAGGTCACGAAGAGGATCTCGTGGCCCCGCGCTGCCAGCCCCGCGGCCAGCTGCACGAACTGCCGTTGCGCGCCGCCGGCATCGAGAGACGGCAGGAGCAATGCCAGTCTCATCGGGCGATCGCCGCCGGATAGCCGTAGCGGTGCAGGATCGGCCGGCAGAGACGCTCGACCAGCCGCTGTTGGTCCGCGGGCAGCTGGCGTTGCCACTCGTGGTCCGGCCGCAATTGCAGGGTGCCGTGCATGCGCAGGCGATTGCCTGCCATGACGTGCCCGGCCGCCAATGGCTCGCCGGCGGCGAGCCGCGCGGCGATCGGCGCAAGGTCCACCCCGAGCAGGGGACCCAGTCGCCCGAGGGTGGCGCCGGGATCGCCCATGAGCTCCTCGTAGGTAATCCGAATCGCCCGTCCGGCGCCCAGAGCTTGGGAGGCATGCTCGACGACCAGATTGGTTCCCGTCCACATCAGCGCCGTGCGGAGGACGGAGCGCTCGCGCTTGAGCGCCTGGACGCCGGCGCGCGGGTCGCGCTCCAGGCGCCGCCGCATCGACCAGGCGACGGCACGGCCGTCCCGCACCAGATGGACGAGCCGCAGGTCGATCCCGGGGATTCGCGCCAGCGCCCGTGCGCGCCCCGGCACCTTGGAGGAGTCGATGATGACGGCACGCCCGGTCACGTCCCGGATCGCGCTGAGCAGGCCCAGGGTGTGGCCGACATAGTCCTGCCACAGCGCACCGCGCCGTGTAGGCAGGAGCCAGCGCTCGCAGGCGCGCTGCAAGGCGTGGTAGTGCGCGACCGCATCGCCGCTAGCATGCTTCGACCACCGGTCGACGATCGCACGCCAGATCTCGCACTCGGGCAGGGACCGACCGCAGGAGCAGAACTCCTGCCGCAGCCATGCCGCGCCGGCCAGACGGAACAGCTCGCCCGCGCCCATGACCTCCGGCAACTGGCCCAAGAGGATGTTGAGGAGGGTCGAGCCGCTATGGCCGTAGCCCGCGATATAGATGACGCGCATGATGCTGCCCGCCCCGCTAGCGGCCGAGGCGAGCGACACAGGCGACGTAGGGTGAGGTGAGCCGATTCGGTGGAACCCTCGCTCCGAGGCGATCGGCGGCCCAGACCAGCTTGGTGGCGCCGCCCAGAGCACGGCGCGCCAGGCGCCGCCCTCGGCCTGTCGGTGGGACGACCACCACCCGCCAGTTCGCCGGCATCAGGTAGCCGCATCGGTCGACATCGAGCCCGACCCGCTCATGCGCCACCCGCAGCTCACGCGGGCCCAGGGGAACATGAATCCCGTAGACCTTGGGATCGAGCAGCCTCTGCAGGGTACCGATGGCACCGGTCAGGTTCGGCACCGTCGTGATCATTCTGCCGCCCGGCGCCAGCAGCCTGGCGCAGGCGGCGATCGCTCCGGCGGTGTCTTGAAAGTGCTCGACCACGCCGAACGACGCGACCAGGTCGAAGCGCCCCAACAAGGCGGCCGGAGGATTGAACAGGTCGGCGCAGACGACATCGCCTTGCTGACCGGCTCTGGCGAGGATCGCGCGCGCCTGATCACAGCCTTCCTGCGAATAGTCGAGGCCAGTTACGCGCAGGCCGAAGTTCCGTGCGAAGTACGGCAGCCAGCGCGAGCGGGCCGCACCGATCTCGAGCAGCCGGCTGCCCGGCGGCAGATCGGCCAGAGCGGCGCGGAAGAAGTCGTGCCAAGCGCGATCGACGCTGTTGGCGAGACTGGCGTCGGTTGGGTCGACGGGGCGCGGGAGGGCGCGCTCGCGTGCCCAGTTCGCACCCCAGTAGCCTTCCTCGGCCAGGGAAGTCTGGACCATGTCACGCCTCGCCGATTGCTAGGGACCTGCCGCGGCACATGTGGGCCAGGTGCCGCTGGACAACGAAGAGAATCACCAGAGACGAGCAGAAATAGACGGCCGATGTGGCGAGAGCGATACCCGGGAGCCCAAGCCACATCATGAAGACATAGTCGAAGACCAGGTTGGTGATGCAGTTGAGTATGCCGATGACCGCGGTCACCCGGTTGAGGCTCAGCGCGTTGAGGACCCGCGAGCCGAGCGCGCCGGCGAGGTAGAAGGGGATCTGCAGAGCGTAGAGGCCCTGGATCAGGGCGACTAGGGCGGTGTCCTCGGCGGTGAACGCGCCGCGCTCGAACATGAGCCGGACGATCGGCTCCGAGAACAGCCACAGCACGGCCACCACCGGCAGGGAGGCGGTCACGATCACGCCGAGCCAGCCGTAGAAGGTCTGGCGCAGGCGGTGACCGTCGTCGGCGGCGGCGAGATCGGCCAGGAAGGGCAGGATCGCCGCGCTCAGCGGGCGCGCGGTGAAGGCGAGCAGCAGCGCGATCAGCTTGCCGCCATAGCTCAGCGTCGCGACGCTGCCGGGGCCGAGCAGGGCCGCCATGCCTTGGTCGATCATCAGCGCCGTGCCGCCGGTCAGGGCGCCGAGCATGATCGGGAAGTACTGGGTCATGATGCGCCGGGTCGCCTGGTCCAACCCGTGCCAGCGCGGCAGGACCAGCAGGTTCAGGCGGCGGACCAGTGGCAGCAGCAGAGCAAGCTCGAGCGCGGCGCCGACCACGACGCCATAGACGAGCAGCGACGGATCGGGCCGGCCGATCGCGAGCAGCAGCAGCATGGTCAACAGCGGGGTCGCCATCGGCACGGTCGCCACGAGGCCGAAGCGATGCCGCGCGTTGAGCAGCGTGCCGTAGAACCGGGCGAGACCCTGGAGCAGGATCACCGGCAGCAGCAGATGGAATAGGTCGATGGTGAGGGCCCGCTTCTCGGGCGCGAAGCCGCCGGTCAGGAGGCCGATGAGCCAGTCGTCGAGGGCCAGCAGGAGCAGGCTGGTGCCGATCAGCATGAGCACGGCGCCGAGCAGCGTGCTCTCGGCCACCCGGAGTGCCGCGACCTCGCCCTCTTCGCGCCCGACGCGGATGAAGGTGGGCATCAGCGCCGCGGCAAAGGCGGCGATTTGGACGTTGATCGCGAACGACGCGGGCAGGAAGGCGATGATGAAGGCGTCCAGCGAATCACTGGTGCCGAACTGGTAGGCGACGGCCAGCTCGCGGCCGACCGCCGTGAGCTTCAGCCCGAGTGTGGCGGCCCCGACCGTGAGCAGGGCCCTCATGATCTTGCGATTGATCTCGGCGCCGCGCCATCCCTCGAGCCGGCGGACGAGACGCTGCGAAGCGGCCAAGGGCATCAACAGGCACCGAGCGCAGTGGTCATGACAGCAGCCACTCAAATAACCGGAAGTCGTGAAGATTCGGTGTGCCGTGGCTTCCCACGCATCATTTCACACTCGCACCGCAAGCTTGCACATCAGGCCACGAAATCCAAGTCGAGGCTACTGCAAAGATAAGGCGCAAGCACCGTGGAGGATAGCGTCAGGCGGCATCGCGCAGCATCACCATACGCCCATTAATATTCATGGCTCGTTCACGGCCGCTCGTTCGGAGAGAAATCCGTCGACAGATCCGCTGGGGCGTGGTTCACAATAGGGTAATGCTACGCGAGAAAGGTCTCAACATTCGAATCATCGATTCGAGCATACCACAGTACCTAGGAAAGTGGGACGACGGCTGCAGGAGGGAGGCTCCGATGGCGAATTTCCTGGCGGCGCTGCTCGGCTGCGGCGCGATGGTCGTCTGTGCATCGGCGCAGGCGCAGAGCCGCGGCCGCCTACCGCAACCCCGCCCCGTGCCGCAACCTGCCTTGACGGCGTTTCCCGGCGCCCAGGGCTTTGGTGCCGCTGCCATGGGTGGCCGCGGCGGAGCGGTGTATCTGGTGACGAATCTGGCCGACAGCGGGGCAGGCAGCCTGCGCGCCTGCGTACAGGCAAGCGAACCGCGCACCTGCGTCTTCAAGGTCGGAGGCACGATTACCCTTGCCAGTCAGCTCGGCCTCGGCGGCGGCAGGCTGACGATCGCCGGGCAGTCGGCGCCAGGCGATGGCATCGCCCTGAAGGCGAGCATCACACTGTCGGGCGACAACCTCTTCCGAATCAACCGGGACGACGTCGTCATTCGCCATGTCAGGTTCCGCCGCGGACCCGCTCCCGGTGACGGCGACAGCGTGCAGATCCTCAATGCCCAGCGCGTGATCCTCGATCACGTCTCGATCAGCTTCGGCAAGGACGAGAATCTCGGCATCTCCACAGGCAGTGGAAACATCACGATCCAGCATTCGATCATCGCCGAGGGCCTGCGCTACGCCGGCCACTCGAAAGGACTCCATTCGATGGGCTCGCTGGCCTATACGGATCGATCGGGCGTGACGTTCTGGCGCAATCTGTTCGCCCATAACAACGAGCGCAATCCGAGAATCAACGTCAATGGTACGGCCGATGTCGTGAACAACGTGATCTACAATTCTGGTTGGTTTCCGACGCTGGTAACCTCGGATTTCGGTGTGGTGAAGCTGAACTACCAGGCCAATGTGCAACTACAAGGCCCGGACAGCCGCGCCGAGAGCTATACGATTGCCTGCACCCGAACGAATTACGCGATTCAAGTCTATCAGACCGGCAATCTCGTGCCGAGCTGGATCCAACAACCGATCCGCGACGCCTCCTGCCGGTATTCGAGTCGGCACCCAGCGCCGTCGGTTCCCACGCTGGGGTCTGGCGAGGTGCTCTCTTCCGTCCTGGCACGCGTCGGAGCGCTGCCGCGCGACGCTGCGGACGCGCGTGTGATCGATGACGCCAGGAACGGCAGCGGCCAGATCATCGATGATCCGGCCCAGGTGGGCGGATGGCCGGACCTGGCGAATGGGGTGCCCCCCGACGACCAGGACAGCAATGGCGTGTCCGACGCGTGGGAGGCCGCGCACGGGCTGGATCCGCTGGTCGACGATCCCGCCGACCGCAACGGCGATCACGACCAGGACGGCTACACCAATCTCGAGGAGTATCTGAGCGAATTGGCCGGTGACTAGCCTCCTGCACGCCACACCCTGCCCATCGTCGGCCGCTCGGCAAGGAAGGATCTATCGCGCTAACGGATCGTTAGGGATGGGCCAGCCATGTGTGGCAGATCCCTGGCCTATGCTGATGAGGTCACTTTCGCCACCATGGAACCATGCGGGACAGATTGAACACCGCTGCTCGGTCGCTGATCGGTGCACTGGCGCTGCTCGACCCGGTTGCCGCCGCCGCGCTCCCCGCCTTTCCGGGTGCCGAGGGCTTCGGCGCCGGGGCCTCGGGCGGCCGTGGTGGCGAGGTCCGCTTCGTCACCAATCTGAACGACAGCGGCAAGGGCAGCCTCCGAGCGTGCCTGAGCGCCAAGGGGCCGCGGACCTGCATCTTTCGCGTCGGCGGCACCATCATGCTCGACAGCCCGCTGACGCTCGCCTCGGGTGACGTGACCATCGCCGGCCAGACCGCGCCGGGGGACGGGATTCTGCTGCGGGCAGGGGAGAGGATGTCGCCCGGCGCCTTGCTCCGCCTCAACCGTGACAATGTAATCCTGCGCCACGTTCGCTTGCGTCGTGGTGCGGGCAGCGTCGATTCCGCTGAGAGCAACGACGTGCTGCAGATCCGCAGCGCGCGAGATATCATAGTCGACCATGTCTCGGCGAGCTGGGGCGTCGACGAGAACGTCGCCATCAACAATTCCAGCAACGTCACCGTGCAATGGTCGGTGATCGCCGAAGGCCTGCTCCGCAGCAACCACCCCAAGGGGCCGCACGGCGACGGCATGCTGATCTACGGCGACGGCCAGGGCATCAGCATCCATCACAATCTGTTCATCCACAACAACGAGCGCAATCCACGGATCAAGGTCGCCGGCGTGGTCGATGTGGTGAACAACCTGATCTACAATCCCGGGTCCACACCCACCGTCATCACCGACGAGTTCGGCAAGGTGCTGCTCAACTATGTCGGCAATAGCTACCTCAAAGGCCCCGATTCGCCGTCGAACGACTATGCGCTCGATCCGCGGCCGACATCGGGCGCGGGCTTCGGTATCCACGCTTCGGCCAATCTGCTTCCCGACGGCTCGGATGCCGTGGCGGGAGCGGTCTATCGCTCTCCGGCCGGTGGCTCGGACGCCGTGGCCGGAGCGGTCTATCGCTCCCCGGTCCCGTTCCCGGCACCTCCCGTGCGTGTGGCGCCCTACTTGGAGGCCGGCGCGCTGGTTCTGGCTCGAGCGGGCGCCACGCCCCGCGACGATGTCGATGTCAGGCTCGTTCGCGACGTGCGCCGCGGCACGGGCCGGCAGATCGACTCGCCGGCCCAGGTCGGCGGATGGCCCACCCTGGTCGGTGGGATACCCTACCCCGATGCGGACCGGGACGGCATGGACGACCGTTGGGAAATGGCTTCGGAGCTCGATCCAGCCAATCCTGCCGATCGCAACGATGTCGCTGAAGGCGATGGCTATACCAACCTCGAGCGCTTCCTGAGCGGGCTGGCAGGCGGCGGCGATTAGCGGCCGGGCCCCTCGGTGAGGTCGACCGTCATGGGCGGGCTGGCGGAGCATGCCTGCTGGCGGGCCGAGCATCGACAACATGCCTGGAAATTTCCTGTCTTTCCCATTAGCTTTTCCAGGAGCGGCTCACCCTCGCTTGTCGGGGGATCCCCGCGAGCCGCACAGATTGGCGGGCGGGCGCCTGAGACCCGGCGCCTGCCCCCTATTTTCCAGCCCTCCGGATATCGGGCCGCTGATCGGCCGCTCCTTGCCCATCACCTGCAACCCCGTGGCGTATTCCGCTGTTCAGGGGTGGGGCGCTCGACGCGACATACGAGCAGATGAGGGGCATGTCGGCCAGATCATCGGTAGGAGCGATTCCGGCACCGTCCGTGCTGATCGTCGAGGACGAGATCCTGATCGGGCTCGGACTCGCGATGGCCCTGAACGTCGCCGGGCACCGCGTGCACGGGCCGACCGGCTCGGTGCGCCGGGCCTTGTCCATCGCCGCTGAGGTGAGCCCCGAGATCGGCCTGATCGACATCAACCTCCGGGGACATGCCGAGGGCGTAGCCTTGGCGAGACTCCTGCATCGGCACCATGCGACCACCATCGTCTTTCTGACGGCGCAGGTCGAGGAGGCGCGGCTGGCGCGCGACTGCGCCTTCGGCATGGTCGCGAAGCCTTACGATCTCATCCTGTTGCCGCGCGTCGTCGAGGCGGCCGCACGGCACCGCCGAGGTGAGCCCTTGGGCCCCTTGCCATGCTCCCTTGAGGTGTTCCGCTGAGTGCTGGCCGTCGCGCCGCTCGATCCTGGCCGGGCCGTGCCGTCCGGCATGGGCGGGGAAGATCACCTCCGCCGCCCGGCCCGATGTCCGCTGGGTGCGTCCCGAGCCCGTGGCCGAGGTTCGCGTTCCAGACCTGGACCGCCGACGGCCTGCTCCGGCAGGCCAGCTTCCAGGGCCTGCGCGAGGACAAGCCGGCCAGCGAGATCGTCGAAGAGCGACCAGCGCACGAGCCGTCCGATCCCAGCAGATCTCCGGGCGTTCTCGAGCTGCACGGGGTTCGGATCAGCAGCGCCGATCGGCAGGTGCGGACCGGCCCAGCGCGACCAGGGGCGACGTCGCGCGCTACTGCGACACCATGGCCGACTGGATCCTGACCTATGTCGCCGGCTGCCCCTTCAGCGTCATCCGCTGCCCCGAGCGCCTCGATGAGGCTGCTTCTACCTGCGCCACCTTGCGGCCGGCAAGCCGCCCTCCGTCCGTACGGTCCAGGCGGGCGGACGAAGCGGCAAGGAGCCTTACCTGGCGATCGACGATGCCGAGGGTCCTTTGACCCTGGTGCAGCTCGGTGCCATCGAGCTGCACCAGGGCGGTGCTCGCGCCGGTCGCCCAGACCGCCCAGACCGGCTCGTGTTCGATCTCGATCCCGCCGAGAGCCCGCCCTTCACACAGGTGGTTGCGGCGGCCCACGAGCTGCGGGAGCGCCTGCAGGCGCTCGGCCTGACGAGCTTCCCGCGCACGACCGGCGGCAAGGGGTTGCATCGGATGGTGCCGATCGAGCGGCGGCATGACTGGAGCGACGCCAAGGCGTTCGCCGGTGGTATCGGCCGTGCCATGTCCACCGACAGCCCCGGCCGCTACACTGCCTCGCTTGTCAAGGCGGCATGCCGCGGCCGGATCTTCATCGACTATCTGCGCAACGACCGCGCCGCGACCACGGTCGCCACGCCCCCGAGCTGGGACGAGATCAGGCCGAAGCTCGATCCGCTCCGATTCACGATCCTCACCGTGCCGGACCTCGTCGCGAACCGAGCCGATCCCTGGGGCCACTATCGGCCAGTGCTGTCAGCGCCTTCGCTCCGATGCCATGGCTCGGCCTGTTGCCTGATCTGCCCCTCTCGGTCACCCTGCACGGGCGGAGCAGACAGCGATGGTGTCCCGACAGATGCTGCGGCCGGTCGGGACAGCTCAAACCAGCGTCGTTGCTGGCTGTCCCGACCATCCCGACATGTCCCGACGGAACCACTCCATGCGGTCGCACGGAGTAGGCGATGCGCCCGCGCCCGTTGAAGGGCCGCTGCGGATGGAATTGCCGGAGACGGCTGCACCGCAGTCAGCGAAACCGGAGGGTCCCGCCAGATGATGGCACCGTCGCGCGCCCGCCAGCTGGCAATGATCGAGCCGGCAATGGAAACCAGGGCACCGGCGATGTTCTGGCGGCTGAAGGCGCATGGGCGCCTGCAGGCCGGGCTCGAGCAAAGGGCCGATCTGGCGTAGGAGACGTACGATCTGACGATCGGAGCGCCGGACAGCCTGTATCAACGGGTGACGGAGGACCCGCAACGTCGGCAGTCGTACGCGCGCCGTGTTCCCTCGCGTTCGACGACGTGCCGCTACCGAAATCGAGGACCTAAGACATGATCACGTCGGGTAACCGGGGCAGAATCCCGGGCGGATCAGGCCGTGGCTCTGGTTTGGACCAGCTGCGCGAGGCGCGGGACGGTGGCGGCGTCGGGCATGCCCAGGCGATCGCCGAGATAGGCGAAGAACGACAGGCCGAGCTTGGCGCAGGTCCTCATCAGGCCGAGCAGCACGTCGCGGGCGACGCGGCCGGCCTCGCTCTTGGTTCCGCCCGAGATCTTGCGCTTGGTGACCTGGGCGCGGATGTCGTTCTCCGAGCCGTTCGTATGCAGCGGGATCTCCGGCCGGTCGAGCACGCGCAGGAGCTCGGCCTTGCGCTCACGGAGCCGGGCGAGGAGACGATCGAGCGTCGCATAGCCGGTGTGGCGCCTGAAGATCCGGTCGAACCGCGTGCGCAAAGCCGCCGCCCGTCGCCGCTCGGGCTGGCCTTGCCAAGCCTTCAGGTCGCGGTAGAGCCACCAGATCAGCTGTCGGACGAGATCGACGGCACGACGTTGCGCCTCGGTGACCGGCAACAGCTTGTGGATCAGGCGTTCGGCGTGAACCCAACATAGGGCGTGGGTGCCGACGCGGAACTGGCCCTCGACAGCATCGCTGTCGAGCATCCGACACCACCACGGTGTCGCGGAGCAGGCCGTGCTGGCCGATGGCGCCCCAC
>JBGAKU010000136.1:0-14442 GCA_044224255.1 Geminicoccaceae bacterium
CTGCGTCGTCGGCGCGCCGAAGAACTTCTCCGCGGCCGGGTGCCATGGGATCGTCACGCCGATGCGCGCCGAGTTGCGCGAGATCAACGAGCCCGCAGGGCTGCCGGCGGCCAGGAAGTCGATGTCGTCGAAGACGGTGCGCAGCAGCGCGTCCGCCTCGTTGTCCGGCAGATCGGCGCGGGTCGCGAGCAGGGCCGTGACGGAAATGGCTCGAACCGGCTCCGTCTGGCCGGCATAGGTGGCGGGCGGCAGCGTGACCGGCACGAACGCGGGCTGCGCCGCGACCAGTTGGGACTGCTCCGCCTCGGTGAGCGGGACCAGCCGGATGCCACGGATCGCTGCCTGCTCCTGAATGGCTCGGGCAGGCGCGCCGATCGTCGCGATCACAGCGTCCACCCCGCCCGAGGCCAGCGCGGCGAGGCCGCCGGCAAGGCCCAGCTCGCTGCTGGCGCCGAGATCGCCGACACCGATGCCGGCAGCCTGCAGCAGCGCCAGCGCATCGGTGCGCGTGCCCGATTCTGGCAGGCCGATCTCTACCCGCTTGCCGCGAAGATCCGACAGCGACTTGATCGTCGAATCGGCCGGAACAATGACGTGGACCGGCTCGGGGAAGAGACTAGCCAGGGCCCGCAGCTCGGGCAGGGGCGTGCGACCCGCGAACGGCCCCTGCGCGTCGGTGGCCAATGCGGCGATGTCGTTCTGAACCAAGGCGACCTCGGCCAGCCGGTCGCGCAGCAGACCGATGTTCGCGACGCTGCCCGCGGAGGCGACCGTGCGCGTCTCCAATCCGGAATCGGCGAGGCGGTCGCCGATCAGCAGGGCGACCGACTGATACTCGCCGCCTTCCGGGCCACCCGCCACGACGAAGGCACGGCCCAGCCGGTCGAGCCGCAGCTGCATGCGGTCATAGGCGGCCTCGAGCTCCTGGGTGATGATCTGGCGCCGGTCCTCGGCCGCGCCGGCGCCCGTGAACAGGGCCTGGATGCTCTCGATGATCTGGCGCGCGACGGCCGGCGGTCCGGTGTTGTCCTCCGGCGGCGGCTGGCCCACCGCGGTGCGCACCGCGGCCTGCGGCTGCCAGTCGCCCGCCATGTCGACGAAGGTGACGCTGCCATGGACGTGGAGCCGGTCACCCTGCTTGTTGCCGCCCTGCCGCAGCCCGGAGATTCCCTTCTCGGTGGCGCCGAGGAGGTTCGCGAAGGCGGCGAGGTTCAGGGTCTGCCAGGACGAGAAGTCGAAGTCGCGCTGCAGGGTCAGCTCGGCGTCGTAATAGACGAGACGGCGCGCCTCGCCCCCGGCCGCGGGGGACAACGGCCCCGAGCCTAGGCGCTTGAGCTGCGTGAGCTCGACGACCGGCTCGGGAAACGCGCCGGCGAGCCGTTCCTCGACCACCTTGCGCACCTCCTCCTCCCCCGGGGCGGAGGCGCCGCAGCCGGCAACGAGGGCCAGGAGGCCGAGCAGGCAAATGGACAGCAGTCGTTTCAGCATCGGCGCCACCCCTAGAGGCCGAACAACGGCAGGCTCATGAAGCCCTGCAGCAGAAGCGCGTTGGTGATGTCGACCAGGAAGGCTCCGGTCACCGGGACGAGCAGAAAGGCCAGGCGCGAGTGGCCGTAGCGGTTCGTGATCGCCTGCATGTTGGCGATCGCGGTCGAGGTAGCGCCCAACGCGAAGCCGATATGGCCCGCGGCCAGCACCGCCGCATCGTAGTTGCGACCCATCACGGTGAAGGTGACCAGGATCGCGAACAGGATCATGGCCACGGCCTGCAGCACGAGAATGATCAGGATCGGCAGGGCGAGGCTGACGAGCTCCCACAGGCGCAGGGCCATCAGCGCCATCGCGAGGAACAACGACAGGCATACGGTGCCCAGAAGCTCGATCGTATCCGAGTCGACCTTGTAGATGCCGGTCAGGCTGAACAGGTTGCGCAGGATGATGCCGACGAACAGGCACCAGACGAAGGTCGGCAGGGTGATCCCCGGGATCTTGATGTGCGCGGCGAGCAGGGTGCCCACGGCGACGCAGAGCATGATCAGCAGAACGGTCTCGATCAGGCTCTCGGGGCTCAAAGGCCGCCGCTCCTCCGGGGGAAGCTCGCCCGGGGCGGCGATTTCCGTCGTGTCGGCCTCGCCGCGCAGCTTGTAGCGGGTGATCAGGAAATGGGCGACCGGCCCGGCCACGACGCCGCCGAGAATGAGGCCGAAGGTGGCGCAGGCCATCGCCACCTCCATCGCACCCTGGATGTTGTTGACCTCGCCATAAACCTTGGCCCAGGCGGCACCGGTGCCGTGACCGCCCGTCAGCGTGATCGAGCCCGCGAGCAGGCCCATCAGCGGATTGAGGTCGAGGCCGAGCGCCGCGGCGACCCCGACGGCGTTCTGCACCACCAGGAACACGGTCACCACGATGACGAAGACGACCAGCTTACGGCCGCCCACCAGCAGCATGCGCGCGTCGGCGCTGAGACCGACGGTCGAGAAGAAGGCGAGCTGCATCGGGGTCTGCAGCGCCATGTCGAAGACGATTTGCGTGTCCGCGAAGACGCGGGCCGCGGTCAGCAGCAGGGCGACGATCAATCCGCCGACCACCGGCTCGGGAATGCTGTAGGTCCGCAGGAACTCGACGCGCCCAATGACGAACCGACCGACGAGGAGCACCAAGATCGAGATCACCAGCGTCAGGCCAACCTCGATATCGATCTGCATGCGCTCCCCCCTCGAATCTACGGGCTCATCATTTGCCCGGCATCGTTGACGGATGAGGACAGGGCCGCAACCGAAAACTCGACCATGGATTGTGCCGCGTCACCCCACCGCGGCCTGTGAGCTCAGGCCCGGGGCGGGCTTGGCCGGTTCGCACGCGATGTTCGGGTCACGCCGGACCGTCACGGCGCCGTCGCGCCATCGCCGCCGCAAGCTCGATGGCAGCGATCAGGCTGTCGGGCCGGGCGACACCCTGGCCGGCGATGCCGAGTGCCGTGCCGTGGTCGGGCGAGGTCCGCACGAAGGGCAGCCCCAGCGTGACGTTGACCGCGTCGTCGAAATGCAGAGTCTTGACCGGCACCAGCGCCTGGTCGTGGTACATGCACAAGGCCACGTCGTAGGCCGCCCGGGCCCGAGGGTGGAACATGGTATCGGCCGGCAGCGGCCCCTCGACCGCGAGCCCCTCGGCCCGCAGACGGCGCAGCGCCGGCACGATGATGCGCTCCTCCTCGTCGCCCATGGCCCCACCCTCCCCGGCATGCGGGTTGAGCGCCGCCACGGCGAGGCGCGGGCGGGAGATGCCGAAGTCGCACCGCAGCGCCTCCGCCACGATCCGCACCTGCGCGACGATGGTCTCCTCGTCGAGGCGGCGCGGGACCTCGCTCAGCGCGATGTGCACGGTCAGCGGCACGACCCGCAGGCTCGGCCCGACCAGCATCATCACCGGCCGGCCACCCCCGGCCAGCTCCGCCAGGAACTCGGTATGGCCCGGGAAGCCGAACCCGGCGGCGTAGAGCGTCGCCTTGTGGATCGGGTTGGTGACGACCGCGGCCGTCGCCCCGGCCCGTGTCAGGCTCACCGCCCGCGCGATGCTCTGCACCACCGCCGCACCCTGGGCGGGGTCGGGTCGGCCCGGCTCCGCAGCGACCGGCTGGCCGAGGGGTAGCACCGGCAGAGCGTCCGCGAAGACCGAGGCCGCCTCGGCCGGATCGGCGATCTCGCGCACGGGGGCCGTCCCGATCCGGCGCAGCCGCTCAGGATCGTCGAGCGCCAGGAAGACCGGCCCCTGCCCCGCCAGACGGCGCCAGGCCGCGAGCGCGATCTCGCCGCCGATGCCGGCGGGCTCGCCCATGGTCAGCGCCAGCGGCCGCAGATCCATCGGGTCAGACCGCGAGCTCGACCGTCACCGGCACGTGGTCGCTGGGCATGTCCCAGCCACGGGCGGCGCGCTCGACCTCGGCGGTGACCAGATGCGGCGCCAGCTCCGGTGACAGCCAGACATGGTCGAGCCGCCTCCCCCGATCGGACGCTGACCAGTCCTGGGCACGGTAGGACCACCAAGTGTAGAGCTTGCGGTCGGGCGGGATCACCGTGCGCACCGCGTCGACGAAGCCGTAGGCCGCCTGCAGCGCCAGCAGCCCCTCGGTCTCGACCGGCGTGTGCGAGACCACGTTCAGGAGCTGCTTGTGGCTCCAGACGTCGAGCTCGAGCGGGGCGATGTTGAGGTCGCCCAAGAGGACCATCCGGGCACCGTCATTGCGCCTGGCGCCGAAATGGTCGGTCAACGCTTCCAGCATGTCGAGCTTGTGCTTGAACTTCGGGTTCAGCTCGGGGTCCGGCACGTCGCCGCCGGCGGGGATGTAGAAATTGTGCAGCTCGATCCCGCCCGGCAGGGTGCAGATCGCGTGCCGGCTGTGCTCGATCCCGCACCACCACCGGGTGTGGCATTCGGCCAGCGGCACCTTCGAGAGCACGGCGACGCCGTGATAGGCCTTCTGGCCGTGGACGTGCAGATGCTCGAAGCCGAGCATGCGGCAGAACTCGGCCGGAAACCGGTCGTCCTCGACCTTGATCTCCTGCAGGCACAGCACGTCGGGCCGGATCTCGGCCACGATCCGGCGCAAGGCACTCTCGCGAAGCCGGATCGAGTTCGCGTTCCAAGTCGTGATCCGCAGGCCCAAATGCTTCTCCCCAGCGTGGCGGCCAGGGTCTGGCGCGGACGCGACGTCAAGGCAAGAGGTTCGGCCGCCTGCCGCTGGAGATAGGGCCCGTCTCGGCTCAGCAGCTGCAGGGCGCGGATGTCCTGCGTCCCTGACTATACTACTGCAGGATGTAGATCACCCTCTGGGTTGTGCGGCAGTGTGAGCTGCCGCTGATTTTCTAGCAGAATCTGATGGTGCCAAAGCACTCCGGCCGCGCCAGTGCCGCGTCGCCAAGCGATCTGGCTCGGATCGCGAGATCGACGCAGTGGAAATGACAGCGCGTTCAGGGCGCCCAACAGGCCAGGGTAGTCACGGTGCAGGTGAGCGTCCCGCTGTTGTTGGTCATGATCTTCTGCTTAGGGTTGGGCGGCGGGGTACAGCCACAGGTCTGCGTTTGAACCTGGATCACCGGCCTGTCGATTGAGGGTGTGGGGATCGGGGATGTCACGGGCAGCGCCGCGAGCCTGACCTCGCTCGTCGATGCTTCCTCAGCATACGCCGGCATCATCGCAACCACCGAGGCCGCACCGATCAACCCAGCGCAGAGCATGTGAATACCAACCATATGGCTCACCCCACTAGAAGTTGAGATTCAGTCGGATCATGGCAGATCGCTCCGGAATAAACCGACGGTTCTGTTGCTCCGAGCTGCGAAAGCTATCATCCTGCCAATGAATGCTCTGGTCGAGGATATTGTTGAGATCCAGGCTGACGATGCCGCGCCGGTTCGGCAAGCGGTAGCCGATCGCCGCGTCCACCAGCCATGAATCGCCCCACTGCGTGCTTTCCCGGCCGGGCCCGTCGTCGAGCGTAACCGACTGGCCGACATACTGCACTCCAGCCAGCGCGAAGAAGCCGCTCGGGTCAAAGTAGCGGACGGACAATGGTGCCAAGACCGAATCGATATCCTGTGGCACGGACACGGCGTCGTCGTCGTGCGCGCGGTATCGCCCCCCACGCAACGCGAAGCTCACGGCAATGCGGTCCGTCGGGGTCCAGTAGACATATGCCTGGGCCAGCCCCTCGGACGCATCCTGCACGAGGACATCGCTGTCGCCGACATCGTTGTCGATCTGGGGCGCGGAGATATCGCGATAGATCGCTTCGACACCTATGGTGAGATCCGACCGCAGCTTGAGGTCTGCGCCGACGGCCGCTTGATTGGCCTTGGTGCCGTTGAAGTCGTCGTAGATCTGGTTGAAGCCCGCCACGAGCGTAGGCTGAATGGTCTGCTGGGCAACGACATTGCTCTTTACGGTACGGAAGGCCGCGCCACGCAGGGTCAGGCTGTCCGTGGGCCGGTACTCGACGCCGAGTTTCGGCGTGGGCTCCGTTTCCCGTCGCCCGGGCACGTCGGTCTGCTCGACCCCCATGCCAAGCGTCCAGATCACCCGGTCCGGCCAGTGCGTGTAGCTGTAAGCGTAGAGGTTGCCCGAGTCGGTGTTCTGGTGCTGGTCGGTCAGAAGGTCCGTAGTCGAGCTGGATCCATCCGATGCGTCAACCGACTGGATGATCCGCGAATGGTCGTCGACCTTGTAGTAGCCCGCCCCAGCCACGATCTGCGTCGGCCCGTAGCTGCTCAGGACTTGGCCCTCGACCTGGTTGCCGTCGAGGTCGCCGGGGTTGCGGACGGTGAGTCCGACTTGGAAGCCTGGCCCGAAATCCAGCGTCTCGAAGCTCTGGTCGTGCTCGTTGCGACTGCCATGCACGGCCGACAGCACCACCGACGTCTCGGGCGATAGGTCCAGCTTGCCGCCCACCCTGAGCACATCCTGGTCGATGCTCTCGTCGAAGTTGCGGCGGAAGTCATCCGGATCGAAGTTGAGGGTGCGGTCACCCTGATTGGTTTCGCGCCGGCGGTACTCCGCTTGCAAACTCAGATTGTCCGCGGCCTGCACTTGGCCGAACACCGTATAGATCTTGTGCTGCAGATTGTCATTGGCACGGAAGCCATCGGTGTCGAAGTAGTACTGCCCAACACTGACCGAGGCCCGGCCCCAGAGCGCGGTCGCCGTCAGCTCGTTGCCGATCGTGTTCTGTGTCCCGGCAACCCCGGTACCGTTGATCTGCCAGCCATCCTCCTGGAACAGCGGTGTGAACTCGTTGAAGGCGACATGAGTCGGCCCGCCATTGGCGATCACGTTAAGGTCAGCGAAGCCCAGGCTGGGCTGAACCGGATTCATGCCGACCGGCTGCAGGAGCTGCGACTGCAGCAGCTCGCTGACGCGGGCAGCCTCCAGCCTGGGCTCCCCCTGATAGACGTCGGCCAGGAAGCGGTGTGCCGAGCTGCTGCCCGGATCGAGCATCAGGGCGCGGCGCGCCTCGTTGATGCCGAGCTGGGTGAAGCCGAGGTCCTGATAGATCTGCGCTAGGCTCGCCCCACGTGTCGCCTGGTCCTGATCGAGCAGCAGCCGCGAGCGGAAGGGCGCGCGGTTGTCGTTGAGCTCGATCGACCGGTCGATCGAGCTCAGGGCGGCCACCGGCCGGTTGGCGAGCTGGAGCCGGATCGCGTCGTAGAACCAGGGTGTCGGGTCGGCGGGGTCGAGCTCCTTGGCGATGGCGTACTGCTTGGCCGCAGCGGTCTCGTCGCGCGCCGTGAAGTAGGCCTTGCCGAGATAGGAGCGCAGCAGCGAGCTGGCCGGATCGGCGGCTGCCGCGTTCTGGAGCTGCATCGTGCCAGCCGTGAGATCGCCGCGCCGGATCTGCGCGAGCCCGAGGCCGAGCAGTGCGGTGGGGTTCTGGCTGTCCCGCGCCAGCGCGCGCCGGAACGCGTCGTCCGCCGCGGCCGCTCGGTAGGTGGCGAGATCGGCATAGCCTTGGGCGATGTCGGTCAGCGCGCTCTGGCCGAGCCTCGCCGCCTCGTTCGCCGCCATGCGGGAGCGGGCGACATCGCCCTGCATCAGATAGAGCTCGGCCAGCCGCGCTTGTGGCAGCGGCTCGGTGGGCGCCAGCCGCGCCGCCTCGGCGGCGGCCGCTACTGCCCCGTCGAGGTCGAGCGCCATCTGCCACGCATAGGACTGCGCCAGCCGAGGTGCCGCCGCCTCGGGCGCCAGGGCGACCGCGCGGGCCGACTGGGTATCGGCCGTGGCCGTATCGCGACGGGCGACGGCAATCGAGGTGCGCAGGGCGGCGGCGAGAGCGCCCTCGACGCCTCCGTCCGGCAGCTGGGCGAGCACGACCTCGGCCCGGTCGCGCTGGCCGGCCACCAGCAGCCGGGCCGCCTCGCCGATCTGCGGATAGGCGTCCGCCTCCGCGCCGACCAGCACCTCGGGATAGTAGAGCGTCCAGGACAGGGCGCCGACCGAGACCCGGCGCAGGACGCCGAACGCCGCTCCGTCGTCGGGCAGGGCCTCGACGGTCGGGGCAGCATCGGGCGCCGCCGCCAGCTGCTGGCCGGTCGTCACCATCGCGGGTGCGAACGGCACGCCGCTCGCCGTGCCCGGCGTCGCGGCGACGCGACCCTCCAGGACGAGCATGTCGGTGCGGCCCTCGGCGACCCGAAGGTAGACCTCGGTGCCCTCGACCCCGGCGTTGACGTAGGGCGTGCGCACCGAAAGGGTCCGCCGCACCTCGCTGAGGAAGTAGAGTCCGCCCTGCAGGAGATCGACCAACCCGGAGCCCGGCTCGGGCGGCCGATCGATCCGGGTGATCGTGTTCTCGTCCAGCCGGAGCGGGGTATCCGCGCCGATCAGGTGGACCAGCGCCCGGCTCGAGGTCCCGACCTCGACCACGTCGCCGGCGCAGATCGGCTGCTCCGGGGAGCGCCCCTGGGGATCGCCGCCGGCCACCAGCACCTTGCCGACCGACGAGACCAGATAGGCGACGGGCGCAGCCGGCTGGCCCGTGTCGTCGAGGCAACGCTCGGCCGCACTAAGCCTTCGCCCACCGGCCATGAGCATGACCAGCACCAAAGCGCCGACCGCAATGCGGAGCGCGGGGCTGCGGGCTGCGACACCCCTCATGGAGTTCCCCGCTCAGCCGAGCTTCGATGGCCGTCAGGATCGGCAGCCTCAACAGCACGCTCGACGAATGCGGTCAATCACGCATCTGATCCGGTCAGGCGGAGCGACCCTCCGATGTGGCTTGGTGTTGCGGTCGACTGGCCAGAGTGTTTCGTGCCTTCGACCTGTCGGCCGCCGACGATGCGGACGCGCCTGCCGCATGGCCCTCGAGTTGGTAGATCATCACGGTCTGACTGCGGCCGCGGACCTGATGGGCGCCTGCCTCGCGGAAGCTGAAGCTCGGGCCGGCGAGCTTGCGGGTCCGCGCGCTGACGAGGATCGCGGCGGTTGGCTCGTCGGGACAGATCACCTTGGCGAGCTGCTCGATCCGTTGCGTCGTGTTCACGGTGTCGCCAACGATCCCGTAATTGCTGCGTCCAGGCGCGCCGACATTCCCCGCGGTCACCATGCCGGTGTTGATCCCGATCCGCATGCGGACCGGCTCGTGTCCCTCGCCGGCACGCCGCCGGTTCTCCGCTGCCAGGACGGCCGCGATGGCGAGTGCGGCGCGGCAGGCGCGGGCAGCGTGATCCGGCTGGGGATCGGGAGCGCCCCAGAACGACATGACGCTGTCGCCGATGAACTGGGCCAGCGTGCCCCCCTCGGCCTCCACACAGCGGTCGAGCATGGTGAAGTGCCGGTTGACGAAGGCCGTGACCTCGTCGGGGGAGCTCTGCTCGGCCATGGCCGTGAAGCCGACGATGTCGGTCAGCATCACGGTCACCTCGCGCATCTGCGCGCTCCGGGCGAAATCCCCGCCCTCGAGCAGGCGCCGGCTGACCTGGCGCGGCGTGTAGACCCCGAGCCAGCGGGCGGCACCGAAATAATGCACCGCCTGGCCGATGCCGATGGCGAGGGGCACGAGCACCAGCGCCGGCACGACGAATGGCAGCCAGAGATTGGCGACGACGAAGCTCGCTGCGGCGGTCCAGACATAGGCAGCGCCCAAGGCCAGCGTCAGCACGAGCCCGCGCCAGACCGTGCCCAGGCAGCTGGCCAGCGCGAGCGCGAAGCCGAGCGCGCCCACGAGGAGAAGCCGCGCCCATTCGGGCAGGACGCGCAGGCTCTCGTCGTGCAACAGATTGCCGAAGGCGGTGGCGGCGATCTCCACCCCGGCCAGATCGACACCTTCCAAGCTCCGGAACGCGGTCGGGAAGCTGTCCTGCGCCTGCGGGATGTCGAGCTCCTGGTAGCCGACGAACACGACCCGCCCGCGCAGGGCAGCCACGGGGACGGCGTCGTTGCCCTCCGGCATGAGCAGATCGGCTGCGGAGTAGGATTGAACGGTCCCGGGTGGCCCGTAGAAGTTGATGTAGCGGACCTGGGAACCGCGATAGACGCGCCGCAGGGCGAGCAGCGTCGCGGCATCCGCGGGCGACAGCGCGGCGAGCTCCGCGTGGGTGAGCCCGCCGTCGGCCGCGATCTGCGCGCGGAACCAGTCGGTGAACCGCGACAGGACCTCCGCAGGGCGGGGCGACAGCGGCACGGGCTCCTCGGTGCTCCGCGCGAGCCGGATCAGGGCCGGCAGGCTCAGCACCTCGAGGGCGCGCACCGGCAGCTGGGTCGAAGCCGGCAGGGCCGCATTGAACGTCCAGAACTGGTGGATCTGCGACGAGCCGCGCGGCAGGGTCCAGGATGCGGTGCCGATCGCGGCCTGGGCCAGCAGCGGATGCGGCCCCTCGAGCGAGTCGGCCTGGGTCGAGGGCTGCCCCGAGACCTGGGCAAGCTGCCTGAGGGCGAAGTTGAGCACGACGACGCCACCATGCGCGCGGATGGCCGTGGCCAGCGCCGGGACGCCGGCCTCGCGACCCGGATCGCGGCGGAACGAGACGTCAAAGGCGACGACCGCCGCACCTCGCTTGGTCAACTCCTCGACCAGGCAGGCGAGCACGCCACGCGGCAGGCGGTCGAGCCCGGTCACGCCCGAGAGAGGCGGGATGCCGCCCTGCCGCGCCGCGCAGTCGGCCAGCGGCTGCGGCCACTCCGCCGGGTTCTCGGGAAGACTTCGCAGCCGCGCGAACGCATCACGGTCGAATCGCACCAGCACGGCCTCCGGAGGTGCGGCGCGCGGGCCGCGCAGCTGGAACAGCCAGCTCAGCCCCCGCTCCTCCTCCAGGCCGAAGCCGATCTTCGGCAGCGACAGAAGCGTCCCGGTCGCCGCGACCAGGGTCGCGATGACGATGACCCGCAAGCCGCGGCGGAACGGCATCATGAGGCTCGATGTGTTTCTACGCCCGCCCCCACTACCGCAATTCCGCATGTGGGGCTCGCGTTAGTTCAGCCGCCGGCATCCGGTCCACTCCCGCAGCGCCGCATGACGGATATGCGCGAAGACACTTGCCAAGGGGCGATGTTCCGGGGACACTTGTTGTGCATTGCAGCACTCCCGTGTCGGACCTGCGGAGTTGGCATGCCGACGGCCCGGCGCTCCGAAAGGGTGCCGGGCCGTCAACGCTTCCTTAACCATCGCCGGATCATGGTTCGCCCATGGCCGCATCACGCGGACAGGGAGAATCGAGATGAGGCCTTGGATCGCAGCCCCCATTCTCGTCGGCATCGCCGCTGTGGACGCCTCGTCGGTGGCTGCGGAACCGGCGCCAACACGTCAGCCTGCGCTGCTCGTCGCCGCCGATCAGGACCGGGACGGACAGGTGACGGCCGAGGAGCTTCGCGCCGATCGCGAGCGCCAGGTGGCGCGGTTCGACGCCGATCAGGACGGCAAGCTGTCGGCCGAGGAGTACGAGGCCTGGTGGCTGAGCACGGCGCGCCCGCGGCTGGAGCGGCTGTTCCGCGCCGACGACCGCAATGGCGACGGCAGCATCGCGCTGGACGAGCTGGTGGCGCGCGCGAACGACCTGCTGCGCCGACGCGATCGCGACGGCGACGGCGCGCTCACCGCCGAGGAGCTGCGCCCACGGCGGCGGTCGGTGGCCCCGGGCGTTACTGGGCCGATCCGGCCGGCGGCAAGCTCAAGCTGACCCGAAGGCCGCGGCCGGGCAGGTTGTGCAGGCTGATGTCGCCGCCATGGGCCCGGGCGATCGAGCGGGCGATGGCGAGGCCGAGGCCGATCCCGCCGGTCTCGGCCGAGCGCGATTCCTCCAGCCGGATGAAAGGCTCGAAGACCCGCCCTTGCTGGTCTTCCGGAATGCCGGGGCCCTCGTCCTCGACGAGGATGCGCACCTCGCTCCGCTCGCGCTCCAGGCGCACCCGACATCGCTCGCCGTAGCGCACGGCGTTCTCGAGCAGGTTGCGCAGCGCGCGCCGAAGCGCCACGGGACGGCAGCCGTAGGGCAGACGCTCGGCTGGTGCCACCTCGATCGCCGCACCCAGATCGGCGAGGTCCGCCGCCGTGCTCTCCACCAGGGCCGCGAGGTCGACGATCCGCGTCGGCTCGCTCTGCGCCTCCTCCCGCGCGAAGGCCAGGGTCGCCTCGACCGTGGCCTGCATCTCGTCGAGGGTGGCGAGGATCCGGGCGCGCGTCTCGTCGTCCTCGACGAACTCGGCGCGCAGCCGCAAGGACGTGATGGGCGTGCGCAGGTCGTGGCTCACGGCCGCCAGCATGCGGGTGCGGTCGTCGAGAAACCGCCGCAGCCGCTCCTGCATCCGATTGAACGCCGCCACGGTGACGCGGATGTCGGCCGGACCAGCTTCCGCCATGGGCGGCGTGCTCTCGCCGCGGCCCAATGCATCGGCGGCGGCGGCCAGACGGGTCATGGGGCGGGTCACGCGGCGCACTGCGAGTAGGACTCCCAGCGCCACCAGGATCGCGGACAGACCAAGCGTCACGAGGCTCGGCAGGGCCCAGCTCGGCGGCGGCTGCGCGAAGGTCTGGGCATCGAGCCAGCGCCCATCAGCGAGCTGGACCGACAGGATCAGCGTCGCCGGCCGATGCCGCCGCGGCATCCAGTATTTCGGCCGGCCGCTAGCCTCGTCGAATGGTGCGAAGCCGACCAGATTGATCAGACCACGCTCCTCCGGGAAGTCAGCGAGCACCAGCCGTCCGCCATTACCTTCGAGTAGTCCTCGCAGCCGCCGCGCCACCGGATTGCGCTCGCGCCAGTCGGCCTCGTCGGCCAGCACGCCGCGCTCGGAGATCGCGAACCGAACCAGCCCGCCGCTGCTAGCCTCCAGGATCCGGGCATGAAGCGGCTCAGGCGTCTCCTCGATGAGACGGACCAGGCCCGCGGTGCGGGTCAGCACTTGCTCGCGGCCGACGAGACGCAAGGCTGCGCGCCGCTCATCGGCGAAGATGACAAAGCTCAGGGTCTGACCGGCGATCAACCCGAGGAGGACGATCAGCACAAGCTGACCGGCCAAGCTGGCGGACCAAAGCCGGCTCAAGGCTCACAGACCTCGGCCGTAAAGCTGTAGCCGCCGCCCCAGTGGGTCTTGATCAGCTGCGGCCGCTTCGGGTCCTGCTCGATTTTCTTGCGCAGCCGACTGACCTGATTGTCGATGCTGCGGTCGAACAGCACCGCCTCGCGGCCGCGGGTCAGATCGAGGAGCTGGTCGCGGGTGAGCACCATGCCCGGCCGCTGAATCAGGGCCGAGAGGAGCAGGAACTCGCCTGTGCTGAGCGGTACCGCGACGCCGTCCTCGCCGACCAGCTCGCGCCGGTCGACGTCGAAGAGCCAGCGGTCGAACCGGAGCCGGTGCGCCGATGGCCGCTCGGGCTGCGGCGGCAGGCTGTGCGTGCGACGCAGCACGGCGCGGATGCGGGCCAGCAGCTCGCGCGGGTTGAACGGCTTGGTGACATAGTCGTCCGCACCCAGCTCGAGGCCGACCACCCGATCGGTCTCCTCCGCCATCGCGGTGAGCATGATGATCGGCAGGTCGCCCTTGGCGCGGAGCTGACGGCACAAGGAAAGGCCGTCCTCGCGCGGCATCATCACGTCGAGCACCACCAGATCGATGCGGCTGGTCTCCAGGACGCGCCGCGCCGCCGCGGCACCGTCCGCGGTCGCGACGCGAAAGTCGTGGTGGCTCAGATATTTCGCGAGCGCCTCGCGGATCTCGCGATGGTCGTCGACGACGAGGATCTGGGCCGGCTCGCTCATGGCGGCGGCACTATGCGCGGCGGCCGCGGAAACCTGCAGCACCGAAATGTAACGCTTCGTCGCAGGCGACGCCGGACGCCATGCCGTGCGACAGTTCAGAGTTCGGCGGTCAAACTTCTGCCAAGCGGATGCGGTCAGCTCCGGGCGTTCACGAAGACGAGGAGCATCATGCGACGTTCACTCCCGATCATCATGGCGGCTGCCTTGCTCGGAGGTTCTGCTTTCGTGTCCCACGCGGCGCTCGCCTGCGGCGGCCCGCGCGGGCCGGGCGGCCTCAACCTGATCAAGCAGTTCGACACCAACAACGACGGCAAGCTGACCCAGCAGGAGATCGACGCCGCCCGTCAGGCACGGCTCACCGAGTTCGACGCCGACAAGAACGGCGCCTTGAGCCTCGAGGAGTATCAGGCGCTGTGGCTCGACGCGATGCGCCGGGCGATGGTGCGCGCCTTCCAGGCCAACGACACGGACGGCGACGGCAGCGTCACGATCGTCGAGTTCCAGGCCCGGTTCGCCGATCTGGTCGAGGACCTCGACCGCAATGGTGACGGCGAGCTGACCCGCGACGAGCTGCGCCGACCGGGTCGGGGTGGGCCGCACGGCTGGGGGCCGCCGGGCCGGCATGGCGGTCCTGGACCCGAGCACGGCCCCGGACCGGGCCCAGAGCCAGACGACGAGTAGCCTCCTGCCCGCCGCC
>JBGAKU010000137.1:0-14994 GCA_044224255.1 Geminicoccaceae bacterium
CCTTCTCACGGGGGGTCAGCAGCATTTTGGACCACTCTTGCTTCTCACTATCTCGACCTCAGCGTATGCCCGATATGCATTTGCCCAGCTCTGGCACGCCTGCATCTGCCTGAAGCCTCTCATGAAACGGACTCCAAGTCGGCATCCTTCCGTTTGGGCCTGTGTACCAAACACAATACCGGCTCAAGAAGCTTTGGATATCGTCATCCAGCCACCATCCATTTAATTGCATACTGCCACTTTGGGCCTGAGGGAGAAAAATAAACTCGCGCAGAAAAACCAAAGCTTGATATATTGGCGACGGGAATTTTGAGAATATTAACTCTGCATTGCATTCATTCCGCAAGAGACAATCTACTATAGACTGCAGGCGCCCTTGTATAATCATCATGGCCACGTTCCCTTTACTTTCGTCAACGGAATTCCAGAATGCCTCAAATCTTTTGCTACCACTTAATGTATTAAGCTCGGACTCATAGAATTCGTACGACTCGTCAAGAATTCGTGACAATCTTTCGGCAAAAACAGGATCATAAATCCGATTCACTTCCTCGATGCTTCGATTTAGCTTTTGCCTGTTTCGTTCTACTACTAAATTCGTGTAAAGCGTCCAGCCAAGTGTCAACGCCGATACGGCAAGCGCTGTCGCAGCGATTCGAGTATCCCAGTTCTTTCCGGCCATTCAATTCACCCCGCAACGGTTCGGTCCATCTCGACTTACATCATCCTACGCTACAGGTGCCATAGCCGCGGCAGCACCGGCGGGAGGCCGGCGACCGCGGCGCGAAAATGGGCCCAGAACTGCGCGAGAGCGCTGCGCAAGGCAAGCGGGTCCTCGCCGAGCAGGCGGGCGACCAGGACATCGTTGACGACAGTGACGCCGGCGCGAACCGGGGCGGTCGCCAGCAGCTCGCGGGCGAGATCTAGTCGCTCGGGCGCATCGGGGCCGGCATAGGCGAAGGTCGTCACGGCGCGTGCCCCGGCGAGCCCGGCGGGCGCATCCACCACCTCGCCGAAGTCGCCGGCGAGGCGGAACACGTCCCGCCAGCGCAGGTGGCCGCCGAAATGGATCTCGATGCGGTCGTGGAGTAGACCCCGGCCGGTGCGCTCGCCCGAGGCCAACCGCCCGAGCACGAGCGTCTCGCCCAGCATGGCACGGCCTCCCGATGCCAAGTCCAGCTCGAGGGAACGGCGCAGGCGCGCCCGGTCAAACAGGATCGTCTCCTGTGGGCACCATTCGAGCCAGCCGCCCTCGCCCACGCCGAGGCGGGTCTCGATCCGGCAGTCCGGACCCAGCGAGCGATAGACCTTCTCGGCTGCCTGCGTGGTGACCAGTGCTGCAGCGCCGGCGCCGAGATCGATCTCGACCGTCGCGCGATCGCCGCCGACGAGGCCACCGCCGACATTGGCGATGGCGACCATGGCGAGCTCGCCGCACTCGTGCCGCGGCAGGAACGCGCGCAAGGGGGTCTTTTGATAGAGGCGGCGGAGGTGGGTGGCGCCGTCGCGGCGGGCAAGGGCGAGCGACAGGCGCCCCCACCCCGGCCCTCCCCCGCCTCCGGCGAGGGGGGAAGAGATTTGGGGGAGGGTCGCGTCGAGGACGTCATACGGTGAGGTAGCGACGAACATCGCCGTCATCGAGCTCGTCGGGCCGGCCGGAGAGGACGACCTGGCCGCGGTCCATGATGGCGAGGCGGTCGGCGAGCCCGCGGGCGAAGTCGAGATATTGCTCGACCAGCAGGATCGCCATCTGCCCCTGCGCGCGCAGCAGCTCCAGCACGCGGCCGATGTCCTTGATGATCGAGGGCTGGATGCCCTCGGTCGGTTCGTCGAGGACCAACAGCCGCGGCTTCATGACCAGCGCGCGGCCGATCGCGAGCTGCTGCTGCTGGCCGCCGGACAGGTCGCCGCCGCGGCGGCGGAGCATGGTCTTGAGGATCGGGAACAGCTCGAAGATGTGGTCGGGGATGCGGCGGTCGCGGCGCGGCAGGGTGCCGAACCCGGTCTGCAGGTTCTCCTCCACGGTGAGCAGCGGAAAGATCTCGCGGCCCTGCGGCACGATGGCGATGCCGCGGCGGGCTCGCTCGACGGACGACAGGCCCGTGATGTCCTGGCCCTCCCATTCAATCCTCCCGGCGGACGGCCGCGCCTGGCCGACGATGGCGCGCAGCGTGCTGGTCTTGCCGACACCGTTGCGGCCGAGGACGCAGGTGATCTCGCCTGCGGTCGCGGACAGCGAGACGTGCCAGAGCGCCTGGCTGGCGCCGTAGCGGAGGTCGATGGCCTCGACGCGCAGCATGGCTCAGCGCCCCAGATACACTTCGATGACCCGCTCGTCGTTCTGGACCTGGTCGAGCGACCCCTCGGCCAGGACCGAGCCCTCGTGCAGCACCGTCACCTTGGATGCGAGGCTGCGCACGAAGTCCATATCGTGCTCGACCACCACGACCGAGTGGCTCTTGTTGATCTCGCGCAGCAGCTCGCCCGTGGTCTCGGTCTCGGCGTCGGTCATGCCGGCCACCGGCTCGTCGACCAGCAGAAGCTCCGGGTCCTGCACCAGCAGCATCCCGATCTCGAGCCATTGCTTCTGGCCGTGGCTCAGCTCCCCGGCGAGGCGGCGCGCCGATTCGCGCAAGCGAATGATGCCCAGCACTCGGTCGATACGATCCCGCTGCTCGAGCGAGAGGGCAAACACCAGCGACCGCCACAGGTCCCGCTCGCCCTTGAGCGCCAGCTCGAGGTTGGTCCAGACGGTGTGGCTCTCGAACACGGTGGGTTTCTGGAACTTCCGGCCGATGCCGAGCCGGGCGATGTCGGCCTCGTCGTGCCGGGTGAGGTCGACGTCCTCGCGGAACAGGACGATGCCCTTGTCGGGGCGCGTCTTGCCGGTGATCACGTCCATCATCGTGGTTTTGCCGGCGCCGTTCGGGCCGATGATCGCCCGCATCTCGCCCTTGTCGAGATAGAGCGAGAGCTCGTTGAGCGCCTTGAAGCCGTCGAAGCTGACCGACACGCCGTCGAGATAGAGGATCGTGCCGGGCGCGCGGCCGTCATGGATGGTGTCGGTGACGACGCTCATCCCCGGACCCCCTCGCCCGCCGGGACGGGTGCTACGGGTGCTGCGACGCGCCGCTTCGCCCACAGGCCGGTGAGCAGCCCGGCGATGCCCTTGGGCAGGAACAGCGTGGTGACGATAAACAAGACGCCCAGCGCGTAGAGCCAGAACTCGGGGAAGCTGCCGGTGAGCCAGGACTTGATCGCGTTGATGCCGACGCCGCCGAGGATGGCGCCCCACAGCGTCCCGCGCCCACCGAAGGCGACCCAGATCACGGCCTCGATCGAGTTGGCGGGCGCGAACTCGCTGGGATTGATGATGCCGGCCTGTGGGACGTAGAGGGCGCCACCGATCCCGGCGAGCATGGCCGAGAAGGTCCAGACGAACAGCTTGTAGTGCTCGACGCGGAAGCCGCAGAACCGGGTGCGGCTCTCCGCGTCGCGGATCGCGACCAGCACCTTCCCGGTGCGTGAGCCGACGATGTAGGCGCAGGCCGCGAAGCCCAGGGCAAGGGCTATCGCCGAGGCGGCGAACAGGCCGGCGCGCGTGCCGTCGGCCAGGATGTCGAAGCCCAGGATGTCCTTGAAGTCGGTCAGGCCGTTGTTGCCGCCGAAGCCCATGTCGTTGCGGAAGAAGGCGAGCAGGAGCGCGAAGGTCAGGGCCTGGGTGATGATCGACAGATAGACGCCCGTGACGCGGCTGCGGAAGGCGAACCAGCCGAAGACGAAGGCGAGCGCGCCGGGCACCAGCATGATCATGATCGCGGCGAACCAGAACATGTCGAAGCCGTGCCAGTACCAGGGCAGCTCCTGCCAGTTCAGGAACACCATGAAGTCGGGCAGGATCGGATTGGCGTAGACGCCGCGATCGCCGATCTGGCGCATCAGGTACATACCCATGGCGTAGCCGCCGAGGGCGAAGAAGGCACCGTGGCCGAGGCTCAGGATGCCGCAATAGCCCCAGACCAGATCGAGGCTGAGAGCCAGGATGGCGTAGCAGAGATACTTGCCGAGCAGGCTCACCATGTAGGTCGGGACGTGCCAGGGGCTCGACGGATCGGTGGCGAGATTGAGCAGCGGCACGACCACCGCCACGGCGAGCAGGATCGGCACCACGACCCAGGTCGCGGCGGGGAAGGTTCTGAGCATCAGGCCTCCACCGCACGACCCTTGAGGGCGAACAGGCCCCGTGGTCGCTTCTGGATGAACAGGATGATCGCCACCAGGACCAGGATCTTGCCGAGCACCGCACCAACCGTGGGCTCGAGCAGCTTGTTGACGATGCCGAGCGTGAAGGCGCCGGTGAACGTGCCCCACAGATTGCCCACGCCGCCGAACACCACGACCATGAAGCTGTCGATGATGTAGCTCTGGCCGAGATTGGGGCTGACATTGTCGATCTGCGACAGGGCGACCCCGGCGATGCCGGCCACGCCCGAGCCCAGCCCGAAGGTCATGGCGTCGACCCAGCTCGTGCGGATGCCCATGGCGGCGGCCATGCGGCGGTTCTGCGTCACCGCCCGCATCTGCAGGCCGAAGTGGGTGTAGCGGATCACGGCCAAGAGGGCTGCGAACACGAGCAGGCAGAAGATGACGATGACCAACCGGCTCTCGGTGATCGAGAATCCCAGGAGCTCGACCGAGCCACTCATCCAGGGCGGGGTCGAGACCTCGCGGTTGTTGGGGCCGAAGATGTTGCGCACCAGCTGCTGCAGGATCAGCGAGATGCCCCAGGTGGCGAGCAGCGTCTCCAGCGGGCGCCCGTAGAGGCGCACGATCACGGTACGCTCGATCAGCACGCCCATGGCCCCGGCCACCAGGAACGCCGCCGGCAGGGCCACGAGCAGGGACCATTCGAGGCCGGCCGGGAAGGTCGTGCGGCAGAACTCCTGGATCACGAAGGTCGTGTAGGCGCCGAGCATGACCATCTCGCCATGCGCCATGTTGATGACGCCCATCACGCCGAAGGTGATGGCGAGGCCGATCGCGGCGAGCAGCAGGACCGAGCCGAGGCTGATGCCGAACACCACGTTCTGCGCGGCGGCGACGAAGGAGAGATGCCGCTCGATCGCGGCGACGGCCGAGGTCGCGGCGTCGCGGACCGTATCGGGTGCCGTGGCGGGCACCGCGGCCAGAATGGCCAGGGCCTCACGGTCGCCGCGCGCCCGCAGCGTCCCCACGGCGGCGAGCCGGACCGACTCCGCCGCCCCTGGCATCGGCAGGAGAATGGCCGCGCGGGCCTCGTCCATGGCCCGCTTCACCGCGGGGTCCTGCTCGGCGGCGATGGCCTGCTCCAGCGCCGGCAGGGCGGCCGCGTCGCGCGAGCGGAACACCGCCTGCGCCGCCTCCAGCCGCCTCTGGCGGTCGGGGCTCATCAGCGTCAGCTTGCCGATCGCCGCCTCGAGCGCGCGACGGATGCGGTTGTTGACCCGGACGGGCTTGAGCGACGCGGTCGTGACATCGGCAGGTGCGGCATCGCCGGTCGCAGCATCGGCCAGACTGCCGTCGGCCGCCTTGATGTAGACGCGGCTCTGCCCCTGCCGGAACAGCATCGCCCCGGCGCCCAGGGCGTCGAGGATGATGGTCGCGCGTGGGCTGCCGCTGGCGACGAGCCCATCGATGCCCGCTTCGATGTCGTCGAACTTGGTCGAGGCGAAATTGGCGACGATGTCGTCGAGCGGTTGCGCCGCGGCCGGGGCCGCGAGGCTGAGGGCGAGCAGGAAGGCGACGATCAGGCGGCGCATGCTGGGCGACACTCGTCTGGCGAGGGCGCCGGAGACGACGAATGCCGCCTCCGGCCGATCCGAGGCGATGCCGGCGTCAGCTGCCGCCGGTGCCGCCGCACTTGCCGGTCTTGACGTTGAAGTTGCCGCAAGCGAGCGGCTCGCGCCAATCGGAGATCAGGTCCTTCGAGCCCTCGAGATAGTCCGACCACTCGTCGCCGACGACGAGGCCCGGGGTCTCCCACACGGTCTCGAACTGGCCGTCGTCCTGGATCTCGCCGATCAGCACGGGCTTGGTGATGTGGTGGTTCGGCATCATCGACGAGTAGCCGCCGGAGAGATTGGGCACCGAGACGCCGACCATGGCGTCGATCACGGCAGAAGGATCGGTCGTGCCCGCCTTCTCGACCGCCTCGACCCACATGTTGAAGCCGATATAGTGGGCTTCCATCGGGTCGTTGGTGACCCGCTTGTCGTTCTTGATGAACGCCTTCCACTTGGCGATGAACTCGGCGTTCTCGGGCGTATCGACGCTCTGGAAGTAGTTCCAGGCCGCGAGGTGGCCGACCAGGGGTGCCGTATCGAGGCCGGCCAGCTCCTCCTCGCCGACCGAGAAGGCGACGACCGGGATGTCGGTGGCCTTCACGCCCTGGCTGCCCAGCTCCTTGTAGAACGGGACGTTGGCGTCGCCGTTGATGGTCGAGACCACCGCGGTCTTCTTGCCGGCCGAGCCGAACGCCTTGATGTCGGAGACGATCGTCTGCCAGTCGGAATGCCCGAACGGCGTGTAGTTGATCATGATGTCCTCGGGCGCCACGCCCTTCTGCAGCAGGTAGGCCTCGAGGATCTTGTTGGTGGTGCGGGGATAGACGTAGTCGGTGCCGGCCAGGACCCAGCGCTCGACGCCTTCCTCGTTCATCAGATAGTCGACGGCCGGGATCGCCTGCTGGTTCGGGGCGGCGCCGGTGTAGAACACATTCTTGCTGCTCTCCTCGCCCTCGTACTGGACGGGGTAGAACAGGATGTTGTCGAGCTCCTCGAACACCGGCAGCACGGACTTGCGGCTGACCGAGGTCCAGCAGCCGAACACGGCCGCGACCTTGTCCTTCTCGATCAGCTCGCGCGCCTTCTCGGCGAACAGGGGCCAGTTCGAGGCCGGATCGACCACCACCGGCTCGAGCTTCTTTCCGAGCACCCCGCCCTTCTCGTTCTGCTCCTCGATCAGCATCAGCATGACGTCCTTGAGGGTCGTCTCGCTGATCGCCATCGTGCCGGACAGGGAATGCAGGATGCCAACCTTGATCGTGTCGTCCTCAGCACGGGCGGTTTGCGCGCCAAGCGACAGCGCGGCGAGCAGTCCCAGGGCCGTCAGCGACCGAGAGCGGAATTGCATCGGGTACCTCGTGCGGGAGTGTTATCGTTGCGACGATCCCTCAGCGATTTCCGTGCCACGGCCGCTGCGCGGCTGCGGGCGCGGATCGTTCCTCACGGATGCATAAAAATCGGGCAATCCGACGGCAATGCACGAAAAGCGTGCGACGTTCCTCGGGCAGCGTTACCGATGACGCATCCGCGCTTGCGCCTGCCGCACTGGCTCGGCCTGACGGCCCTGCTCGCCGGCTGCGCCTCGGGACAGCCGGTCGTGACGAGCTTTCAGAACTCGATGGTGACCATCGAGCAGCCGAAATCGACCAGGAAAGTCGAGGCCACGGCGCTCGCCAAGAGCACCTGCAACGGCCACGCCAGCTTGCTCAGCGACATCTGCATCGATTCGGCCTGCAAGATGGAGCGGCTGATCTACTGGTGCCGATAGGTCGGTGGGGTCCTGCGCGGAATATCGATGCTCCCGCTGGCGCAGCGGCGTTTCATGATGTAATGTTATAACATAACGTTCAGCAGCGAGTTCTCGTGGAGAGGGCGCATGGAATGCGGCGTCGACCCAAGCCGGCACGTGCCGATCAGCGTCATCACCGGGTTCCTGGGCGCCGGGAAGACGACCATGCTGTGGCACCTGCTGGCAGATCCGGCCTGCCCGCGAACGGCAGTGATCATCAACGAGCTCGGCGAGGTGCCGCTCGATCACGAGTTGATCGAGCGGTCAGAAGAGGATCTGGTCGAGATCAGCGGTGGCTGCCTGTGCTGCACGGTCCGCGGCGACCTGTCCCGCGCGCTGCGGGTGATCGACCTGCGGCGCAAGCGCAGGCCGGGCCTCGACATCGGGCGGATCGTGATCGAGACCACGGGCCTGGCCGATCCGGCGCCGATCCTTCACACCCTGATGACGGACCCGATGATGGCCTACGGCTATCGCCTGGAGGGCGTGGTGACGCTGGTGGATGCGGTCAACGGGCTCGCGACGCTCGACCGGCAGGCCGAGGCGCGCAAACAGGTCGCGGTCGCCGACCGGGTGCTGGTCACGAAGATCGATCTTACCGGCGATAGAATTCCTATCGATCTGCGCGAGCGGCTGCGCGTGTTGGCGCCGGCCTCGGAGCTGGACGATCTGAGCACGCGGCGGCCGGCGAGCCTGCTCCAGGGTCTCGGGCCGTGGGACGCGGCGCGGCGTGGCCCCGAGGTCGAGCGCTGGCTCGGAGAGGCCGCCCTGACCGGCCCCGGCCACGATCACACGCATGCCCACAGCCCCAGCCGGCATGACGATCATATCGGCACCTACTGCGTACGCCGCCCCGCGCCGATCCCCGCCCGCAATCTCGCGCGGTTTCTCGAGCTGCTCATGACCCTCGCCGGCCCGCGTCTGCTGCGGGCCAAGGGTATCGTCAAGCTCGCCGAGGACCCTGCGCGGCCCCTCGTCCTGCACGCGGTCCAGCATCTCGTCCACGAGCCGATCGAGCTCGACGAGTGGCCGTCCGACGACCGCGACACGCGGCTGGTCTTCGTGACGCGCGGGATCGAGCGCGCGACGATCGAGTGGCTGACCGACCGGCTCTGCGTGGGCTGAGCCGGCGGCGGGCTCAGCCCTTGATCCTCTCGAAGGCGGACAGGGCGCGCAGGCGGGCCTTGCCATGATCGACGATGCGCTCGGGATAGGTGCGGCCCAGGACGACGCCAGCCGACGCCAGCGCCCCGGCAGCCGCACGCCACGGTGCCTGGATCAGATCGTCGGGCAGCTCTGCCAGCTCCGGCACCCAGCGGCGGACATAAGCGCCGTCGGCGTCGAACTTCTCGCCCTGGCTCACGGGATTGAAGATCCGGAAGTAGGGCGCCGCGTCGGTGCCGCAGCCGGCGACCCACTGCCAGTTGGCCGAGTTGCTGGCGAGATCGGCGTCGCAGAGCGTGTCCCAGAACCAGGCCGCACCCTGCTGCCAGGGGATCAGCAGGTCCTTGGTCAGGAAAGAGGCCGCGATCATCCGCACGCGGTTGTGCATATAGCCCGTGTGCCAGAGCTCGCGCATCCCGGCGTCGACGATCGGATAGCCGGTCCGGCCACGCGTCCAGGCACGGAAGAGATCCGGCTCGTCGACCCAGGGAAAGCGGGTGAACTCCGGGCGCAGCGGCGAGTCGGGCATCTCGGGGAAATGGAACAGCAGGTGGTAGGAGAACTCGCGCCAGACCAATTCGCGGAGGAAGGGCGCGGTGCCGGCCGACGCGTGCGCCTGCGCCGCGTGCCATGCCTGCCGGACCGAAAGCTCGCCATGCCGGAGGCGCGGGGAAAGGCGCGAGACGGCGGGCTTGGCCGGGTAGTCGCGATCGGTGCCGTAGCGTTGGACGGGGTCGTCGAGAAAGTCGGCCAGGGCCGTGCGGGCGGCGGGCTCGCCGGGCTCCCAGCTCTCGCGCAACCCACCCGCCCAGTCCGGACTCGTCGGTAGCAGATCGAGGGCGCCCAGGGCCTCATGATCCGGCTCGACGGCCCGCCCGAGCGGCTTCGGCATTGGCAGCGGCGCCGGCAAGGGGCCGTGCCGCTCCCAGGCGCGCCAGAACGGGGTGAACACCTTGTAGGGCGCGCCGCCGTCGCGGGTGACCTCCCAGGGCTCGCGGCCGAGGCTGGCGTTGAAGCTGCACAGGCGGTCGATCGCCTTGGCCGAGTCGCCGCGCTGAAGACGCAGGCCCAGACCGAGGCGCCCGAGCCCCGTTTGCAGGCTGGCCAGCGAATGGTGCAGCCACCATCGCGCAGCGCCACCGAGGCGCCACCGGCCGGCGGCCTCGTCGTCGAGGACGTAGAGGGGAACGACCGCGCCCCCGAGCGCTGCCGCCTCGCTCAGGGCCGGATTGTCGGCGAGGCGGAGATCGTTGCGGAACCAGACGATGGCGGATCGGGCCATTCAGCGTCCACGCCGAGCCTCGGCAAAGCAGGCCTCCGTGCCGCCCCGGATGAAGGTCGTCACCGCGCACTCGGCGGCCCGCGGATAGTAGGCGCCCATCGACACCGCGCAGCTGGCGATGTCGGTGGCGGTCGAGCCGGGGGTGCAGTTCTGCACCGAGTGCGGGAACTCATCGCCCAGCATGTTGCGCAGGATCAGCAGGTGCCGTGCCTCCGGTTGCCGACGGGAGAACGGCAGCCAGGTCGCATGGTTGCGCCGCAGGACCGACGCCGGGGGCCGATCGTGCAGGCGCGACACGACATAGGTGTAGAAGCCGGCCGCGTCGCGCGGGGTGTCGAGATCGGCGGTGCAGCCGACGACCTGCCGACCGTGATCGTTGATGGTCACCACCGGCCAGGGCCGGCGATAGACGTTCACGCACAGGGACCAGTAGCGCAGCTCGGCGGCCCCGGGCCAGGGGGCCGGATCCGTGCCCGGCGGAAAGGAGGCGCCCTGCGCGCGCACGACGACCAGCCTGCCCGCCTTGGGCCGGACCAGGGCGCCGACATACTTGTTGTCGGTATTGGGGAACAGCCCGCCCGTGGCGCTCTCGGTCGGCCGGAAGAAGGTGAGCTCGGGCGGGCATGCGTTCGTACCCGGGCGGCCGCAGGGCTGGGCCGCGACGATGGCGCGCCGGACCAAGGGCGGCGGCAGCTCGGCCGTGGCGCGTCCCGCCCCGCAGGGCGGCAGCACGACCGGTGTGGTCTTGCCGTAGCGCAGCGTCAGGCGGGGCAGCGTCACCGCAGCGTCACCGCCGGTGGGCAGGTAGACGCGAAAGACGAGGAAGGCGAGCTGCGCCGGCACCTTGCCGTCGACCGGCGGCGGCGTGCAGCAGGCGAGCGGGAGCGGCACGAAATTGGCCGAGCTGGCGGCAGCCGGCGAGCGGGTGGCACTGACGGTGAACGCCCCACCGGGGTCCGCAGGCTCCTGGAACGGGTTGAGACTCCCGGCATCGGGCGCGGTCTCGAAATCGGCCAGGCCCGACTCGCGACCACCACAGGTGAAGCTGGACCCTGAATTGTTGTAGACGTCGACGGAGATGTACCGTGCGTCGGTGTACTCGCCGTCAAGGGTGATCTCGGTCAGGTTCGGCAGTACGGTGAACGGTGTCGTCCAATAGGTGGCACTGGCATCGGGAAACGCCACGTTCAAGGTGTCCACCGTCGTCTTGAGTGGCCAGGAGCAGGTCGCGACCTGCCCCTGATTGTTGGCGGCGGCCTGAGCCGAGGCGAGCATGGCGGCCAAGGCCAGGGGAATCGCCGCGCGCAACCCGCCAGCGCCCAGCCTGCGCTGCCTCCCACAACGATCCCCCACCTTCTTCCCTTTCAAGGTGACGCCGAGAATTGTGCCCCGCGAGTACTGCGCATTGCACAAGCAATTCTAATGCTACCTAGGGTTACATGAAGTGGCCGAACGCTCACATGCGAAGGTTGCGCACTCGTTGGTGATGTGTCAATCGGAGGGCAACAAAATCAAGGGGCGGTACGATCATGGTCGGACGCGGGGTCGGAATTGCGCTTGCGGCGGTCGTCGCGTTGGCCGGTGCGGGCGGTGCCCGGGCGCAGATCAGCGAGGCGGATCTCCAGGCAAACATTTGCACGGCCGACGAGCTGGCAGCGCCGAACTCGGGCCAGCTGCTGCTCGCGGGCCTGCAGGCTCTAAGCTCGTCCTCGACCGGCAATCGCACCGCCGCCTGCCCGCCGCCGCCCATCGACTATCAGAGCCCGCCCGAGGTGACCGCGGCCGGTGACGTGAATGTGAGGCTGGCGCTGGGGGCCGGGCTCGGAGTCGGCACGGACAACCAGAACTTGTGCTTCGCCGGTCGGAACCTGCCGGCGGCGCCGGTGATCCGAATCAAGCGCGGCAACCGGCTGACCATCAGGCTGACCAACACGCTCCTGAACACCGGGCCCGACAAGACCAAGAACTGCCCGATCGAGGGCTATCTCAACGGTGCCCCGGTCCCGCGCCAGTGCAGCCAGCCGGAGCAGCAATTCAAGGCCGCCCCGGGTGCGAACGGCAGGTACTACCGGATCGAGACCAGCATCCCGCACCTCGCCGACGGCAGCACCAACCTGCACACGCACGGGCTCGAGGTCTCGCCCAAGCCTTGTCATGACGAGGTGCTGCGCAGCACGCTCTACGCCGCCAACTGGGGCGGCCCGACCGCGCCCTTGCTCGGCTGCCAGGACGCGCCGAACCAGCTTCACCTACACCTACGACATCCCCAATGATCACCCGGTCGGCTTGGCCTGGTATCACACCCATCGCCACGGCCAGGCGCAGGCCCAGACGATGATGGTGCCACCGGCGGGATCATCATCGGTGATGAGGATTTATCGATCGCCTTGGCGGGCGCGGGGCGTCACCGACGACGTCCTGATCATCCGGGATCTCCCGAGCAGCTGGCGCTACCGGGCGTTTCGGCGGCGTCCAGTCTCATTGCCGACGCTGAACGTCATGCCCATCCCCGCGCCCCGACCGTCCCGAACCATCCCGCCATCAACCCGCGCATCGACCGCGATCACGAGGTGGTCTGCGCTACGGGCGATTCCGACGCCGGCGGCCCCGCCATCACCAGCCTGACCCTCAACGGCGCTCCTGGTGACGGAGACCGAGATCACCCGCTGCCCGACGCGCAGGTGCTGAGCAAGACGATGGCGCCGGGCGAGCGCCGATCTGGCGCATCCTCAACGCGTCCGCGCAGACCTATGTCAGCCCGCAGCTGGTCCTGGCCAAGGACGGCAAGGAGCGGGTGCTGCCGCTGAAGATCGTCGCGCGCGACGGCGTGCCGGTGCACGACGACGACGGCAAGCGGCGCTTCCAGGTGCTCGACACCCAGCGTCAGCCGCTGCTGCTCGCGACCGCCAACCGGGTCGAGATCCTGGTCCACGCCCCGCCGCCGGGCGCCACGCTCTACCTCGACAGCATCCAGGTCCTGCCGGGCTGTGCCGGCGACGGCGCCCCGGCGCGGCGCCTCTTGCGGGTGACGAGCTCGGGCGAAGCCGCCGCTGACGCGCCGGAGACCGGCGACGAGGACATCGAGCCGCGCGGCCGCGAGACCAAGTATACCCAGATCCTCAGCCGGGCGCCGGATGTGCGGCGGGTCTTCGCCTTCACCGAGTATCCGCGCAGCTTCACGGTCGACAAGTCGAGGTGGCTGATCGGGCCGCCGGCGGATGGGCAGTACGACCCGCTCGCGACCGACTTCTATCTGACCATGACCCGCTCCAGCGACGGCCAGGCTGCACCGGTGCGGATCGAGCCGTTCACCGGGAAGAATCTCAAGCCCGACGTCGTCGTGCATCTGCGCGGCAGGGAGAGCGTGATCGAGGAATGGGTGATCGAGAACTACACGCTCGAGATCCACGCCTTCCACATCCACCAGATCCACTTCCGCGACATGACACCCGCCGACGCGATCGACGGGGACCCTCCGATCCTCGACACGGTCAATGTCCGGGCCGCGGCGCGCGGCGCCTCGACCGAGCCGGGCGTGGACGTGCCGACGAAGCCTGGCACGGTGCGCTTGCTGATGAAGTTCACGCGGGCCGCGATCGGCGAGTTCGTCTTCCACTGCCATATCCTCGAGCACGAGGACAACGGCATGATGCAGAAGATCAGGGTGGTGGCGGACTGAGCCCGGCCACCACGATCGGCGGCAGCTTTCTGACCATTGTGAGGGGTGGAACGTGCACGAGACCAAAAGGCGTGATCTTCTTGGCGGCCTCGCTCTGGGCGCGGGCGGCCTGATCGCGGCACGCGCGGCGGCGGCGGAGGGCGCTGCCGATGCGCATGCGCGCGGCCACGACGTGGCGCCGGGCACGGGCGGCCAGGAGGTCGTGCCGCACAAGACCGAGGAGTCGATCGCGTTCAAGTACAGCATGGACGCGACCGAGCCCAAGATCACCTCGGGCGGCTGGGCGCGCGAGGCGACCGTGCACCATTTCCCGATCTCGCAGGGGATCGCGGGCGTGCACATGTACCTCAATCCCGGCGCCTCGCGCGAGCTGCACTGGCACGCGATCGCCGCCGAATGGGCCTATGTGCTGGACGGCCAGTGCCAGACGACGGTGATCGACCCCAACGGCACCACCGAGATCCTCAATTTCGGGCCGGGCGACGTCTGGTTCTTCCCGCGCGGCCACGGCCATTCGATCCAGACCCTGGGCACGGAGCCCTGCCACTTCATCCTGTCGTTCGACAACGGCAACTTCTCCGAGCACGGCACCTTCAGCATCACCGACTGGCTGAGCCTGGTCGACCCGGCCGTGCTGGCGCAGAATCTCGGCGTGCCGGCCGACACCTTCGCGAACTTCCCCAAGGGCGAGGTCTACATCCAGCAGGGCAAGGTGGTGCCGCTCGACTCGCCGGCGGCCCAGGAGGTCAACGACCGGGTCAGCCCCAACACCCACCGCTACCGGCTGATGCAGCAGCAGCCGACGCGCGCCTTCCCGGGCGGCTCGATCAATCTGGTCTCGGTCAACGAGTTCCCGATCTCGACCACCATGACCGGGGCGGTGATGAAGCTGCAGCCCGGCGCCTTGCGCGAGCTGCACTGGCACCCCAACGCCAACGAGTGGCAGTATTATGCTGGCGGCCACGCGCGCGTGACCCTGTTCGGCTCCAGCGGCCGCATGGCCACGGCCGATTTCGGCCCCGGCGACGTCGCCTACATCCCGCAAGGCTACGGCCACTCGGTGCAGAACATCGGCCCCGAGGAGACCGAGATCGTGATCACCTTCGACAGCGGCCACTATCAGGAGATCTCGCTGTCCGAATGGCTCGCGACCAGCCCGACGCAGCTGCTGGCCAACAATTTCGGCGTCGAGGAGGAAGTCTTCGCGAAGTTCCCCAAGCAGCAGGTCTACATCGCCAAGGGCTGACGCGGGGCGGCT